>CALHCB010000134.1 GCA_937930695.1 uncultured Acidimicrobiales bacterium | reverse complement strand
GGTGCCGATGAGCGTGCCCTGCGCGCCGCTCAGCTCGATCTTGGCTTGCTTGCGGGTCTGGTCCATCGTGCTGAGTGCGGTGCGGGTCACGCCGTCACCGTTGCCATCAACGGCATACAGGCTCACGCCGGCTGCGCTCTTGGCGGCGACAACGAGGAGGCCAGCGGTGTGACCGTCGATCACGAAGCTCTTGGTCCCGGTGATCTTGCCATCGGCATCCGCCGTGGCGGTGACCGCTGATTCGTCCCACTTACCGTTTTCTTCGGTGTAGGCGAGGGCACCGATTGTGGCGCCGCTGGCGAGACCTGGGAGGTGTGCAGCCTTCGCCGCATCGTCACCGGAGTGCATGATGGCGAGCGAGGCGAGCATGCCGGAGAAGAACGGCGCACACAGCAGGCGGCGGCCCATTTCTTCGAGCACGACACCGAGCTCGACGAACGTAAAGCCCTGGCCGCCGAACTCCTCCGGGATCACAAGTGCTTGGAGGCCCATCTGGTCAGCCATCTGGGTCCACACGGCCTCGTCGTAGCCCTGCTCGGTCTCCATGAGTTCACGAACGGCTTCTTCAGAGGACTTCTCGTCCATGAATGACCGGACGAACTCCCGGAGCTGTTCCTGTTCTTCGGTGAAAGCAAAATTCATGGAGCGAATAGTGCACCACCCAGCCAGCTCGCACAACTCACACTGTGTACACGCGTGCTACAGGACGAGCCGACCAGCTATTGTGTTGGCATGGAACTCATTGGTGTTCGGACGCTCCGCAACCAGGTCGCTTCGGTGGTACGCCGTGCGAGCGGTGGCGAACGACTGATCGTCACGGTCGACGGAGACCCAGTTGCTCAGCTCGGCCCGCTCGAACCTGACCATGATGGTGTCACCCTTTGGGATCTCGCCGGAGCGGGGTTGATTGAGCCGCCCCGACGTCACGATCAACCAACAACGCCAGCCCCTCTGCCCGTTCCCGCTGACACTCGAGTCAGTCGTCTACTCGACGCCGTTCGAGGTCGATAGGAGCGATGGCGATGACCAGGCTGCCGATGGTGGAGCGCACCACATGAACGCACTTTTCCTCGATACAAGCGCGCTACTCCGACGGTATGTCGCGGACCGAGATCGCCCCCTGGTCATTGGCGCAATGGAAACCCACGACACGTGGGTCGCTTCTGCGATGGCGAGAACCGAACTGCAACTCGCCCTTCATCAAGCTGCAGGCTCCCCGCAGAGTCAGCGTGAGTTGTGGGCGGCTGTTCGCGACGATTGGGAAGCGATATGGGAGATCCCTCTCGATCGCCGGTGCCTCGCACGGGCTACAGAGATCGGGGCTCGGTTCGGGCTGCCGACGGTCGACGCCTTGACGCTCGCCGCGGCAGCCCGACTGCCAGGCCAGATCGACTTCATCACCTTCGAGCGACAGCAGATCCCGGCCGCGGCGGAGCTCGGGTTCTCTGTCATCAGTCCCGACGGAAACGGCTGATCCTGATCTGTCTCGTCGCGTGCCCTGGTGTCAGGCTTCTGTCAGCGCCAATCGACAACCTGTCGAGATGGCAACGAACCTGGAACTTCTGTTCGATGAGCACTACGACGCGGTGCACGCGTTCGTGCGGTCGTTGACACGCTCTCGAGAAACGGCGCAAGACATTGTCGGCGAGACGTTTCTCGAAGCAACTCGATGTCTCGCAACAGACCCCGACGCCGCGATCAACAAGGGTTGGCTCTTTGTCGTTGCACGGCGTCGCCTGATCGACTCGTGGCGGCGAGATGCCCGCTCACGCACGCTCGAGGCGGCGGTCGGCCGGCTCCTCATCGACCAAGCCGGCTCAACGAACGACAGTGCGTCACGACGCATTGAACGACTGAGTGCCTGTCAGGAACTGCTCGAGCCGCTCCCCGAACACCAACGCTCAGCACTCTTCCACCGCTACGTCGAGGGCAGACCAGTTTCGTTCATCGCATCTGAGCTCGGCATCTCCTACGTTGCCGCCGAGTCCCTTCTGGCCCGGGCAAGACGTCGACTCGCAACATCGCTTCAGCCAGCAACAGCAATTGAGCCGCCAGAGCTTGCACAACCGCTAGCCAGCTCGATCGAAATGATGCCAATCCTTCAGCGAGGTGAAGTCGCCTCCCCAACGCCAGCCGATCGCAGCGAACAACTCGACGACGAGATCACCCTCGTCGATCATCGCGGGGTGGTAAACGGAACGATCAACGAACACGTCGCCCCCGCTCGGCAACACCATTGAGGACGTCACGTACGGGTTCTGCCGAGGGTTGACATCGATGGCCCTCCCGAACGCGTGGTGTGACCAGCTCGTTCCCCCGGTCACGGGCCTGCAGTTGAATGAGGAGGTGTTGTTGACCTCCATCGACGCAAGATCATCTGAGGCAAAGCGATCGATGGGCAGCATCGATTCGATCGGATAGCGGGCCTCGTAGAGGGCGGCGAAGACCTCAGCGACCTCGTTGGCTACTGCGGCGTTGACGATCAACTGACCAACGAACACCTCGCCGTCGAACCCGAGAACCGACATCTCGACTCGCCGCAGTTGATCAGGAGCAACCGGACAACCTTCTCGCCAACTTGATCCCAATTCCTCGGCGGAAACCTCAGAGACATTCGCCACGAACGGAGCAAGCGGGGTGAGTTGGGTCTGGCTCAACGAGACGAATTCGAGCGACTCTGAGAACAATACGACGACTCGTGTTCTGCTCAGACCCGCTGCCATCTGATGCAGCCAGAAGTCCCGCCCGAGATCATCTGGACCTCGGTCCAGCACGTTGCGGTACATCAGCTCGATGAACGCCTCATCGCTCGGAGCGCCATACACGATGCCGAACTCCGAGCTTTGTACGAATCCGTCGGCCACGTTGTCGAGTGACACGCCACGGTCTCGCGCCCGCACCCAGAACGCAAAGCCTCCAGCATCGGGAGCCCGACCCAGGACTGCCCGGTACAGCCGGATCACCTGGGCCTCGTTTTGCGTCAGGAGCGGATCGCCCCACGGCGTCACGGCCGCTGACGCAGGCGCGTTCACGATCGCTCCCGCAGAAGGCGGTGCGATCACAACGGGCCCAGACCCAACCAGTCCAGCGACGACGAGCAACGGAGCGGCGACCTTGGCGATCCGACCCCGACATCGAGAGAGAACGTGCACCCAACCAGTGTGCCCGACCGGTCAGAGCCCGGGAGCCATGGCGTCTCCAGGGAGCGGACCATCTGGATAAAGGGCGGATTGGAAACGACGCATGCCGCCGAGCCAGCGATCGACGTCGGTCGCTTTGCGCTCGACGTAGGTCGCCACTTCTTCGTGAGGCAATACCCAGAAGCGCTCTTCGGCCAGCGCGTTGAAGCATGCTGCGGCGACGTCGTCTGGCTCAACCACTCCGTCGCCACTGGCAACGCCGCCTTCCCAGTCATCTCCGCCGGTGTCGGCTCGGTCCTGATCAGGACTGTTGGCGATGATGTTCGTGCGGACGGCCTGGGGACACAGAACAGAGACCCGAACGCCCTGGTGATGGTGGGTAATCGCCAGCCACTCCGCCAGAGAAACGGCAGCAGATTTCGTGATCGAGTAGCTCATCGAACCGAGCTGGGTGAGCAGCCCTGCCGCAGAAGCCGTGTTGAGAAGCTGGCCGCCACCGTTGGCGATCATCGATGGCATCACGGCTCGGGCTGCGTACACGTGCGACATCACGTGGACCTCCCACATCGCCTGGATGCGCTCGTTCGGGTCCTCGAGGCCGGCAGTCGTGACGTAGCCAGCGTTCGACGCGAACAGATTGATCGGCCCGTGCTTGGACTCAGTGGTCTCCACCATGTCGATGATCGCTGCCTCATCGCGGACGTCGATTTCGACCGCGGTCCCCCCGATGTCTGCCGCGACGCGAGCGGCTTCGTCACCCGCCAAGTCGGCGACAACAACATGGCGAGCACCTCGTGCCATCGCGCCGCGAGCGAGCGCTTCACCGATTCCTGATCCAGCGCCGGTGACGATTGCGACCGAGTCGTTACATGACGTGTCTGTGAGATCCATGGCGGCGATCGTACGATCCCCGCGCCGGGCCTGTCAGGTCTGTACGATCTCCCGCTGTGGGCGGTGGAAGGTCTTTCGTGTCCCAAGCCATCGAGGCAGTCCGTACCCGGCTGCCCATCATTTCCGACCACTCAGCCGACCGTTCGATCCGCGGCGCCAGTGGCCGACTCGGTCGATTCGAGAACATGGACGACGAGACGTTCGTCGTCTGGGCCTACGAGAACGTTCTGCGCCGCGACGCTGATGCGGCTGGCCTGTCCCGCTGGGTCGGCGATCTCGGCACCGAAAAGATCAGCCGCGAAGATGTCCTCTTGATCATGCTCACCAGCGACGAGTTCGTTGACGAACACGCCTCGCTCGGTGCCGAGTTCGTGCCAACGGGCCACTTCTACTCTGCTGTTCCCAGCGACGAGGATCGCCGTTGGGCCCTCGAGGGCGACCGTGTCAACGCACCGGTTGTCGACGTTGACCTGCGGCCAGACGCCCAGAAGCAGCTCATCTCCGACCTCGCACCTCTCGCCGATGAGTTCTCGTCGCCCGCCACCGATGTCCTCGCAGAGGATGAGGGGGTTCGCTACTACTACGAGAACTCCGCGATGGGAGTCGGCGACGGCCTCCTTCTCTATTCGATGATTCGACACCTCGCTCCAAAGCGAATCATCGAAGTCGGGTGTGGCTATTCCTCAGCGCTCATGCTCGACACCAACGAAAAGCACTTCGATGGAGCGATCGATCTCACCTTCATTGAGCCGTACCCCGAACTCCTCCACGCTCTCATGCTCGACGGCGACCAGGATCGCTGCACGCTCAAGCCCGTCGCCGTCCAAGACGTCGATCTCGCCATCTTCGATTCTCTCGAAGCCGGCGACATCCTTTTCATCGATTCAACCCACGTATCGAAGCTCGGAAGCGACGTCAATCGGCTGATCTTCGATGTGCTCCCCCGCTTGGCTCCCGGTGTCGTCATCCACATTCACGACATCGACTGGGCATTCGGCTATCCCGATCAGTGGGTTCGGGAAGGCCGAGCATGGAACGAGTCCTATCTGGTTCGAGCCTTCTTGGCATACAACTCGGCCTTCGAAATCATGGCGTGGGGTCCGTATCTCCACGCCGAGCATCGCGAATTCATGGATGTACAAATGCCGATGGCCGCGACTGAACGAGGCAACAGCCTCTGGATTCAGCGCACCTCCTGAGGCGCTTCGATCGCGGCGTCAGCCGCACTCGCCGAAGTTGTTGGGGAGCCCGACGAGATCTGCTGCTTCGGCGCGATCTCGGAAACCTCGCAGCTCGGGATAGCGATCAAAGAAGTCGAGACGCGATTGTGACTCTGGTCGGACGTCAAGACCGAAGACATACGCGCTGAATGATTCGGCGAAATCTTCCTCGGGGTGACTCGCGCCATAGGCGCCAATGTGTGCGGGATCCAACGAACAGCGCTCGTCGCCGCCATCTTCGTCAGCACTGCCGTTCGTGGGAAGTGACTCGATCTCCTCCGGCGTCCAGAACTCGGCAACCCAGGCGGTGAGGTACGCATCGTCAGTGAAACAACCGAACGAGTTGTGGAACGTCACGCAGTCACGCGGTGAGATACTGAGGTCGAGTTGGTCGGGCTCCTGGGTGAATACGTGACTGAATTCGTGGGCCATCGTGAGGCGGAGCTCCTCGGGGTCAGCCTCGGACTCCTGGAGATCGACAGCGATCAGAAAGCGGTCGTTCCTGCCGCCGACAATCGGACCGGCAAACGCCACTGTCGTGGTCTGGGGCGATGGTTCGTACCCGGCGAAGAGACGCACCGCGTCGAGTTCCTGAGGTGGGACAACTTCTGCGAGGGAGAGCCAACTTTCCTCGGCTACGAGGCTCGGGTCGCCAAAACACGCGTCGCCAAGCTGGCCTCGCTCAACGAGATAGATCACAACGATTGGCCCTTCTTCCTCACCGATGACGTCTGGCCGGCACAACTCCTGGTCAGTCGCGGGCTCTCCAACCGTGGCGACTGGAATCTCTGTGGATTCGACCTCGGCTTGTTTCCCGATGCCATCACCTCGGGCCAATGAATCATCGAATCCTGCGCAGGCAGCGAAGAGCACGCTGAGGGCGAAAACGAAACGGAGCTTCGGCGCCGCATCCCTCGAGTCGATACGGTCCCGGTGGTGACGAACAGTGGTGTTGTGCGTGGAGACGATCATGTCGTAGTCGTTGGTGGAGGAATTGCCGGAGCGAGCGCGGCGTACTCTCTCGCGTTGGCAGGCAAATTCAAACGCATCACGCTGATCGAGGCCGAACGCCAGCTCGCCCATCACACAACAGGACGTTCCGCTGCGCTGTTCACCTTGAACTACGGGGCAGGCCCGGTTCGACCTCTCTCGGCTGGGAGCCTCGCGTTCTTCGAATCGCCACCGGAGGGTTTGATCGACGTTCCTATTCTCACGCCTCGCGGCATCATGCACATTGCGACGCCAGATGGCCATGAACTCCTCGATGTCCAACTTGCGGAGGGACAGGCCATCGACCACACGATCGTGGAGATCGACGCCGATCAGACCCGCGACATTGCCCCTCATGTCATCGTTGGCGACGAGCACCGAATGATGCTTGAACCAAACGCCAGCGACATCGACGTTGCCGCACTCCATCAAGCGTTTGTCCGAGGCTTCCGAGCGCTCGGTGGGGAGATCGCCACGACCACACGGCTGGACAACGCAGTACCAGCTGGCAATGGCTGGAGGCTCGACACGTCGACAGGCATGATCGACGCCGACGTGCTGGTGAACGCAGCCGGGGCCTGGGCCGACCTCGTCGCCGAAAGCGCCGGCGTTGCCCCTGTCGGATTGGCCCCAATGCGCCGGACCGCCTTCATGGTGAAGAGCCATTGGAGTGAATCCGGACGTTTCCCGGTTGTCGCCGAGACGCATCATCATTGGTATTTCCGGCCAGATGGCACCCAATTCATGTGCAGCCCAGCCGACGAGACTCCAAGTGAACCGTGCGACGCCAAACCCGAAGAAATTGACATTGCCCGCACGATCGACCTCCTCAATGCAGCAACACATCTCGACATCCGAGCCGTCACCTCCAGCTGGGCTGGATTGCGAACGTTCAGCCCAGATCGCTCGATGGTTCTGGGCCCAGAGCCGTCCCAACCCAATTTCATTTGGTGCGCGGGCCAAGGAGGAACCGGGATCCAGACATCGCCCGCTGCGGGACAACTTCTTGCCGATCTCGTGACAGAAGGCCAGCCGAGCGCCCGCATCGCCGAAACGGGTCTGGACCTTGCTGCGCTCCTGCCCGATCGCTACCGCTGAGTAGCTACTTCCGGTTATCGACCTTCACTCGCCTGCGAACAGATGATGACAGCTGTGAGTCGGAAGCGACCGGCGCATCGACGTCACACTTGCGAGCAGCGTCAAGGTGGTTATGCTCCGCAGATTGGTCGTGGGGCCCGTGTCCCTCGACGTACTCAAAATGAGGAGAGACCCGTGAAACGATCTTTGAGAATGTTGTTCTCACTGCTGGCAGTGTTCGCCCTTGTGGCCGCTGCCTGTGGCGATAGCTCCGATACAACTGATGCAGGCTCTGACGCCGAAACAGACGGCGAAGCAATGGCCGGCGACGGCATCAACGTCGGACTCACGTTCGACATCGGCGGCCGAGGCGACCAGTCCTTCAACGATTCCGCCGCTGAAGGCATCGACAACGCCAAGAGCGATCTTGGTATCTCGTTCACTGAGGCAGAGCCGAACGCTGATGGCTCCAACCGAGGCGAACTGCTCCAGCTCCAGGCTGACCAGAGCGAGCTCGTTGTCGCTGTTGGCTTCCTTTTTGCCGACGACGTCAAGGCCGCTGCTGCGGAGAACCCCGACGTGAACTTCGCCGTCGTTGACGACGCGATGCTCGACTTCGACAACGGCGCAGTCCCATGGGCCGACAACATCGCTGGCTTGACCTTCGCCGAAGAGCAGGGCTCGTTCCTCGTCGGCGTTGCCGCAGCACTCAAGAGCGAAACTGGCACGCTTGGCTTCATCGGTGGCGTTGGTGGATTTGGCCTCATCGAGAAGTTCGAGGCTGGCTTCACCGCTGGTGCCCAAGCTGTGAACCCTGATGTCGTCGTGATCCCGCAATACATCACCATGGCGCCTGACTTCGACGGCTTCTTCGCCGCTGACCGGGCCAAGGAAATCGCTCTGGCCATGTACGACCAGAATGCCGACATCGTGTACCACGCTGCTGGTGGTTCCGGCGCTGGACTGTTCGAAGCAGCCAAGGAGCAGAGCGAGGCCACCGGGTCGAAGGTCTGGGCCATTGGTGTTGACTCTGACCAGTACAACACGGTCAGCGAAGACGTCCAGGAGTACATCCTGACCTCGATGCTCAAGCGAGTCGATGTGTCTGTGCTGGAGATCACCACGGCTCACGTCAACGGCGACTTCTCCTCCGGCAACACCGTCTATGACCTCTCAGTCGATGGCGTTGGCTACTCCACGTCCGGCGGCTTCGTTGACGACATCGTCGACGAGCTCGAGGACTACAAGGCGCAGATCATCGCCGGCGACATCGTCGTGCCGACTGCGCCGTAACTGGCTACCGAAGTCAAGGTCCATCATCGACACGAGTCGATGACCAACAACTCCCGAGGCTCACTCGGGTGACCGAGATGCGGGACCGGGCTACTGTCCGGTCCCGTTCGGTTTTTCACGACCGGCGACACCGAGTCCACCGCCGCTGATCGCAGCGTGACGGTGCATCATCCAAGGAGAAGTTGCGTGGCGCCCGCCATCGAATTGATTGGAATCACCAAGCGCTTTCCCGGTGTGATTGCCAACGACAACGTCAACCTGACCGTGGAGGATGGAGAGATCCACGCCATTTGTGGCGAAAACGGTGCCGGCAAGTCGACCTTGATGAAGATCCTCTACGGCATGCAGCCTGCTGATGAGGGTGTCATGCGTGTCTTCGGTGAAGAAGTGCGCTTCTCTTCACCCAACGATGCCATCGAAAAGGGCATTGGCATGGTGCACCAGCACCTCATGCTTGCGGCACAGATGAGCGTCATCGAGAACGTGATCCTCGGTTCTGAACCAACCAAGTTCGGCGGCGTCATCGACTTCGATGCCGCCAAGGCGCACCTCGCCGAAGTCGGCTCGGCCTATGGCCTTACCGTCGATCCGGATGATCTGATCGACACGCTCGAGATTGGCGAGCGGCAACGAGTCGAGATCATCAAGGTGTTGTACCGAGGGGCCAAGATTCTGATCCTCGATGAGCCAACGGCAGTCCTTGTTCCCCAAGAAGTCGAGGAGTTGTTCAAGAACCTCCGAGAGCTCAAGGCCGACGGGGCAACGATCATCTTCATCGATCACAAGCTCCAGGAAGTCCTGGAGATCTCCGACAGCATCACCGTCATCCGGCGGGGCAAGACCGTCGCCACCGTCAAGGCAGCTGATGTGACGGCCGGTGACCTCGCAGAGCTCATGGTCGGCGAGGAACTTCCGAGCCCCAGCACGACGGACTCCACCGTGACTGATGAGGTCGCCCTTCACGTGCGTGATCTCACGGTGCTCGACGAGGATGACCGGGAAATGGTCGACAACGTCTCGCTCAAGGTCCACAAGGGCGAGATTCTCGGCATCGCCGGGATCGAAGGAAACGGTCAGGGGGAACTGATCAACGCCATCGTCGGGACCGAACCGGCTCTACGAGGAACGATTGAACTCCTCGGTGAAAACATCTCCTCCGCGTCGGTTCGCCAGCGTCGAGAAGCCGGACTGGGCTACGTCCCGCAGGATCGGCACGAAGAAGGACTCCTTCTCGACGCTCCGTTGTGGGAGAACGCAGCGCTCGGACACCAAACCCAGGCCCCGTATGCCAAGGGCATCTGGATCGACCGAGAAGGATCACGGTCCCATACCGCACACATCCGTGAAGAGTTCGATGTTCGTTCACCCAACGTCGATGTGAGTGCCCGTGCCTTGTCAGGAGGCAATCAACAAAAGTTGATCATCGGCCGAGAAATGATGGCCGATCCCGCAGTTCTCGTTGCTGCTCATCCGACACGCGGCATCGATGTCGGCGCCCAAGCCGACGTGTGGAATCACATTCGCACGGCTCGAGCGAACGGACTCGCCACGTTGCTCATCTCTGCTGACCTCGACGAACTCATCGGTCTTTCTGACACGATCGTTGTGATGTATCACGGCAAACTCGTCGCCACCCTCGATCCAGACCAGATCGATCCTCGAACCCTTGGCAGCTATATGACCGGAGCCGCACTCGACGACGCTGATGGCGCAATCGCCTCAGACACCACAAGCGAGACGGGAGCAACATCATGAAGAGTCCCCTCCTCCGAAGAATCGTCTTGGCAGGCGCTGCTCCCGCACTGGCAGCGGTCTTTGCCATCATCGTGTCGGCCATCGTTCTCGAACTTTCCGGTTCCGATTCGATCGACACGTTCTCGACCATCTTGTCGAACGGCCTCAAGCTCGAGACCATGGTCGACACCCTGAATCGAGCGACGCCGCTGTTCCTCGCCGGCGTTGCTGGTGCCATCGGGTTTCGCCTCAATCTGTTCAACATCGGCGTCGAGGGTCAGTACATCCTCGCGGCGTTCGCCGCCGCGGTCGTTGGCGCAAAGGTGGAACGCTTCAATCTGCCAGCGCCACTCCACGTCGGCGTCATCTTGTTCACCGCGATGTTCGTGGGTTCGGCGTGGGCAGGCCTCGCTGGCCTGCTCAAGGTGTTGCGAGGGGTCAACGAAGTGATCTCCACCATCATGTTGAACTTCATCGCAACCG
>CALHCB010000133.1 GCA_937930695.1 uncultured Acidimicrobiales bacterium | reverse complement strand
GAGGCCGAACAGTACTTCCCACGCGCCGATTCGCCAGTCGAGAAACGCCGCGGACGCAACGACGATTGCCGATCCGCCGAGAACTCCGTAGAGCACCCGGCTGATTTCTTCGGTCCGAGGGAGAGCAGGGGAGTACGTGTACACGTCGCTGCGGAGAAAGATGACGAGAGACGAGACCGCAGCAATGATGGCGAGGGCAACGCTGCGGTCGTTCGCTCGAACGTGGGTCTCGGTGATGTTGGACCCGACAAGGACCGCCAGCCACACCAGTCCGAGCACGAGCGCGTCAGCAAGCTGCGGGACAATTCCCCAGGCCGTGCGCGCTCGTCGATTCGTTCCCACCAATGCCACCATTCTTGCTCGCCAGCAGCTACCAAAGCAGCCGTTCCGCCTGAACTTAGACGAGCGTTGCGCCCAAGTCGGTGAGGCTAGGCCAAATAGCCCAGGTTTTCACGTTCCTGTCACAAAGTGGACCGATCTCTAGCACGGAGATGGGTCGGTGGTCCCTTGTCTGATCTCGCCCGCGGTTTACGCTTGCGATTCAGCAAGTTGAGCATGGATGGGATCGCAGTGAACCTCGAGTTCTGGAACGGCAAAAAGGTGTTGGTCACCGGACACACGGGCTTCAAGGGGAGTTGGATGAGCGCGTGGCTCACCCGGCTCGGAGCAGATGTGACCGGCCTGGCTCTCGCTCCTGACTCTGATCCGAGCCTGTTTGACGACGCACACGTCGCCACTGGGATGAACTCGGTGATCGGCGACATTCGGGATGCATCGTTGGTCCAGCGACTGATCGCCGACTCAAGCATCGAGATCGTGCTTCACCTGGCCGCCCAAGCACTCGTACGAGAGTCCTACGACGACCCGATCGAAACTTTCTCCACCAACGTGGTCGGGACGGCAACTGTCCTCGACGCGTGCCGACGAAGCGACTCGGTGCAATCTGTTGTCTCGGTGACCTCTGACAAGTGCTATGAGAATCGCGAATGGGTGTGGGGCTACCGAGAGAGTGAAGCGATGGGCGGTCACGATCCCTACTCGGCTTCCAAGGGATGTGCCGAGCTCGTGACCGCGTCGATGCGACGTTCGTTCTTCGAGGCCGGTTCGTCAGGATCGCGTGAGATCGGCCTGGGGTCGGGGCGGGCTGGCAACGTCATTGGCGGTGGCGATTGGTCGGCGAATCGGATTATCCCCGACATCGTTCGAGCCTTCGGGGTCGGCGAGAAGGTCGAGATTCGTAGCCCCAATGCCATCCGGCCATGGCAGCACGTCTTGGAGCCCGTCCGTGGCTACATGATGTTGGCCGAACGCCTCTACGACGAGCCTGCTGGCATCTGGGCTGACGGATGGAACTTTGGTCCACACGACATCGATGCCCGTCCTGTGCGATCGATCGTCGAGTCGATGTGTGCAGCCTGGGGCGGGACCGCTGACTATCGAGTCAACGAAGGCGGGCCTCACGAGGCCAACTATTTGAAGCTCGACTGTTCGAAGTCACGAGACGTCTTGGGCTGGAAGCCTGCGCTCGGGCTCGATGATGCGCTGACCTGGATCGTCGAATGGCACAAGGCACATCTCGATGGCGAGTCGGCGAAGAGCCTTCTTGATGAGCAGCTTGCGCGCTATGAGGCACTACTCGCCGACTAGATCGACGTCGGCCGGCGAAGAGTGGATCCAGCCGAAGTGGGAGCTAGGCAAAGAACAGTGCTTGCTGTTCGGCGTAGAGCCGATGAGCGAGTTGCTCTGAAGGCGCATCGACGTCGTCCCAGCTGATCACGTCGTCTTTGGCGATGTTGCGCTTGAGCACGCAACCTTCGGCGAGACCCTCGGGGAGAAGGCGTTCGGAGTAGACGATGGGGGCAGCCTCGGACTGGCCGTAGGACATGTAGCCGCCGAACTTGTCGAGCGTCTCGCCCGCCACGAGATCACGTTTGGCGAGAGCAATCACTTCAACAGTTGGCGCACCAAGTGGTTGGCCAACCGGATCGTCGAACAGCACTGCCCGAGCGACCGACATCGGCGCCTCGAAATGGCAGAGGTGATAGGGCCAGTAGAAGCTGTAGAGCGGACCTTCGCCGAGCTTGTAGAGCGCCAGATAGGAGTGCTGGCGCTCGTCTGGCTGTTCGGCCATGCAGTAGACACCGGGAGATGGGAGGGCTCCGACGACGTAGTCGACAATGCCGCCGAGTTCGCGGAGTTCATCGATGTTGTACATCGACGTCATTTCGTCGACGTGGCCTCGGTGTTCCCACTGGTTGAGGCCACGCTTTGGAACCGTGAACCCGGTTGCATTGCCGACGAGCGCTTGTTCGAAGTTGACCTTGGAGCCGTCGGCGAAACTCGTGACCATCCACGGATCCTGGTTCCATTGTTCGGCAAAGGCCTGCTGAGTGGTCGGCGTCCGATATTCGTCTTGGAGACCCTTGATGTTGCCCAGGACACGAGGCGTGAGCCCAAGCCCGCATACGTAGCGATACAGATTCATCTGGACGCCCGGCTGATCGCCGTCGACCAAGGTGAAGAGAACGCCGGCTTCTCGTGCCTTGTGGTGCAGGATCGGTCCGATCGTGGCATCGACCTCGGCGTTCATGAGGACGAGCGGCTTCTTGTGAGTAATCGCATCAAGAGCGAGTTGGGCGCCGAAGTTCACATCGCCGGTGATGTCGATCAGGGCATCGATTTGCTCTGATTGACACAGCAGCAGCGGATCGTCGGTCACTGCTGGTTTGCCGCTTGCGATCGCCGCGTTGAGATCGCCGAGCTTGCTGACTGCGACTGTTTGGTCAATCCCGGCGTAGGCATACGCATCTTGGGCTCGCGAGACCGTGCGGTTGGAAATCGCGGCGACGACCATGCCTGGCACCGCGTTCGTCGTCTGGTTGACGAAACCTCGGGCCATCGCTCCGGCGCCAATGACGCCGACACGGACGGGGTTGCCGCTGTCGGCTCGCTTCTTGAGCGCTGTATCGACGATGAGCATTGTCGGGTCCCTCCGATGGGGCGTGCTAGATCTTCATGCGTTCTTCAATGATGGACCGCTGCTCGGAGAGCAAGGGCCACGCCGCATCCTTATCGGAAATATCGGTCACGGGGATCGGGAACTGAATATCCAGGTCTGGGTCATTCCAGCGAAGGCCGCATTCGGCGTCAGGGGCGTAGAACTCCGAGACGAGATAGAGGATCTCGCTGTCGTCAGTTTGGGTCTGCACAACGTGGGCGAAGCGCTTTGGAATCAACACCGTGTGGCGGTTCTCATCGGTGAGTTCGACCATATGGGTCTGCAGAAAGGTCGGCGATTCGGGACGGAGGTCCACCAGGCAATCAACGACGGCGCCTCGGACGCAGCGAAGAAGCTTGTCTTCTGCATGCGGCGGGAACTGGAAGTGAAAGCCACGGACGGTGCCGGCCTTGGTTGAGATCGAATTGTTGACCTGCCGGACATCAAACTGGACGCCGGCCTCGGCAAGTTCGTTCTGGCAGAAGGCTCGAGCGAAGGCTCCGCGATCGTCGCTCAGCATTTGCTGCTCGATGAGAAAAGCGCCTTCGAGAGGCAG
>CALHCB010000132.1 GCA_937930695.1 uncultured Acidimicrobiales bacterium | reverse complement strand
TGCCAGACCGACCACCTCAAACAGCATTCCAAAGGTGGGAGAACCAACCCCGGAAACGGGGCGCCACCATGCGCACGCATGCAACGGCATTGTGCGGGAGACACAACAGGTTGAAAGAGACCGGCTACCGAATCCGTCACGCCCCCGACGGAAGCTGGCACATCACGACGCCCCGCGACAGACAAATCGAATGAGACAAGCAGATCGAATAGCCCAAACGTCAAGAAGTGAGGACGCTCCGGATCTGGGTGACGACGACTTCCCGCGATGTCGTGACCGCAATTCCTCCGAGAGGTGGCACCCCAGCACAGATTGCGGCGGGCACGCAGGACACCGATGTTGTGTAGTTGACCGTCGACGACAGCAGCAGCGGCTCCTCGGCGACCGATGAATAGATGTACTGACAGTCCGACACGGCGTCATCGGGAAGCTCGGCGGTCCAGGGAGTTCCCTGTCCGCAACCAATCGGCAGCGAGCCATCGCCGGGGTTCCATGATGAGGAAACGGGAGACGCCGTGACGGTTACTGCAAGTCCGAGTTCAGGGATTGTTGCGGTGGCGGAAGCATCGACCCATGCCGCGTCGTCAACCCAAAACCAGGCCGCCAGTTGTGTGACGAGATCGCCCTCGGGGCTGGTCTCGGGAGTCGGCGAAACCAGTGCGACTCGAGACCGGGCGGAACGCACAAGCAGGTCAATCACGTCGGCGGGAACCGGTTCGCCGGTCTCCCACCAACGGATGAAGGCAGCGTTGCAGCGAATCAGCGAATAGGTCGGAGCGTCAGGATCGATGACGATCTCGCCTTCAGGCCCGACGACCTCAGGCACCGCGCCGGGGACGAACGTTCCCGACAGTGTCGCCAGGTCGATGCCGCTCAACCCGGTGAAAACGCCGCAGCCTTCATAGGGATCAGGCCCGAGGTTGACCGGCCCGTCGCCAGAGACAGTGACATCGAGCCCAGCCCCAATCACCGGATTCGACCCGTCCTCCACCACCGTGTCAGTCGTGATCTCTTGGTCTGCTTCCTTGGCTCCCGCTAGCGCGGTTCCCGCTGGTATCGCGATGCCGCCGACCAAGAGAAGGGCGCCTACCAAGAGTCGCATTGCTGCTCCTCTAGACCGAAGGAAATCGAGGTGATTCGCCAAGCGCCGTTGGCCGATTGATGCAAGACGTATGTTCTAAGGAGCGCAGCCTCGTCGGGCTCGACTAGCACTTCGCCCTCCGCATCGACCACACCAATGGCATCGATCCCGCACTCGACAACGGTGGCGGTGCCATCGATGACAACGATGTCGTCAACACTCACTCGCGCGAATTGGCCGAAGTAGCTCTCGTTGCGCTCCTGGCGTCCAACGAAGCTCAGGCGTGTCGTCTCGGCTAGCTCTGGCTCGTAGTACTGATCGATGAGCGGCGAGTCTGGGTCTATCGGGTCGAGATAGAAGACCTCGTTCGAGCCCTCAATGACTGCGATGAGTTCGGCTTCCAAGTCAGCGCGGCTTGTGGAGGGTGGAGCATCGGTCGGCGAGGTCGCCGTCGTCTCTTCGGCGTCTGTGGTCGGCAACGATTCAGTGTCGGACTGGTTGGCTGCCGTCGTGGTGGGTTCAACCGTGGTGAGTTCGAGCACGGGCGTGTTGATGGCTTCACTGCTCGAGCAGGCAGTGAGAGCAACTGCCAACGAAAACCAGAGTGCGCCGCGCTTCACAACTCCATTTTGCCAGTGAGATCCGCGTTTTTCGATGGGTTCCGCTCCCTAGGACCTCTGACCTGCCGTGACGCGGTGCCAAAAAGAGAAAGACCTGGAGCTGCCGGATACCGCTCCGACAACCCCAGGTCTCGTTTGCTCCGCCAGTCGTGGGTGAGACGACTGACTACCGCCGCCCGCCGCTCATTCGGCCAGCTTCAACGTGGGGAGAATCTCGTCGAAGACAGCCACAGCAGCCGGCAACTCTTCAAGGGAAGGAGCGTCATAGCCGACGATGTAGACCGCACCGCCGCCTGCCTCACCCATGTAGTAGCGACCGACCGGACTCGGCCCGAACAACACGTTCGAGCTCTGGCCGGCGGGAGCCGAAGTGAAGACGGGAACCGGTTGCGCGTCCACGAAGTCATATCCCTGCAGCGTGACTCCAAAGACCTCGATCGTTTCGTCCGTCTCGGTCAGCGTCGAGATCGCCTCGAGTCGCTCGACGGCGTCAGCGACGCCTTCCAGCGGCGCAGGCTCGTCGTCAATCTCAGGATTGAAACCCTCCTCGGCTCTCGCCAAGGTCATCGCCGGTGGGAAGTCACCCTCGGTCTCGCCATTCGCCTCAATCGATGCGAAGAGCATGTCTTGGAAAATGGAACGCTCTTCGGTCATGTCAAACGTCACGCCACCAGCCGCGGGAATCATCACCGATCCTGCAGGCACAGGTCCGGGGAACCCGGCTTCCCATGGAGCATCCTCAGGCGGTGGCGCGATCGGATGAGGTGCCGGGTCGCCGGTCATGAACGTGCCGACGAACCCATCAACGTCGTCGAGCCAGGCCTCATTGCCCTCCGCCGCAATGGCGAAGACCATGATCGGATCGAGGTCTCCCTGGTCGATGATCCAGAACCGGTATGCCTCCGAAGTCCGCACGATGGCGAATGGCACGGCGGCACTTCCGCTCGACAACGCCATGAAGCAGGTGTCCTCCGGAGTTGGTCCACAACCGCCCGGCAGCCCATCGACGTCCTCGTTGACGACCATGTCGAGGCGCTGGGCAGAAGCGCCGTGCAGATCAACAGTCGACTCGTTGCTCACGACAACATCGCCGAGCGCTTCAATCCATGCCTCGACATCATTGGGGTCGCCTGACAGCGACGCACCAGCCGGGCCGGCGGAGGCCTCCGTCGCATCAGCCAGCCCGTTGAGACGCAGGACGAGAACAGCTTCGGACGTGTCGGTCGTTTTGCCCGGGTCTTCCAAGATCACGACGCCTGGCTCGGCAACCGCCAGGACCCACTCACGGTCGGCCACAAACGACAACGGGGTGCCGAGCATGTCGGTCGTGTATCCGGTGTCAACGTCGAGCGGTCCGTCCGGAAGCTCGATCGGGTCGACCATCGCCGCCTCGGTTGTCGTCGGCGCCTCAGTTGTCGCGGATTCCTCCTCAACGTCATCGTCAGCATCGTCGGAACCCTCGACCGTGGTCGCCTCCGCTGCGTCGGGGTCAGCCCCTGCGGTCACTGGCGTGTCGCCGTCGCCGCACGCAGCAGCGACAAAGGCGAACGTTGCGACGACCGCTATGAACAACCGCCACTGGGTCGCCATTGAGCGCGACAAATCAGACTTCTTCAACATCTCGGTCTCCCTCTCGAGCCACCTCGGTTCGAGTGAACCGGGCACGTACGACTACATCGTTGAGGGAAAGGTGAATCTGTCGCTTGAACTCAGAATTCGTTCGGCCCGGTGGCGCCATCGACGCCGCTGACAGCTCGATCAGGTGTTGGTTTGGACCTTGAACTCGGGAGAGTCACTGAAGAACAGCATGACTTCGCCTCGATCGAGGGTCTGCATGTCCAGAGCATTCAGCCAGTAGTCGTAGCCGACCTCATCGGGGTTGCGACACAGGACGTTCTGATACACGAGGTTGGTGTAGTAGTAGTTGGAGATGTTGCCGTAGGTCGCCTGGAACTCTGGGCTCGTGGCGAAGAAAGCGCTGATCTCTCGCATCGTCATCGACCCGCTCTCGACCTGTCCGACCCAGTAGTTGAACCCTGCGAGATCAGGGACTCGTGAGAAGTAGGCGACGTAGAGCCGGAAGACCTGTCCCCCGACGGCGTCGGTTGTTGCGTTGCCGAGGTGGGGAGCGTGAGCAGGCGAGTAGAAGGTGCAGTCTGTGTCGGTGAAGGCGAGCGGCGAGGGCACCGAGTCGCAGGTCGACCCTTGATTGCGATCCGTCACGACGGGGTTGGCCGCTGGAGTGGAGCCGCCGGACGCAGATGCCTTGGCGTAGTCGTCTGAGGTGAAGTGCATCACCGTGTAGAGCCGGCCTGATGAGGAGCAAGCAAGGCCGATGCCGATGTGGGTGAATCCGGTGCTCAGCATGTTGGCTCGGTGTGGAGCCGAGTTCATGAGGTTTACGACGGCTTCGTTGGTCGTGCCGTGGTTGTAGGCCATGTTCTCGCCGGCCATCCAGATGCCAGATCCGTTGGAGAGATACCAGCTCTTGGCGTTCGCACTGAACAGCGCGTGGTTGTCGAGATCGCCGATGTTGTTCAGATGGTTGGCGACCTCTGTCGCATGGGTGTCCGCCAGCGACAATCGACCAAGAGGCTCGAGCCCTCGGGCGGCACGCTCGGCGTTGACTTGACCGAAGACCTCGCTCGACATCGCACCGAAGTCCGGTGAAGCTGCAGAAGCAGGGGCCGGAGAGAAGGAGATTCCGACGAGGACGGATGCGAGCATCGTGATCGCCAACGTCATTCTCATCAATGCCCGCTGCGTAAGCAGGATGTGTCGCCGCATATTGCTGTTCCCGATCCGAAGTGATTGTGAAGCACGTTCGGTAAGAACTTCGGCGAAAACGTTCCCCTGTCTTGAGGGTCATGGCCATGAATGAGCCATTCGGCCTATGGATGGGCGCGACTCGGGGCCGACCTGCGTCGGCCCCGATCGTTTCCACCTTGAGCTCTCTTTCGAGAGGGCTCGTTCTTCAGAGCAGGCGAGCTACTGGTTGAGTTTTTCCCAGGCTTCCATGCTGGTTTCGGCCATGATCCGGTGATCACGGGCGATCGATGCCGACTCTTTGTCCGGGAGACGGCCACCGATGGCAATGGCGGCGAAGCGATTGCCCGCGAAGTAGCCGACAAAGCGATCGACGGGAAAGAAACCCTTCAGATCATCGGGAGCCGACACGCTCGGCGTCCACCCATCGAGTTCGATCGGAGCAAGGTCAAGACCCTTGACCGCTTCCATCACTTCTGAATCAGTGGTGCGATCGGCGAAGTCGCGACCCTCATACCGATAGACCTCATCGCCATCGGGGCCGATGACGATCATGGCGGGGACGGCAATGCCATCTCGCTCATCGGGGTTGTAGAGCCCGAGCGGGCGGAGCAGCGATTCACCGCCTGGATCTGAGACCATCTGGATGTTGCTCAGCTTCCAGCGCTCAGCCATTCCGGCTTGCCGCTCATCTTCGTTCACGGAGAGAGCAATGACCTCGGCACCAGCGCCGTGGATTTCTTCAATCGTCGATTCCAGCCGCACGAGCTGGGCGCAACAATACGGTCACCAATCTCCTCGATAGGTCATCAAGATGATGGCCCCAGAGGAGCGGCGAAGGTTCAGGACATCGGCGTACATATGCAGACTCTTTCACGTTGAGGGCGGCGAGCACGAGCGGGCTGGCATCGTGGCTCGTCGGTCATGCTGACGCTGGACGCCTGCGGGAGATGTCTGCACAGTCCTCACAACCCCAGATGGCGTTGTAGACAATGCAACCAAGACAGATGCCAGCGGCACTCTCGAGCGTTGCAGCCACCGCAAGTGCAACGATGAGGCCAAGCGCAACTGAGGTCGCTCCAGTAAGCCACGCCAACCCGGCAAGACCGCTGAATGACAGCCCGATGAGCTGAGCGAATCGCTTCGGCGGACCGGGAACCGTCCGCCCTTGCACGCCGCGAATCGTTTCGATACGAGGGGTCGCAACCTTGGTTGCGAACTGCCCAAGCGGCGACAACGACGGGCCGGTGAGCACTCGTGCTGCAAACCCGAGGACGAGTGGGATCAAGATCCAGCCCTGTTGGAACACGAGAAACAACGCGGCAAGGAGGACGACGCCGGTAGCGACAACCCTGGCCGAGGTCTCATTGACGGTTTCTGGGAACGAGAAGATGTTTCGCACAGTGACTGCAACCTACAAGATGTTCCAGATAATCCCGATCGGCTTAGTCGGGTATGCATATGGGGTTTGCCGAAAAATCTCTTGGCGTCCTGTGGTACGAACGAGATTCCCATTGCACTAGGGAGTGATGGACCTGCTCGGACCAAGCATTTCGGCCACAGCCGACTTTGACGAATGGATTGCCGATGCGGAGCCGCGGATTCGCCATGCACTCACCGCCGCGTTCGGACCACACGTCGCCGGGGACGCAACAGCCGATGCAACGGCGATCGCGTGGGAGCGGTGGGATGACATTGCCGAGCGGACAAACCGAGACGGCTACGTCTACGGGATCGCCCGGAACCTCGCACGGAGATCCACAAGCCGGGGTGTGATCTATATGCCACCGGTCGACCCGGTGGAGATGCCCCACGTCGAACCAGCTCTTCCCGCCGCGCTCGCCTCCTTGTCGGAGCGTCAGCGCACGGTGGTCGGACTCGTCCATGGGTACGGATGGACCCTCACTCAGGTTGCGTTGCTCCTGGGACTCTCGAAGAGCACAGTTCAAAACCATCTCGAGCGGGGCACAGCTCGATTGCGAACAGCTCTTGGAGTGGAGTCATGAACGACCGCGAGCGAACTCCTGTCGAACGTCAGCTTCGGGAGTATTTCCAGGCCATCGAATCCAGTGGCACCAGCCAGTCGGTTCAGCACCAAACCCCGGTGCTTGACCTCATTCATGACATCGAAGGAGAACCTGTGAAACGACGATCAATTTGGCTCGGAAGCGCAGCAGCAGCGGTACTCGTGCTCGTCGGCCTGACACTGGCATTGGACCAGGGCGACGATGTGGAAGCGAGCGCCTCTGATCCGTTCGCGATCGTGACAATCAACGGCAGGCCATACCCGGTGACCGAGCGCGAAGCCTGCGAGCTCACCGACGACACCTTCGACATTCGCGGACGCGGCATCGGCCCGGACGGAAACAGCTTTGTGATGGCGTTCGATCGACGAGTTGTCGACCTCGACGATGACGGAGATCTTGACGTCGATGTTGATCTCGTTGTCGAGAACTTCGGGAGCGACGAGAACCCACTCGCCGTCGAACGAGCCATCTTCACTGCCGAGTTGAACCAAGGGGTCGACGAACAACAAGCCGACCTCGCGGTCGAGGTGATTGGAGAAAATGTCACTGCGGCGGGGCTCATGACCGAGATCGACGGCGCGTTCTTCACAACCAACGAGGGCGTGCCGTTCACCTTCAATGGCAACTGTTCTGCCTCTTGATACCTACACCTCCACAGTGACGAGCGACCCAACCGGGGTAAGTTTCTGCCCATGAGTAAGAACCTGCGGCAATTCACCAAAGCCATCTACGCCTTCGACGCGGTCGTCAATCGAGTCAGTGCCGATGCCTGGGACAATCAGACGCCATGTGAAGAGTGGGATGCACGTGCACTCGTCGAGCACCAATGTGCGGTGCTCCGCGGAGTCACTGAAGTCGCCACGACGGGCGCCATGGCCGCGCCGAATCCGCCCGCTGACATGTCCGACCCCGCAGCCACGTGGGGCGAAACTCGCGACAATCTTCTCGATGCGCTCGACAGTGCGGGAACGCTCAGCCAAGAGGGCCCCTTCTGGTTCAACGCTGCGTCGGTCGACGACATGATCGGCATCGTCACCTGGGATCCGCTGGTTCACTCCTGGGACCTCGCCAAGGCCACCGGCCAAGATGCTGCGATGGACGAAGAACTCGTGCAGGCCAGCATGGTGACGCTCCAACCGATGGCCGAGATGCTCTCGGGCTCAGGTCGAACTGCGGAAACGATCACCGTCGACAGCGAATCTCTGATCGATCAATACCTCGGACTTGTTGGTCGAGATCCAAGCTGGAGCGCCTGACCTGCTCTGGCTCCGACTGGAACGTCAGCTCCAGACGACGCGGCTCAACACCGTCGTCGTGCAATAGAACACGTCCCGGGCACCGCCGGCAGTGAGGAACATGCCATTGGCAATCCTCGAGCCCGTGGCGACTCGGTCCAGAACTTCACCCGAGGCGACGTCGATCACGACGAGATCATCGGACCCTTCCGGAGTGAAGTCGTTGATCACCAGCTCACCAGATTCAGGGAACACAATCGGCTGCATCGATGCTCTGGCATCGACGTGCCAGGCGACGCTGAGCTCATCGCCGCTGGTGTCGATCCCGGCAATACCGCCGTTGATCGAGTCCCAGGCAATCGCCATCTGCTGCTCGGGGACGTGAACCGGAGGGGCGATGATGCCTCCGCCCGGGATGCCAAACGGTTCGATCGCCAGCACGTCTTCTGGAGCATCGATCGGGATTTGCAGCAGGCGTTGGGCGCCCGGCCAGGGAGCTTCGCGACGCCACGAGAGATCTCGGCCTGGTGATGTTTCGTAGCGGCCGTTTGGTTCTGTTCGATGGATCAGGCGAACCGACTCGACGTCGCCACAATCCATGATCCACACCGACCCATCGGACACACAAGCATCCCAGGAAAGCCCGTGGTCGAGGCCGGGAGATTCCGAACCCGGGCCTCGATAGCGGGCCTTCCAACCATCGAGCACGAGCGAGTCACCGTCGAGGGCGACTCGGAGCAGATGTTCGGTTCCCGGGACATAGATGACGTCGGAACCGATTCCATCTGGCAGGTCGGCCGCGATACGCCCCATCGATCCTTCGGGGAGAACGAGCGGCGCCCCAACCAAGTCGAGCGTGTCGGGATCGAGACGAGTGAGCGTTGTGCCGCCCTGTCCCTCGAGGCGGAGGTCCTTGGTGATCAACGTGCCGTCGCTCAACGCCAACAGACCGTTGTGGGCGCGGTCCGACGGCAGCTGACGTTCGACAATCACGTGCAGATCATCCGGATCGAGCCGGTGCAGGTAGCTGCCATTCACCGAGTGAATGGAGCCATTGGCGTGGGACAGAATCGCTCCGCACCACACGTGCTCTCCACACGGAAGCTCCGGCGACGAGGCCAACGTTTCGAGTGTCACAGGATCAATTCGGTGGACCCAACCATGCGGTGGCGGTCCGGTGAATGCAGCCATGGTTCCGCCGACGTACCACTGCCCTGGATCGCGTTCGATCACCATCACGTTCCAACGATCGCTGCGGACTGTGGTGACCGCGGCTGTCCCCGTGGCTGCATCGAGCCGACCCGGTGATGCCTTCTGACGACGATTTCCCCCGCACTCAACTGGCCAGGGAGAAGGCCAATATCCAGCATGTCGTTCGTCCCGGTCCACTGCAGTCACCGGGAGATCTTTGCCGGGCGCCAAGGTGACGTCCAAACGGCATGTGCCATCCGATTGCTGGCTCAACTTGACCCGACTTGAGTCGGGCATGAAGGTGCCGGGGTGGAGAACGAATTCATAACTGTCGGGACTGATGGAACTGGGGCGGTGCGGGTCGTCACGCTCAATCGGCCGGAGAAGCGCAACGCCCTCAACGCCAAAATGCTTGCCGAGTTGCAGGCCGCCTTCAGCGTCGAGCCGCCGATGGCAGAACGCGTCACGGTGATTCGAGCAGAGGGTCCGTCGTTCTGCTCGGGTGTCGACCTTAAGGAACGCGACACCAATGGCATGGCAGGGAGCGCAACGGCCATCGAAGAGATGCTGCACGCCGTTGCCATGTATCCATTGCCGGTCGTCGCCGTGGTTCATGGCGACGCCATTGCTGGCGGCAACGAACTGGCGTTGCATTGCGACCTGGTTGTTGCATCGACCAGCGCACGGTTCGGCATGTCGCTTGCCCAGATTGGCCTGGCCCCGACATGGTTCCTGGCCAACAAGATCCTCGAGGTCGGCGGCCCCGTGTTCTCGAGAGAAATGCTGCTGCTCGGAGATCCGGTGAGCTCCACCCGCATGGCGGAGCTCGGCATGATTCTGAAAGCAGTTGATCCGAAGAAGCTCGACGACGCGGCTACGGCGGTCATCTTCCGCGTCGCCGCCAACGCACCCCTCAGCCTTCGGGCCATGAAGGCGGTACTCACCCGCCAGATGCAGTTCCGCGACACCATCGAGCACGACGATGTCGACGCGATGGTCCAAGCAGCTCGCCAGAGCACCGATGCCAAAGAAGGCATCAAGGCCAGGCTCGAGAAGCGCAAGCCGATCTTCACCGGAGACTGACCACGTCCCACGCTCCTGGCTACGGTGCCGCATGGCCAGCATCGTGTTGTACTCCGCCGCCTACCGAGGCGACGTCTATCCCTTCGCCCCTCTGGCCAACGAGCTGACCCGGCGTGGCCATCGCGTCACCTTCGTCGTTCCAAACGAGTTTCACGCTGACTTCGCTGACGAGGCGTTCACCTGTGCCGATCACGGCACGGACTTCTCGCCCCTCACCCTGAACCTGCCCGAGAACGCAGAGTTCGTACGAAGGTGGGGAATGCGGGCGAAGGGGCTCTTCTTGCTCCGCCTGTACATGGGGAAGCTGACCGTCCCCTACCTCGACGTCATGTACGACTCGCTGAAGACAGCGGCTGACGAAGTGGACGCCGACCTTTTCATCAGTCACCCGGCGGCAGCCACGGTCGCTCAGATCGTGGCGGAGAAGATGGACAAACCGTGGGTAAGCGGTGACCTCTTTCCGATGCTTCGAGCCACCGCGACGCGCCCTCCGCCTGGACTACCGGACCTTGGTCAGCGCATCAATGGCCTCATTTGGAAGTCCGCCTCAAGCTCGCTGTATGCACCCGTGACCTACGAGCGAAAGTTCCACGACTTCCGAGAAAAAGTGGGCCTCGATCGAGGAGGCAAGTCGATGGTCGACATGATGATGTCACCTCACCTCAACCTCGGCATGGCGTCGCCGCACTACGTGCCGACAGCACCGGACTGGCCGAGCAACTATCACTCGATCGGCTTCTGCTTCTGGGCCGGGCCGAGCGGAGGCGGGTTGCCCCAAGACGTCCTCGACTTCCTCGATGCGGGGTCGGCTCCGGTTGTTGTCACCTTGGGAACGAGCGGAGCCACTGCCAACCCCGAGATCTTCTCGAACACGATGGAGCTGCTCGAACAGCGGGGCGAGCGCGGGCTCTTCTTGGCCAGCACCGACGGCGTGGCAACAGAGCTCCGGGATCGAATCGCCAACCGGGGACACGGTGTGTGGCCGTTCGTTCCCTTGCAAGCGCTCCTTCCACGAGCGAAGGCCGTGGTGCACTCTGGGGCTCACGGCACGAATGCGCTGACCCTGGCCGCCGGCCTGCCGAGCGTCATTGTCCCGAGCTTGTTCGATCAGGTGTGGCACGGAGAACGCCAGGAAGCCTTGGGCACCGGGATCCTGGTTCGGAAACCCAAGACTCTCCCCGCTGCTATCGACCGGCTCCTGTCCGACCGCTCAATGACCGAGGCCGCCCAGAGATTCGCGACCTTGATGGCAGATGAAGATGGGCCGGCTTGTGGTGCCGACCACATCGAGCGGCTGTTGGGGAGCCAACTTGACCCAGCACCCCACGACCGGTGAAGGTGCGGCTGGCCTTCAAGGAGATGAGATGAGCGGACTCGACATCCGAAACGAATGGCATGCACTCACGAGCGACAACATCGCGGCGCTTCCTGCCCAACTGGGGGTGTATGAGATTGCTGACGAGGCTGGCACGACCCTGAAGATCGGCTACGCCGGCGGTCACTCGCTCTTCGGCATGCGCAGCGTGCTCGAGGAAGAGCTCGCAGAGCATGGTGAGGTGACGTTTCGCCATGAGTTCACCCACGGCTACCTCACTCGATGGAACGAGCTGCTCATGGTGCATCACGCAAGCCATGGCGAGTTGCCCCCAGGAAACCACGACCACAACCAACCCCTCGGCACGCTCAGCCCGGGGACACAGAACACGCCTCAGCAGAACGGAGCGAACTGATGGACCTTGCCCTCAGCGACGAACAACAGATGGTGGTCGACACCGTTCGGCGATTCGTGAGAGAAGAGATCGTGCCGCTCGAAGCGGATCTCGATCCGGATGCCGGCGCCCTCCACCCCGACGACTTCGACCGACTCGTTGGGGTCACCAAGGAGATGGGCTTCTACGGGCTCGACATTCCGGCCGAGTTCGGTGGACCCGGCCTCGATGTGACCACTCGGGCGTTGATGGCGATCGAGATGAGTCAGCACCGCGCCGGTCTCTACAACCCTTGCTACGGCACATTCGGCGGCGCCGGGTTGGCCCAGCTCTATGAGGCAACCGAAGACCAAAAGGAGCGCTACCTCTTCCCGGCTCTACGGGGCGAGAAGAAGGGCTGCTTCGCCCTCACCGAACCTTCCGGCGGCAGTGACCCTGCTCGAGCGATTCAGACCAAGGGCCATCTCGACGGCGGCGAGTGGATCCTCAACGGATCCAAGCTCTACATCTCCGGAGCTGACAAGGCGGACTTCGCCCTGGTGTTCGCTCGAACCTCGGACGATCCGGGACGAAACGGTGTCACCGCATTCATCGTCGACACCGATACGCCCGGCTTCAATGTGTTGCGGGTCGTCCACACCTTGCGATCGACGCACTACGCCACCGAAATCCAGTTCGACGAAATGCGAGTGCCAGTCGGCAACGTGCTCGGCGAAGTCAACCGAGGCTTTGCCATCGCCAACGATCGCCTCAGCCGCCAACGCATCCCGTATGCCGCTGGTTGCCTCGGCGCCGCCATCAAAGCGCAGGAGATGGCCATCGACTGGGCCAAGAACCGAGAGACCTTCGGAGGCTTGCTGGCCGAGAAGCAAGCGATCCAGTGGATGATCGTCGACAACGAAATCGACATCCGCCACGCTCGCTATTGCATTCTCGAAGCGGCACAACGAGCCGATCGAGGCGAGCGTTTTCGGACCGAAGCGGCAATGGCGAAGCTGGTGGCCAGCGAGGCCTCAGGGCGCGTGGTCGACCGAGCAATGCAGATACATGGTGGCCTTGGCATGACGAAAGACCTGCCGCTCGAACGCTGGTATCGAGAGCTGCGGATTCGTCGAGTGGGCGAGGGCCCAAGCGAAGTCCAGCGATTGATCATGGCCCGAGAGATCCTCGGCGGCAGTTTCAAATGAACACCGATGTCCACGATCGTCCGCTGCCGCTCGAAGGCGTCACGGTGCTGGATCTCGGCCAAATCTATCAGGGCCCATACGCGGGGTTTCTGCTCGCGATGGCAGGTGCTCGCGTCATCAAGGTCGAGCCGCTGATCGGTGAAGGACTACGGGTTCGCGGACCATCGCTAGCCATGGCCATGATCAACAGCGGTAAGGAATCGGTCTCGATCGACCTCAAACATCCGGATGGTCTGGCGCTCTTCCACCGGATGGCCGCCAACGCTGACGTCACACTTATGAACTACGCACCGGGGGTTCCTGAGCGTCTCGGAATCGGGTTCGACACGTTGTTCGAACTCAATCCCCGCATCATCGTCGCCCACGCCTCTGGGTTTGGCGTGCGCGACCTCGACGGCTCCCTCACCGACATGGCCATCCCTGCAATGGACATCACCGTGCAGGCCCACACCGGATCAATGGCCATCACCGGCAACGAGGGCGACCCGCCGATGAAGGCCGGGGCGACCTTCATCGACTTTCTGGGCGGCACCCACCTCTACGGCGCCATCGCCACTGCCCTCTACGAACGAGAACGAACGGGCATGGGGCGATCGGTTGAGATCTCCATGGCCGACGCGGCCTACTTCACCAACGCAACGGCCATGAACCAGTGGCACAAAACTGGCACCACCCTTCGTACCGGGAACCGACATGCTGGTCTGTCACTCGCCCCGTACAACGTCTATGAGTGCACCGACGGCCACATCGCGCTCATCACGGCCGCCAACCGACACTGGCGATCCGTTCTCGAAGCAATGGGTCGAGACGATCTGATCGACGACGACCGCTTCCGGGATCTAGCAATCAGAGCAACGAACATGGAGGAAGTCGACGAGTTGATCGAGTCATGGACTCGCACCCGACCGAAGGACGAGGTTGCCGCAGCATTTCAACGGGCCCACGTTCCGGCCGCCGCAGTTCGAATCATTGACGAGGTCGTCCGAGACGACCGCCAACACGAACGCAAAGCGCTGCAGTGGATCGATCATCCAGAGCTCGGCGAGGTACCGCTCCCCCATTCGCCAATTCGTTGGCACGGCAGCGACCTTCTGGAACTCGAAACGAGTCCGCTGCTCGGCGAGCACAACGAGGCCGTGTTCACCGAACTCGGTGGGTTGACCAGCTCTGAGATCGATGCGCTGGCGACGGCGGGCGTCACCACACCGAAACCGCTCTTCTGACGCTTGCTCCCGGCGAGCTATACAGAGGAGATGGGGACAGCTGAAGTTCACGCCAACTACAACTCCGTCGGAATCCGGGTCATCGAGCAGATGTACGGCGATGACTTCTTGTCGTTCGGCGGCACAGACACCACCGAGGCACTGGCGGAGTGGGCAGGGATCAGCGCAGCGTCCCGCGTCTTGGATGTGGGCTGTGGACTCGGCGGTCCCGCGTTTCACCTGGCCCAGACACGCGGCGCATCGGTGGTTGGGATCGACTTGGTCGACCTCAACATCGAAGGCGCGAATGAGCGAGCCGTCGAGCGAGGTCTCACCGATCAGGTCCAGTTTCAGGTGGCCAACGCGTTGGAGATGCCCTTCCCGGACGGCTCATTCGACGTCGTATTCGGCCAAGACGCCTGGTGCCACGTCCCCGGTAAGAACGAACTCATTGCCGAGTGCGCTCGTCTGACCGCACCCGGCGGGACAATCGCGTTCAGTGATTGGCTGCAGACCGCCACCATGGACGACGCAACCGAAGCGGAAGTTCTTGCCGCCTCGGCAACCACCGACCTCCAGGACATCGCCGGCTATGTCGAGCTGATGGAGGCAAACGGGTTTGTCGACATCCGCACCGAGGACACGAGTGCCCTGTTCGTGCAGCGGTACCGCGAGGTCATGACGCATCTCGACTCGATCGAGCAACAGATGTCCGAGCAGTTCAGCCCCAAGGTATTTGCGATCGTCAAGGAGAAGAACGGTCAGATCCTCGGGGCCTTCGAGGACGGGGCATTCGGAGGCGGTCGGTTCGTGGGCCACAAACCCCGAACCAACGCCTCGAATCTGACGTCGTAGTTATCAACGAACGCGAAAGCAGACGCTGATGACTGACAGACCAACAAGACCACAACCGAGTTCGGACTGGGAATGGCCGGTGCTCATCGGAGGACTCGTCCTGCTCGCGGTGGCCGAAATCGGGCGACGCGGTGTCTGGCTGGCGTTCGCCGATGTCAGCGGGACGACCTCTGATTCAATCACGGGGCGGAACGTACCGGAGACTGGTTCGCTGAGTCGTCTCCTTCTCATTGGGGCAGTCCTCACAATCCTGCTTGCCGTCGGGAGCGCGATAGCCCAGCGAACTTCGGCCCAATCCAGCACCATTCGAGCCGCTGCTGGCGCGGCCCTCGCCATCACCGGTGGTGCGCTTGTTCTCGTCGGCCTTCGGGTGGCGTCGGCCCTGACGATCGATCATCCGTCAGTTGCAGACGGTTTGCCGTCCGGATCGATCCTGTTTCTCGTCGCAAGCGCTGGCGCTGCGCTTGCCGGACTCTTCGTGCTCATCACGAACCTGACGAGTGCTGTCCGGGCCCCGGCCATCGGTGCCAGCTTGGCTGCGCTCGCCATCATCGGAATCCTCGCTCCCGTGCCCAAACCCGACACCATGCCCGACGTACAAGATGGCTTCGCCTTCTTTGCCCGCCAGGGCGGCGACACCCAGACCGGTGCCCCCATGGCCGACACCAACCCGGTCGGCCGCAACGTTTTGGTCGTCGACGGATCGGTCACGATGGTCGGCACGCGGTTCTGGGAGTTCGAGCAAGGACGAGTGTTTCGGGTGTTCGACATCAACGAGGCCGGCGGTGGCGGGACATTGATGGATCTCGCGGTGACCAGCGAGATGCTTATTGCTGAAGTAGTCGACGACAGCAACGATGAGTTCTCACTCGTTTCGATGTCGGCGGCCGACTACACCGTGCTCGGCATCGTGACGCTCGACGACTACAGACTGGCGGGCGTCGACGACGACGGCACGCTTTTTCTGTCGGGCCTCGCCGACGGTCAGCGCACGGTCTACGCAGTCGACCTCGCTGCCACGCTCGAGGCGGGACGCGTGCCCTCCCCTACGCCACTGATCTCCGTCGAAAGCCCGGTCGTTGCCATCGATTCCCGCAACGGCGACCAGGCGTTCCTCACTGACGATCGCCTGAGTTTTGGATTGTGGCGCGACGGCGAACGAACTCCGGTGCTTGGTGAAGACGCTCTGTGTCCTGGCGCGGACCTGCCAACCGGCGAGGACATGATCTCGGCCAACGCCAACTTCGATGAGGTCGGGCGTGTACTCATTGCCTTCGAGACGTTCGACGCCACAACGCAAAGCCGAAACACCACGCTCTACATCCTCGACGTCGATGGATCGCTTCGCCGAGCCGCCGTGCCGATTGCACGAACTCAAGACATCCACGCACAAGACGGACGAGTGTTTCTGCACGGCACCGAGACGCTGGAGATTCTTGACTACGAGCGCTTCGTCGAGGCCGCAGTGCCCGTCGCTTCACCTGCCCTCGGGTGCCAGATCGTCGGCTCCTAGCCCCGATCGGGGGAACTGGATTCAAGACGGCATGCGCCGATAGATCACGTGGAGCATCAGCATGAACAAGACACTTGACGTTGATCAACTCGTTGCCGGGGCAAAGTCAGACCGCAACCGAGCCGTGGACTTCTATAAAGCAATCGCCATGGTGGCCGTTGCTTTTGGCCACTGGATGGCCATCGCTGTTTTCAAAGACGAAGACGGCGGCATCGTCGCCAAGAATGCGCTCGAGTTTGACTACTCGCTCGCCTGGGTGACCTGGGCGCTGCAGGTCATGCCGTTGTTCTTCCTCGCAGGTGGTTTCTCCTCGGCAGTCTCTCTCGATTCCCACAACCGCAAGAGCGGAACCCCGCAGGACTGGGTCGCCAACCGACTTCGCCGAATGATGCTTCCAACGATGATCTTGGCCTACTTCTGGATCGTCGTTCTCGGTCTCGGCCAACTGGCAGGACAGGGCGAGATCGCGTTCCTTGGTGCCGCTGCTGGCGCCATCCCGCTCTGGTTCCTCGCCAACTACACGATCGACACGGCGATCGCTCCGATTACCCTCCCGCTCTTCCGCAAGAACCCGTTGATGTTCTTCATGGGCATTGGCGTGGCCTTTACATTGTTCGAAATCGCCGGCTGGGTTGGGATCCCCTACATCCACGGCGTCAACTGGGTCATCGGTTGGCTGATCTTCCAGATCCTCGGCTTTGCCTGGAAAGACGGGCTCCTGCCGGGCCCGAAGAACCTGTTGTGGATTGCCCCCGTCATGTGGGCGGTGACCTACGCTGTGGTGAAGCTCGGTCCATGGCGAGCCTCGATGGTCAACGATGGTGAGGCCACGTTCAATCCAACGCACCCTCCGTCGATCGCCCTCATGCTCTTCGGCTTGGCCTATTGCGCCACCGCACTGCTGCTCGCACCGTCGATCAACAAATGGCTTGCGAGGTCAGCAGGCTCGTTCAAGGTTGTGGCGATTCTTGGTGGCGTTGGCATGAGCGTTTACCTGTGGCACTTCACCGCTGCGGTACTCGCCGGTGTTGGTCTGCTCTTCGTTGATGGACTGCCGACTGCCGAGGTTGGCTCACCTGAGTGGTGGGTTCAGAAGATGCCGCTCATCGGACTCAGCTTCGTGATCTTGCTGGTCATGCTCAGCCTGGTGAAACGCTTTGAGGTCGCAGGGCTACTGGCCGCCAAGGCGCCCTACAGGGGCTCGATGATTCGAGTGCTCATTTCCGCTGCCCTGCTTTCAGCAGGCGTCAAGCTCTGGACCGGCGGCTCGCCGGCGAAGCTCACCATCGGACTCGCCCTCACCACGTTGGTGTGGCACTTCGATCTGAAGGCACCGGAGCTCGAAGAAGTGACCGAGCCTGCGGCGACGCCGGAGAGCTCAACCGTCTGACAGCGCCTTTTCGGCAGCGATAGCGAAGATCTCATCGAGGTCCGCTGATGTTCGCTGGCCGAAGTCGGTCGTGCCGAGAACCATGACAAGCCCGTTCTCCAAGGCCGCGTCGATCACGAGCCCAGAGACGCCGCCTTCAAAGGTCAGGATCCAATAGGCCGCAGCCTCGACGCCGACGGGGAGGTTCGCGAGCATCCCGCTCTCGATCCCGATCACTCCGAAGCTCGCCATCCCGTCAAGGCACGAATACGTGCCGACCCGCTCCACCACACCAACGGCGTCTTCACCCTCGGGGACGGTGCCGAGGTACTGGTAGTGGGCTCCCTCGTCGAGAGAGAAGCCGACGGTGTGGGTGATCCAGCTATCAAACGTGTCAACCGCGAGCTCACCATCGGTGAGCGGGTCACAGTTGGGAAGGTCGGGAGGCGGCGATGTCACTGAAGGACTTCCGACTGACCACTCCGGACCAAGGTCCTCGTTGGACAGCAACAGCTCTCGCAAGTCTCGGCGTTCCGCTCGATCGTCAGCTCCCGACGTGTTGAATTCTGTGGCCCCTTCGCACGGATCAGAGTTGATCTGATACATCGGGAAGCTGATCGACGCCGTCACCTCGTACCGGTTTCCACCCGCCTCGATCGGAATCCGGGCGTTGTTGACCCCGTCGATGACGAACGCGTTCCAAGCCGTCTCAGCATCAGCGCCTTCGAGACAGATTGCTCGTTCGCCGTCTGGGAGGTCGTAATCGACCATCGCATCGAGTGACTCCTCGAACGGCCAGAGGAAGTGATCGGTCGTGTAGTACTGGGGATTGTCCTCGTTGCGGATCTCGAGCGTCAGCCGATCCGGCACCCAGGGCACCCGTTGGGTGACCGTCGTGAACTCCTCCATCCAGGTCATGTCTTCGAGTTTGGACAGCAACAAGTCGAAGTTCGAGCGAACACCCCATTGTTCTGCTGTCAGCTCGCGAGCTCCGAGGTGCAAGCCTCTGATGTCGGCGAGCACCCATCCATCTTCTGCTCGGATCGAGCCGACCTGACCCTCGTTCGAATCAACAGCATCTGTCTCGCCGTCGACAACTCCGAGTTCGTTCACAAGCTCGACGACAGCGTTGTAACCCTCGGGCCCGATGTTCCACGTTTGGTAGCTCCCGCTGCCGGCGTAGATGTTGCGATCGTTTACCCGAAGGACTGAACCGTCGCTGGCCAGGATGAACGTGACGTCTTCGAGATTCTCGGTGTAGCCGAGATAGGTGCCGATCCAGAGAAGCGACGGCTCCTCTTGCAGGCGGGTGATGTCGTCCCATGCCTCGGCCGCAGAGGGCAGCACGGTGGTCGGGAGCACCGTGCTGGGCAGTCCCGTAGTTGTGGGAGTCGGCACCACCGTCGTATCCGGCAGGAGCTGTGTTGGAGCAGGCGAACGAAGAGTCGTGTCCACAACCCGCGGGGATGCTGCCAGCTCACTTGGAGGCTGCGCCGTGCACGCAGCAGCGAGTAGCGCCACGATCATGACGAGCGCACCAGTTGAAGTGTTCCGCCGAGCCATACCTTGGGCAACGGCGCGAAGCTCGGCCGCCTTGAGCCTTGCCAGGGCGGTCCGAGGCTTCGGCCAGCCTCAGGAGAGCGAGATCTCGAACGACTGGTTGGGTGATCCGAAGACCACGATGATCGAGTTTGATCCGGCGAATGAGTCTGGCTCGAAGAACGGCGAGAACACGCTGGCTTCATCGTCATCCCAAGGGTCGATCACGTGGAAGCTTGCGCCCGTGACGTCGATGAACCGCGTCTCGTCCCGGCTCACCGAGAACATCTGTGGCGTTCCTTCGCCATCCAAGGCGCCCGAGGTTGGGCCAACGAGCGGACTCGGCGTGATACCAAAGACGTCAACTTGCAGGTTGCCTGTAGTCAAGGCTGCGACGGCCGGCAGCTCAGCATCACTCGTGCCCGTCCGATCGGCGGCCACTCCCCACGTCGGAGCAGAGATCGTGTTGGTTTCGTTTCCGAAGCCGCTGCCTCCCGTGACGACGGCGGAGCCCGACGGTGTCACTCGAATCACGGCGACGGTGAGTTCTTCCAGAGTTCCCAAGCCGCTGTTCTCGAGATCGATGGCGACGCCAGCAATGCCGTCATCATTGGGCTCGGCGATCGCAACTTCGTTCACCCGAGCACGTGGGCCATCGACGAAGAAGAAGGTCGGGAGTGAATCGGCGCTCGTGTCCATGCCGGTATCAGCGGTGACCTCGGCGGCAACATCGTCGACTGCATCGATGACCTGGTCGAGGTGATAGGCAATGGTCGCCATTGGGTCGAGGTACCAACGACCGTTCTGCTCATCGACGACCATCCCGTACTGGGCAGGGATGAGGCGGCGGGGATCGACCGACAAGATGCCGGCTTCGTACAGCCCTTCGTCGACTGCCTCTTCAAAGCAACCCTGTTCGGTTTCACCATCGATCGTGGCCACAGCACAGCCCCGAGCGACGTCGACAGAGAAGGTTCCACCATCAATCACACCGGAGAGTGCGGTGATGTTGACGACGGTTCGCCCTTCCCACTCGGTCACTTCGACCTGCGGTGGATCGAATCGCAAACCAATCTCCCGAGAGGCTTCTGCGACATCGCCGTCGTCGATATTCGCACCGATGTAGCGCCAGTAGTCGTGGAAGTACGGAAGCCCTGCGGGATCAGTGAGATCACGCATTCGCCGGTAGTCGAGGGTTTCTGAGGCGTTCAGGAACTCAGTGACGACGCCCTCGGGCGTCTCGGCACCGAGTTGGTTGTCGATGACGCTGAAGGCTGCGCCGAAGTCGGGGCGCAGCGCCGGGTCGAGTTCGCCTGCTTGGCGAGCGAGTTCGAGCCACGTGTAGCCAACGGAGAGGTACCACTGGCCATCGCGCTCGATGGAAACCATCGAGAGCGTGCCGTTGTCAATGAACTCGGACTCTTCGATCGAGCCGTCAGGGGCAACGACGAGCACAGACACGCCGCCGGGGTCATTGCGAAGTTCCATGCGAGCGTCGCCAAGAGCTTCAAGATCGATGCCTGCGGTGTCACCACCGAGACCAAGGATGAGTGCACGCCCGGCATTGGCGTCGCCGTCGAAGCCGATGTCGAGGCCGTCGAACGTCACAAGGGCGATGCGCTCGTGGAGCTGTTCGACTTCATAGGTCGGGTCAGAACCGTTGGGTCCGGTAACCGTCAGAGAGAGCGACTGAATGAGATCACCATAGGTCTCGACCGCAGCATCTTCAGGGGCAGAGCCATCATCGGTTGCCGCGATCTCAAGCGAGTCGACGAGCGGGAGAAAGCTACCCACCCAAGCATCGGTCTCTTCAGGGTCAAAGATCGAGAGTGCGCCGATCGCATCGCCTTCATTGAGGGAGTCGACGAGCTGCTGCACCGCTCCGTCTGGAGAATCTGCGCCGGCACCACTCGAGTTCGTGACGCGCCACGCGAGGAATCCAAAGCCACCAACAAAGACGATGGCAAGCATGCCAAGCAGAGCGAGTCGCCCGCCCTTGCCTCGCTGCACCGAGGTTTCCGAAGTCGCAGGCGGAGCCCCCTGGCTGACGTCGAGCATCTCGACGCCTTCACCGGTTTGGTACGCCGTGGTCGGAGGGCCCTGCACCTGAGCAGGGGCTGCTGACTCGATGATCGTTGGCTGTGGCGCTGCTTGTGGAGGAGCGGGAGCGACCGGGGCAACGTAATTTGGGTGTTGCTCCGGGGCGTACCACTTGCCGTCAGAGGCAATCCACCAACCGTCACCTTGCGATATATCGCTCATTCCAGACCTCCGACTCGCTCATCGTTCGATGAGTACGACGTCTCCCTCGCCGGAAAGGTTCGCAGAACCTTGTGCTCAATACTGTGAGTAGCTACTGCGACAGTACGGAGCGACGAGAAAGCAGCCCGAACCCTCCGATGATGCAGGCTCCAGCTACCGAAACCATCGGCCCGAGCCAGCGAGTCGTGAATATTCCGTAGTGACCGCCTGCCCAAGCGAAAACACCCCACATCACGATGGCCAGCAGGGTCAGCACAACACCAACGGTGCGAACGAGTCCGGTCCCTGCGAGGAAGACCAGTGCCCAGACCACGAGGAGAAGGGCGGCCGGCCCGTACCAAAACCGGCCGATCCACTCGACAAGATCCGGCAACCCACCGTCGGCGAGGGCAAAGGCAACATCGGCGGTCTCAAAACCCGAGCGGTTGCGCCCGCCGATGCGTGACCACGGAAGCAGCATGCCGATGACGGTGAGGACCAGGCCGCCGGTGGCTCCAGCTACTGCGAAAAGTCCTCGATCGTTCACCGGCGCAGCAGTCACTGGGCAACAGTAGTGTGACTATTCGTTCACCTGAGCGAAGTAGCGACCAACAAGAAAATCTGAACCCGGGATCCCTGATCGCTGTATCGATTCAATGGCGAGGCCCTTGTCGTACTGCACATCGTGGAGCTCGACGTGGTGATCGTGATCGCCCAACCGAACCGTTGCATATCGAGCGGGAACGTGCGGTTCGAGGTGGTTGCTGGCGCTTCCTGGATTAACGAAGCGGATGCCGTTGATGGCGAGATCGGTCGCTTGGTGGGTGTGGCCGCCGAACACGATGTCGGCAGAAACTCCCGGGAAGAGGGTTTCCATCTTCTCTGCATCGATGCTGGGAGTGATCCCCGGTCCATCGTCCTTCAATAGCGACGCGTGTACGGCCAAGACATCGGTGCCGTCAGGGAAGAGAAGGCGAACGCTGGCGAGATACGAGCCAAGCACATCGAGCGATCCGCACGCCTGCAGGAATCCTTTGGTCCACGCGAAGGATGCCGCAACCTCGACGAGGCGGGGAAGAAGCCCAGGGTCGGCAACGACCTCATCGAAGCTCGGATCGGGCCGGTCGCCCGTCAACACGTATCGCTCGGTGTTGCCGGAGATCACGGCGACGACGTCGAGCTCGGCCAGTTGCTCCAGTACACGACCAGGCTCGGGCCCCATGGCCACGACATCGCCGAGCACAAGCCACCGGTCGACCCCGAGTTGTGCTCCGTGACTGAGGATGCGCTCCAACGCGTAGGGATTGCCGTGGATGTCGGTGACAATCCCCAGGAGGCCCGTCCGCAACTCGATCGGTTCGTCTGGAGGCTGAATACTCACACCGAGAGCCTGCCACCAGCGCTGCATTTTGGCGAGCGCTGCCCTTGAAGATGCCGTTTCTCGGGCGTTCGGCGGGTCCCTGGTCGCTGGTTGTCGCTGCATTAAGTTCGTTCCATGAAATCTGCTCGTCGGGTCATTGTTCTGGGGTTCCTCACTTGGTCGATGGTGTTGGGCGGTGTCGCATCCGCTGCCCCCGACGACACACCCGTCACCGTCGACGCCAACGGAATCACCGGTTGGTACACGTCGTTGGTGTTGGACACAGCAGGCAACCCCGTCATCAGCTACCACGACGGCTCGACTGGGGATTTGCGGTTGGTGCACTGCAACGACCCCGCATGCGCCGACAGCGATGACACACCCGTCACCGTCGACGCCACCGGATTCACCGGCCAGTACACGTCGTTGGTGTTGGACACAGCCGGCAACCCCGTCATCAGCTACTACGACGCCTCGAATCGGGACTTGCGGTTGGTGCACTGCAACGACCCCGCATGCGCCGACAGCGATGACACACCCGTCACCGTCGACGCCACCGGAACCACCGGTTGGTACACGTCGCTGGTGTTGGACGCAGCAGGCAACCCCGTCATCAGCTACAACGACGCCTCGAATGGGCATTTGCGGTTGGTGCACTGCAACGATCCCGCATGCGCCGAAGACATCAACGGCCCGACCGGAACCATCACACTGGCAACCAACCAAACCGCCACTACCGAGCGCGGCCCTGTTGGATTCTCGATCGTCTTCGATGAACCCGTCACTGGTTTCGACCCCACCGACCTGGAATTGTCCGGCACCGCAGGTGCCACCACCGCAACCCTCACCGGCAGCGGCGACACCTACACCGCGACGGTGTCGGACATTCCCAGCAACGGCACCATCATCATCAACCTGCCAGCAGCGGCCGTGACAGACGCTGTTGGTAACGTTTCACTTGCGTCGATCACCACGGCGAACACTGTCACCATCGTTGAGCCCGAGCCCGAGCCCGAGCCCGAGCCCGAGCCCGAGCCCGAGCCCGAGCCCGAGCCCGAGGCGGATCCAATCGAGTCAAAGGGTCCGGCCGATGACCAGATCCTCCGGCTTTACCGGGCGGTCTTCGGCCGAGCCCCCGATGTCGACGGGTTCGACTTCTGGACATCGCAATACCGCGAAGGCCGAGAGTTATCAGCGATTGTTGATGAGTTCATTGCCTCGGACGAGTTCGCCGACCAATACGGCACCGCACCTTCCAACCAAGAACTCGTCGACGCGATGTACGCCAACGTGCTCGGCCGACCGGGCGACAGTGATGGCGTGGCGTTTTGGTTGGACCGCCTCGCCAAGGGCGCAACCACGAACGAGCTACTGCGGTCATTCGCTGATTCGCCGGAGAACATCAACGCCACGAACACATCGCAACCGCTCAGCCCCGTGCAGTCACAGATCCTGCGTCTCTACCAAGCTGTCTTTGGAAGGACACCAGACGACATCGGGTTCGTCTTCTGGACCGATCAAGCTGCCGATGGTCGCTCTATCGAGAGCATCGCTGCAGCATTCGAGGCGGCGCCAGAGTTCACCTCCCGCTTCGGCGCAGCACCACTCGACGAAGAACTCATCGACGCGCTGTACCGCAACGTGTTGGACCGTGCAGGCGATTCAGATGGTGTCGAGTTCTGGCTCGCCCAACGCTCTACTGGCATCACCGTCTCAGAACTGTTGCTCGCGTTCGCTAACTCACCCGAGAACCTCGAACGCACCGGCACCCGCCCGTAACAGCAACCTCGCTAGCCTCGCTCGGATCGTCCCAAACAGGCGCCTTTTCGGCTCTCCTCTGCAACACGAGAGCTGCCCTGGCGTTTGCTCAACGAACCGACACCCTGGTAGTGGGCATCCCGCTGGAAGGGCTGAACCAGTTGTTCTCTTACCGGTCAGTTCCGCCGAGCCCAGTCGTTCGCTCCCTCTTCGCAACACCCGGTAGATTTCCCGGGTGGGATGATTTCTCGTGGGATTTCTCCCGTCCCAGCCCCCGTAGCTCAGTGGATAGAGCATCGGTTTCCTAAACCGTGTGCGGCAGTTCGATTCTGCCCGGGGGCACTCGCCTAAAATGACAGTGGGTTCGTTCCCGTACTACCTCGCCTACGTCTCGGCGGAACAGAGCATCACTGTTATGGAGATCGCTCACGAGGGTCGGCGCCCTCGCTCTTGGAGCGGCTTGGGGTTCGCTGGTGGAGCGAGATGGTGAAGCCCTCGAACCTTGCGATTCGAGGGCTTCGGGCGTGATAGGTGTGGTCGACGGCAGATCTTTGGTTCGCAACTTGTGGGCCGAGCACATCCCTCCCGGGCCGAGGGGGTCAGGGCAGTTTCACGGCGAGAACGTCAGCGGCATTGATCTCCGGCGGTGCACCGAGGAGGTGTGAGTTGGCGCCGAGAGCTGCGACGATGTCGCCGTTTGCGTGGGTTTCGCGTGCTGCAGTGTCGGGGAAGGCGTCGAAGATCCAGAAGGTGTTCTCGTCGCTTCGCACGGCGAACCAAACAATCGTTCCGGTTTCCTGGTTCGCGAGCTCAACGGCGCCCGTGAGCAGTGCGCTGAGTTCTTCTGCCTTACCGTCGGCGGCGACGATCTTGGCGACGAAGGCGACGGGGAGGGTTGGTGTGGTCGTTGACATTTTGGTTTCTCCTTGTTTGGTTCGAAGCGTGTGCTTCGGTGGATGTGTTCCACTTTGCGCCCTGCAGGTCCGTCCCGGAAGTAGCGCATACGACGGTTTTGCTATCATTTGCGCCATGCGAGTCGGCATGGCAGTCAACAACGGCAGTTTCGGGTCTGGGGTCGCTTCGATCATCGACATCATCCGAGTCGCTGAGGCCGTCCGCGAACAGATCGACCAGACGATTCCGTCGATCGAATTGCATCTCGCTGGCCCTAGCCCGAGCGTGACGTTGAGCACCGAGATGACCCTGCACCCCAGCTGCGGGCTGAGCGATCTCTCCGAGTGCGACTTGGTGATTGTTCCGGCGCTAGGGACACTGACGGGTGAGACGACTCGGGAGTGCCTCAAAGGCCCCGGGGCACAAACGATCCGATCGGCACTCGAAAGAATCGATCCGGCCACGACCCGGCTCGCGGCTGCATGCACCGGTGTCTTCGCTCTCGCCGAAGCTGGCCACCTCGGTGGGAGGCGGGCAACAACGTCGTGGTTCCTCGGCGCTGACTTCCGCCGCTGGTATCCAGACGTGATCGTCGACCTTGACGAAATGGTCGTCACGGACGGTCCGATAGTGACCGCTGGCGCTGCGTTTGCTCACATAGACCTTGCGCTGTCGATTCTTCGAACCGTGAGTAGCGATCTCGCGCGGCACGTCGCGCAATTGCTCGTGATCGACGAGCGACCGTCCCAAGCAACCTTCATTGCCTACGACCATGTGCAGCACGACGATCAAGTCGTGATCGACTTCGAGCGATACGTCCGAGTATCACTCGATCAACCCTTCGATGTCAGCGTCGCGGCATCGTCCATCGGGACCAGCCGACGAACGCTGGAACGACGGGTCAGCGACGTGCTCGGCTTGACTCCGCTCGGATTCGTGCAGCGGCTCCGACTCGAGCGGGCCCGCTACCTCCGGGCAACGTCCAATCTCACCACAGAGGACATCGCTCTCCGAGTCGGCTATGCGAACGCCGAATCACTTCGCTCGCTGATTCGTCGAAACAACTGAGAAGGCAGCGCATATTGTCGCCCGACGACGGCCCGGGAGAAAGTGTCCCATGTTTTGTCCCGAGTTGGCCTCGCTGATCGATGAATACGAGGTGCCATACGTGACATTCGGGGGCACACAGATCGTGCCGACTGCGTGGGAGTTATTGTCGAGAGATGCCAACGTCTCGCTCACCGACGTCAGTTGGAGTGAACAGAACAACCGAGCCAGTCGTCGAGGTCCACTACAACCCGGCGGAACCGAATACCGATCTGCCCGTCGAGGCCCTCACCGGTTCGGAACTTGCTGATCGGATGCCGGCCGAGCATGCGGGAAGTCTCCAGAGGCTCGGATTTCACCTGCTGATCGTTTGCTCAGAGGGCGAAGGGACGCACGACATCGACTTCACGCGACATCGGATCCGTGCCGGGAGTGTCCTGCACGTTCGACCGGGGCAGGCGCAGAAATTCTGCGATGCCGACACCGTCACGACCGAGTTGCTGCTCTGGCCAGACGCCCTCCAACCTGAAGCCGAGCGCTGGTTCCCGAGCGGCAAGACGCCAACGTCCTTCGAGGCAGACCCAGCAGAGTTGGCGAGCATCAGTCGGTTCATCGCTGAGATGCGAAGAGAGCAACTCGTCTTCGATCAGACGAAGCGACGCGCCGACTTGCTGAAAGCACTGCTCCAAGTCGTGCTGGCCAAGGTCGACACTCTGCATGGAGCACCCGCCGATCCGAGCCCGTTTCCGCCGTTGTACAGACAGTTGCGCGAGTTGCTCGAAGACCGAGTTCTCGACCGACCGTCGGCGGCGTCGCTGGCAAGCGAGCTCGGCTATAGCGTTCGAACGCTTGATCGCGCCGCGCAGGCAGCGACGAGCCTGACAGCCAAGCAGGTGATCGACGAGCGAATCGGGCTCGAACTCCGCCGACAACTCGCCGATCAATCGCGACCGATGTCGTCGATTCGAATCGCGTTCGGGTTTGTCGATGCGTCGGCGTTCGCGAAGTTTGCACGCCGCCACGTCGGGGAACCGCCGACCGTCTTCCGTGCCCGCTTCACATAACCCCTGTCAGAATTTTCCCTGGTTGACGAGGGCAGCACCGCTCGGGAGCAACTCCATGTTGTCCCAGTGCTCAACGATCAGACCGTCCTCGATGCGGAAAAGGTCGAACACTGCGTAGTCGTCCTCGCCAAGTTGCATCAGGCAGTACGACACAACGAAGTTCCCTTGGGCCAAGATCTTGTAGCAGTACTTGTAGACGAGCGACTTACCTTCGGCGGCGAGGTCGCCGACCCACGTTCCGAACCCGGCGAGACCGTCACCGACGTCGGGATTGTGTTGGATATACGTCTCGGCCGAGATGTAGTCGGTGTAGTTCTGACCGCCACCGATCAAGATTTCGTCAACGAAGCCCTCGATCAGGGTCCGGTTTGCTTCGGTCTTTTCGAGATCGGAAATCTCGACCGGACCGTCGATTTGGGAGTTGCCGGAGACGGTCTCGTCAACCCACTCAGCAATCACGTCCCAGTGTTCGACGATCTTGTCGTTCTCATCGGTGTCGAACATGTCCATGGTGATCCACTTGGAGACTCCACCGTTGAGCGACTGCGACACCTGCAGCCAGACAAAGTTGCCGTCTTCGATCGACCGCACAACCTGAATGTCTCGCTCGGGGTTGTTTTCGAGGAACGGCTCGAAGAACTCCAAGAACCCCTCGACACCATCGCGGACGCCTGTCGAGTGCTGCGTGTAGCGGTCACCGGTGTACTTCGTCACGGCCTCGCGTGCGTTTCCGTCGCGGATGCCTTCCATGTAGAGCGCCTGCGCATTTTCCAGCTTCTTCGTCATTTCGAAACTCCGTCGTTGTGTCATCGATGATGTGGTGTGCTCCGCCACTGAGAACACCCCGATCATGCGCACCCACGACCAAGGGGACAAGGGCCGAACCCGACATCGAGCGGCGAATTCAAGACAGAGCGCCGAAGCGCTCAGGTCACGAGCGATTGAAACGCAACGAAAGCGCCAGGGCACTCAGCAGTAACACGAAGCCCGCAGCCGTGAACCACACACTGACTTCCACCTCTTCGGGTGCAAGCTCGAAATCCGTTGGCAGGTTTCGAAACACCTCAACGAGCTGCGCCGCGTCGGCGGCGCGGAAGTACTCTCCGCCGGTCGCGGCCGCGATTTCCTGAAGAACTGGCTCATCGATCACCAGCAACTGTGAGGGTTCTCCTGTGATCGCACCACCGCGCCCACCCCCGCCACCAAAGCTGCCGGTGAGACCGCCGAAGCTGTCACCGCCAAAGCCGTCGCTACCGAACTCGCCGTTGCCGAACTCATCGACTCCGATTTGGGTGCCGCCGCAGATCATCTCGGTCGGCTCGTCGGTGCCAAAGCCGATCGTAAACACTCGAACTCGCCGGTCAGCTGCAGCCTGGGCCGCCGCAAGAGGATCGGGGCCACTTGAATTCGCCCCGTCCGTCAGCAAGACGATGATGTCCGCCTGAAACTCGTCGGCGTCAAGCACCGATGCGCCATCGCTCCCGGCTTCGATATCGGCGGGAGCGACATCGTCGTTCACCTCAGCGATCGCGTCGAGAGCCTTCAGTTGTGCGCCACCAAGCGCGGTGCCAAACGCGGTACGAAAGTTGTCGATTGCATCAACCAGCACCTGCGTGTCCGTCGTCGGCGCGACCACCACACTGGCGGTACCGGCAAACGCGACAATGCCGATCTGCGCCTCTCCATTCTGGTTCACCACGAAGTCGCGGGCGGCGGCTTGGGCCACGGTCAATCGATTGGGCTCGACATCGACCGCGCACATCGAGCGCGAGACATCGAGCGCCAAGATGATCGATGTCTGATTCTCAGAGACATCGCGGATCATCTGGGGGCGAGCCGCCCCGAGTGCGAGTGCAGCCAGTGAAGCGAGCAGCAAGACAAACGGCAGATGCCGGCGCCAACTCGCGTTGTTCGGCATTGCCTCTCGGATCAGCGACAGGCTCGAGTACTGCATCGCGTACTTGCGTTTGCGGTGCAGCCAACGCCAGTAGAGCAGCGCAAAAATTGGCACGAGCGCGAGCAGCAACAGAGCGAACGGCCATGCGAAACGCATCAGATTCGCCCGAACCAGCGCAGCGACAACACGCCGGCGCCGATCATCAAGACCATTGCCGCGAGCGCGAAGAGTGAAGTGATCTCAATGCGTTCGCCTTGGCGTTCGAAGCTGCGATCGATCGCATCGAAAATACCCGTCAGCATGGGATCGTCTTGCGCCAGCGAGAATTCGCCGCCGGTCGCCTCGGCGATGTCGCCGAGCAGCTGCTCATCCAGTGCGGTGGCGATGCTGAAACCGTCCAGCGCGACCACCGTGCCGCGCTCGGTGCCAACGCCGACCGTGTAGACCGGCACGCCTGCGTTTGATGCGACCTGGGCCAGGTCTCGTGGGTCGGCTCCCCCAACTTCCTCACCATCGGTGAACACGACGATGGCAGCGTTCGAGAATGTTCCGATGTCCAAGGCGCTCAAATCGCCAACCGATTCGAGGTCGATCGGGTCATCGGCGATCGCCGTCAAGGCCGCGAAGATCCCTTCGCCGATCGACGTTCCCCCATCGGGCGAGAGGCGCTCGATGGCGTTGCGCACATCTTGCTGATCGGTGGTCGGCGCCTGCATAACAAGGCCCCCGCTGGTAAAGGCAACAACCCCGATCTGCACCGAGCTGGGCTGCGAATCCACGAAAGCGAGGGCGGTCTCTTTCGCGACATCGAGACGGGTTGGCTCCACGTCATCGGCGACCATCGAATTCGACGTATCAAACGCCAGCACGATCTGACCGGTGCGAACCGGCAGCGTGATGTTGGCTTCAGGCCGAGCGAAGCTCACGAGCAGCACGGCCAATGCCCCAAGGAATATCCCCGCGGGAATATGCCGTCGCCCAGGCCGAGTGGATACACCCGCTGCCGCGTCGGTATGGAACACGCCAGTCCGATACCTCCGACGTCGGAATCTCACAAACGTATAGAGCGCAACAATGGCGGGAAGAGCGAAAAGGCCCCACAGCGCTACCGGATTCAGGAACGTCATCGCCGACGCTGCTTGCGGTCCTGAGCGATCCGCACGATGGAGCGGACAAGGTCGTCGTCTGTCGAGATCGAGTGCAGATCTATGTGAGCCCGACGAGCACAAGCTTGAACGGCTTCTTCTCGACGCGCTGCGGCCTCGGCAAAGCGTTGGCGAAACGCCGGATCGCTGGTGTCGACAAAGAGTTGTTCGCCCGTCTCCGAG
>CALHCB010000131.1 GCA_937930695.1 uncultured Acidimicrobiales bacterium | reverse complement strand
GCTTGCCGTCGGTGGAATCCTGGCGACCGTTGTGCTTTGGGAACCCCTCTACAGCGATCGCTATCGCGAGGCACTTCCGGCCGCAATTGTCCTGATCCCCGCCGCCCTCATGCTCGAACTGAACTCCATCTTCGGCAACATTCTTCGAAGCCTCGATCGCCCCGGCCTGCTCTTTCGAATCGAGGCTGCAGTCTTGTTCGTTGCATCCGCCTTATTGATCCCGGTTGTCAGGATTGACCCCGTCATCGGGCCTGCTGTGCTCAGCCTGGCCACCTACTGCGCCGTCTGTCTTCTCATGATCTCGCTCATCGCCCGGGAGCTGGGAGTTCCCGCCAGGTCCCTGCTGCAGTTCGGCCATGTGCGTGCTCAGCTCAGTGTGCTTCGCAACCGTCGAGGAACTTCGAAATGACGAATCCGTCCACCATCGTCTTCCACTATCCCGGCCCGCTTGCCGACTCCCCGAAATCCGGCAGCGAAGTACGCCCGGTCCGGATGTTGGAAGCGTTGAAGGGGCTGGGCCACGAGGTCATTGCGATCACCGGACATTCCCCTGAGCGCAAGGCCTTGATCTCCTCCCTCACGACAGAATTGGAGCAAGGCCGGCACGTTGATGCGGTTTACAGCGAATGCGTCACGCAGGCCACGATGCTCTCCGACGCCGACCATCTTCCTCGCCACCCCCTGCTCGAGCCGCTGTTCTTCCGCACGCTCGGCCACCACGACGTTCGCCGGGGGCTCTTCTATCGGGACATTTATTGGAAGTTCCCGATCTATCGAGACAACGTCGCGCCAAGCCGCCGCTACCCCGCGCTCGCCGCTTACCACTTCGATCTCCAGTGGTATCGACGCTTCATTGACGTGCTCTTTGTGCCGTCCGACGAGATGGTGCATGTCATTCCTGGTCATGAAGGACTCCCCCAGACCCTCGCGCTTCCACCGGGGAGCGATCCTCAGGCTGATGGGCCAGCGTCTTCCTCGCAGGCGGATGACACCCTCCGTTTGGTCTACGTCGGCGGAGCAAGAGCTCCGTTGTATGACCTCACCCCGCTTCTCGAGGCCGTCGCGGCCGTTCCCTCGGCGCGGCTTCGGGTGTGTTGCCCCGAGGCAGATGGACCGGCGATCCGACAGAGCGAGGCGTTCGGGACCGGCCGAGTCGAGTTGTTTCATGTGTCATCCACCGAACTCGCCCCACACTACGCATGGGCTGACGCCGCCTGCATCGTGTTTGCGCCCCATGAATACCGAGACTTCGCCATGCCGATCAAGCTCTTCGAGGCGATCGGTGCCGGACTTCCCATCGTCGCTTCTTCCGGCACCTCGGTTGCTTCGTTCGTGGAAGAAACAGGCTTTGGATGGATCGCTGATTCTGCTGGCGGCATTGCCCCCTTACTCGAGCGCTTGGCCAACGAACGAGTAGAAGTCGACGCGACCACGACGACCGTGCGTGAACAGCGTGATCAGCACACGTGGCAGGCCAGGGCGCGCACGGCCGTGGAGGCGCTGACCAGCGGTTGAGACCTCCCCTATTGAGGAATGAGCGTCCAGTAGACTCGCGGAAATATGAAGATCACGAGCGTCGTTGGCGCCCGCCCGCAGTTCATCAAGGCAGCCATCGTCTCGCCCCAGCTCGTCGCAGCCGGGATTGACGACCGCATCCTCCACACCGGGCAGCATTACGACGCCAAGATGTCTGATGCCTTCTTCGACGAGTTGGGCATTCCGGAGCCGGTTTGGTCCCTCCATGTGGGCTCTGGATCCCACGGCGCTCAGACAGGGGCGATGCTGGCCAAGATCGAGGAAACGCTTCTTGCCGACCGGCCCGACGCCGTCTTGGTCTACGGCGACACCAACTCGACGACCGCGGGTGCGTTAGCAGCGACCAAGCTCCAGATCCCGGTGGTACATGTCGAGGCAGGTCTCCGGAGTTTCAACCGCGCGATGCCCGAAGAGATCAACCGGATTCTCACCGATCACATCTCCGATCTGCTCCTCGCACCAACCCAAACGGCCATGCAACATCTGAATGCCGAAGGTCTGGGTCGCGACGAGACGTCTCATGTCACGTTGGTTGGAGACGTCATGTACGACCTTGCGCTGCGCGCCAGCGAGAACCTCGAAACGGCCGACTTTCTTGCGACCATTGGGGTCAACAGCGGCGAGTTCGTTCTTGCCACCGTGCACCGAGCAGAAAACACCGATGACCCAGTTCGTTGTGCGGCCATCATCGAGGGACTGGCACGCGTCGCTCGAGACGTTCCCGTTGTTCTGCCCGCTCACCCCCGCACTCGCTCCCTTCTCGAGGCTGACCCGAACTCGGCGAAACTCACCCTCATCGAACCCGTGGGGTACCTCGACATGGTGCGGCTCGAGCAAACCTGTGCTTTGGTCGCGACCGATTCTGGTGGCGTGCAGAAAGAGGCGTTCTTCCACGGCGCACCCTGTGTCACCCTGCGCGACGAAACCGAGTGGGTCGAACTCGTCGAACTCGGTTGGAACACAGTGGTTCCCCCCGTCGACGCCACTGTTATTCACGAGGCGATTCAGTCGCGCATCGGCACAACAGGTGAACCAGCAAGCCCCTATGGCCACGGGGACGCTGGCAAACGTATCGCCGACGCTGTCGTCGCTCGTTACCAGTGACTGCCGGCTCTCGATGACGTCCCGTCTTGCGCTCCAACTCGGCGATGTAGCCGGCGTTGGGGCTGATCTACGAACCGCGCTTGTTGCCCACACCTCGTGGGATGTCGCGGTCGTTCCGACCTCCCAACTCGGAGCGAGCCAAGGCGGCTGGGCTCGCCAAGCGCTCCTGCCGATTCGTCCAGGGCTGACGGCGTGGAATCTGCGCCAAACGGTTCGTCGCGTGCAGCCCGCGCTCACCCATCTCCACGGCGCTCGTTGGGCGCCCATGATCGAGCGCATCCCTGGCACACCTCTGGTGGTGCATGCACACGGAACCGACGTTCGGGGCCGAGGCGCATCGAGAACCGGGCGTGTCGTCTCCAAGGCGCTTGAACGGGCGGATCTCGTGATTGCGGCAACTCCCGATCTCATCGAGCACCTCCCGAGCGGGGCGCGATTCTTACCCAACCCCGTCGACACCGAAACGTTCGCCCCACCGGCAACTCGTGATCCGGAAGCCAAGGTGGTGCTCGTCTTCTCTCGGTTGTCGGCTATCAAGGGCGCGCAACGGATGGTGGAGGCCATCCCCTTGATCAAAGAGCGATCAGGGGCTCGCGTAGTCGGCTTCGCCGGTGGCGAGTTCACCGATGCCGCCGTCGCAGCAGGACTCGAACCGCTTCCTGCCACCGACCGGGCCGGCATCGTGAAACTTCTTCATCAAGCCAGTGTCGTGATCGGCCAACAGCGGCTCGGGGCACTCGGGCGATCCGAAACCGAGGCGATGTCATGTGGGTGCCCGGTTGTGACGGATCTTCCCTCGAAAGGAAATCTCAGCATTGAGGCGGGCGCTCCTGTCGCCAAGTCGAGCACTGCCGCCGAACTGGCCGACTCCACGGTCGCGCTCTTGGCGTCAGCCGCTGAACGAACCCGCCTCGGTGATGCGGGTCGGCGCTATGTCGAGGAACATCACCGGTTCGAGACGGTGGCCACCACACTCGCCTCGTGGTACGACGAGGTTCGATGATCATTCGTCGAGAGACCGCCCCCAACCTGCCGAGAGTCCTCTTGGTTGTGCTGAGCATCGCAGTCATTCGGCACCTCGTGGAGTTTGCGATACGAGTTGGTCAACCAACACACGTACCCGCATTTCACTGGGCCTTGCTGGCTGCGAGCGAGATGTTTCTCATCGCTGTTGCCGTACATCGCCCTTGGCTGTTCTACGTCCGAACGTTTCGACTTCCGGGCGTCGCATTGACTGCCGTGACTGCCATGTTGCTGATTCCGTTTCCGCCGATCGTGCATGCCTACGGCGACCGAGTCGCTTCGGACATGGTGCTCGGGCTCGCCTGCGGCCTGGCAGCAATGGGAGCCATCTTCTGGTTCAGCCTTGCCCCAACACCTCCGCCAGCAGCAGCAGCGACAAATGAGGGGTCCCGACTTGCGACATGGATGATCGTCGGTCTCGCGCTGGCCATTCTGCCGATATGGATCGCGACGATCGGCTCGCTGCCGATCGCCCAGCTCATCACCGGTTCAGCCACGGGAGTCGATATCGCGGCGGCCCGCAGTCAAGCGCTCAAAGAGATCGGCTCGGCACCGCTTCGGCTCCTGATCGGAGCGATTCGGAACCTCTATCTCTTTCTCGCGACCGGCTGGCTGATCGCCGACTGGCGGATGAGCGAGCGGGGCAGCCGAGTTCGATTCCTGCGTGGATTGGCGGCGGCATCGGTTGTCGGTCTCGCCGCCTTTTATGCCCTCGTCACGACCGAGCGAGCCTTGCTGGGGCACCTCACGGTGATCGTGATCGTCGCCATGGTCACCGCTGCCGGAGGTCAAATGACCTCGCGCACCATGGGGCTGGCGGTCGGAGGGGCCTTGAGCTTTCCGTTCCTCTTCGCGCTCCTCAATCTGGGTAGCGGGGCGTTCGGCGGCGCCATCAACAGCATTCAGCGGCGAATCTTCTTCGTCCCTGCAGATGTCATGACCTTGCACTTCGTGGCCTTTCCTGCTCGCAACGATTTCCTCCACGGAGCCTCCATTCCCAAAGTCAGCCGCCTGTGGGGAGCCGAGACGTTTGATCTCTCTCGCTTCATCTTCGAAAGCTTCTTTGGCCGCAACGATGCCTTCCAAGGCAACGCCAACTCGAGCTTTCTCGCTGTCGGGTGGGCCAATGGCGGGGTCATCGGCGTCGTGATTTGGAGCTTGATCGCCGCTGCAGCCCTCCTCTGGATGGAGCGGTTGATCTCTCGCCTCCCCATGAGGTGGTCGGCTGCGCTCCGAGGTCTTGCCGTTGTGCAGGCCCTTCTTTTCACGTCGAGCGATATCTTCCGTTCGCTGCTCGGTTTCGCGCCGGGATTTCTCGATCTCGTGGTAATCGTCATGGTGGTCACGTTCTTCCACGAACGAGTTGTGGTCCGAGCGGACCTCGCCCTGGCATCCCGACCCCATTTCTTCCACCGAAACAGGCTTCATCTTGAGCCGGAAAGAACCAGATGACCTCGGATCAGTCTGTGCCCGTCGTCTACGACAGCATCGTTTCGATTGCCCTGCGACTCTTGCGTCGTTACTGGACGGTCGCTGCGAGCATCGTGGCCCTCATCACGATCGCCACCTTGCTCTTGGCCTCACGCCCATCAGCGCTCAGCGCCGAACGCACGCTCTTCATCAACGACATCACGGCCGTCTCCGAACGGGCCGAGGCGCCCACCGAGGTCCTTGACCCTCGCGGCGTTGCCATTCGCCTCAACGCCCAACCTGACTTCGTCGAACCTGTCCCTGGCACGCTCGCTGTCGCGGTTGGCGATGGAACTGCCCTGTCGGTGGCGATCTCGGTGACGGGGCCCGATGCTGCATCGATCACCGAGGCGATGGATGTCGCGGTCATGATCGCTTCTGACGAGATCCGCAATCCCGTCATTGCCCAGCTGGAGCTTGTCGTTGGAAGCGAGCAAGAAGCGCTCGAAGCGCTCCGAGGCCAAGTCGCCGAACTCAACGCCACGCTTCCGTCGCTCGCTGGCACCGAGCAACAGGCCGCAATTCTCACCCGCTCAACCCTCAGCGAGGAGATCACCTTGCGCAGCGCCAGCTTGAGCACCCTCGAAGCGTTCGCTCAGACCGCAGAGAGTCGGCTTGTCGAAGTCGGCGATCTAACCTCTGAAGAGGATCGAACCGGACCCGTCGTTCTTGTCGGCGGTGTCATCGCAGGCGGAGTCGTGACGGCTGGTTTGTTTGGCCTCTTCGCAGCCTCGGGTCGGGTGCGACGGCGCCTCCACATCGAGCGAGCAGCACCGGGCACACCAGTGCTCGGCGTGCTTGGTGGTGCGGGGAAGCAATCCGACAGTGACCGGGTGAAGGGGCGTCGGCTCGTCGAGCAGCACGTTCAGTCGCTCGACGGAGCACAGGCGCATTGGCTCGGTCTGGGACTGACGTGGGATCAGAGTGCATGCAAGGCGCTCGGGCTCGACGTCTTGGAGCCTTCGAACGTTCCTTCAGACCTTCCTGCTGGCGCCAAGGTGCTTGTTGAAGTCGGCGAAGGCAAGGTCTCAGAGACCGACGTCGCCTCGATGCGAGCGACGCTCGAGGGCTACGGCGTGTCGCATGTCGCCTGGCTGCTGACCGGTGTCCCTGACCGAGATGTCAACTGGGCAAACGTCGCATCTCAACTTGCTCATCAATCCTGACCCTGAGCCACTCCGCCGTGCTACGAGCTGATCGGTCAGACCGAACAGACGTGCCCCTGAGGCAATGAGAACCTCAGCTGGCGTCTGCAGTTGGAGCGCCGATGAAGAGCACCGGCACACCTGCGGCGGTAAAAGCGGGAGCGTTGGCAACGTTTCTGCCGTCCATCACGCTGCGAATTCCCGGAAAGTCCGTTGGCCCAAGATTCCGGTACTCCTCATGATCAGTCTGGAAGATCACACCGTCGCATGGTTGGCCCGTCCGGTACGGCGTGAAGCCCATTGCCGAGATCTCTTCGTCGGTGTACATCGGATCCTCGACGACCGGAGTAGCGCCGGCGATCGACAGAGCGTCGACCACGCCGAACACACCGGAGAATGCGGATTCCTTCACACCACCGCGATAGGCGATTCCGAGCACGGCGACTGTCGCTCCTTGGAGCCCGCCCAGTTGGTCAGCAAGCCGCTGCACCGCGTAGCCCGGCATCCCGGTGTTCGCAGTGCGGGCCGCGGCGGGAATGAGAGCGGTTGGGTCCTCGCTGAGGTAAAAGCGTGGATACACCGGAATGCAGTGACCGCCGACGGAAATTCCCGGTTGGTGAATATGGCTGAACGGTTGGCTGTTCGACGCCTCAATCACCGCTCGAACATCAATGCCGACCGTGTCGCTGTACTTCGCAAGTTCGTTGGCGAAACCTATGTTGATGTCGCGGTAGGTCGTCTCGGCAAGCTTGGCGAGTTCTGAGGCCTCGGCTGAGCCGAGGTCCCACACACCGTTGGGCTGGGCCAAGTCATCCCGGTCATCAAATTGCAGCGCGTGCTCATAGAACTCGATCGAACGCTTCGTCGATGCATCGTCAATGCCCCCGATCAGCTTTGGGTACTTGCGAAGATCAGCAAATATTCGTCCCGAGTAGACCCGCTCAGGGCTGAAACACACGAAGAAATCGGTCCCCGCTTCCAGCCCAGACAACTCAGCGAGCATCGGGGTGAACCGGTTTCTCGTTGTTCCGACCGGCAGCGTTGTTTCATAGGACACGAGGGTTCCCGGCGTAAGCCCTGCAGCGACGGACCGAGTGGCCGCATCCATGGCCACGAAATCGGGGCGACTCTGATCATCCACGATGAGCGGAACCACGATGACGACAACGTCGCTGTCGCGGACTGCGGCGGTGGTATCGGTTGTTGCCGAGAACGAACCATCGGCAATGACCTCCGCGAGGTAGTCATCAAGATGGGTTTCGCCAGGGAATGGGGCGGCACCACCGTTGATCGTGGCCACGGCGGCCTCGGAAATATCAGCTCCGAACACTCGGCAGTCGCTCCGAGCAAACTGCACAGCCAGAGGAAGGCCAATCTTGCCCAGACCTACGACGCAAACGTTCATCATGATGCTCCAAGAGATTGGGACGACTCGGGGGCCTGAGCGACCCGTACCGGCGGAGCCCCTTCGAGGACGGCAGCCTGGACTCGGTGGGCCAATTCGAGAGCTCGAAGGCCTGCTTGGCCGTCGACTCGGGGTGGGCGTTGTTCGCTGACTGAACTGGCGAAATCGTCGAGTTCGAGCGCAAGCGGCTCGCCCCGACTGTCGATGAACGGAATCTCGACGACACCGGACTGGCGATAACGAGTGCCTTCGTCGGTCAGGTACTCGTGACGAGTCATTCGGTTGATGGTGATGTCTTGGCGCAGAAGATCCGCAACCACAACGCTGTCGAGTTGGGTGACCTCGATCTGACGAATCTTCGATTGACCGAGTCGACTCGTGGTGAACGAGGCCGTCATGCCATTGTCGAACGCGATCGATGCAGTCGCCATGTCTTCGGACTCGCTCCGAGCCCGGTGGGAGGTTCCACCGACCGAGACAACCTGGGCGTCCGGACCTGCGAGATGCAGCACGATGTCGAGGTCGTGAATCATGAGGTCCAGCACGACGCCATCGAGAATACGGGGCGAATACGGACTGATCCGATCCGCTCGAATGTGGAGTGGTGCGTCGAGCAGCGGTGGCAACTCGCGCACCGCGGCATTGAAGCGTTCGATGTGACCGACCGACAGAATCGTGCCGGCCTGTTCGGCTGCAGCGACGATTTCCTTTGCTTCGTCGAGCGTCGCCGCCAAGGGCTTTTCGATCAGAACGTGTTTTCCTGCCTCGATGAGGCGCATGGCGAAGCCATGGTGGAACGCAGTTGGAACAGCAACAACCGCCGCGTCGATCGAATCGATCACTTCGTCGAGCGTCGCTGCGGATGCGGTTTCCTCTCCTGCAGACGCCGCCGCCTTCTCAAGATCAGAATCGACAACGGCGATGAGATCGATGCTGTCGAGCCCCTTGGCAACGCGAGCGTGGTTGGTGCCCATGATGCCGGCGCCAATCACGGCGATTCGTACGGGGTCGCTCATGACGACATCACCGAAGCAATCGTCGAAACGATCTCATCGAGATCGCTCTCGGAAAGATGAGGGTGCACGGGAATCGAAACGACCTCGGAGGCGGCCTTGAACGCGTTGGGCACGTCGCTGATCACCACGCCCGGGTGTTCTCGATAGCAGTCGTAGTCGAAAACGACCTTGGGATAGTAGATACCGCAGCCGACGCCACGAGTGGGAAGTGTTTCGACAAACTCATCTCGGCTGATCGGGCTGTCCTCGGTGATTCGGATCGTGAACTGGTGGTACACGTGGGTGCGGCCTGCTTCTGGTTCCACCGGCAGTTCGAGGCCTGTGATCCCCGCGAGCCCGGCTCGCAGTGCCGCCGCGTTCTTCTGACGAGCCTCATTGACGGTGTTGATCGTGGCCATCTGCGGGATGCCGATGGCTGCCGCGAGGTTGGTCAGGCGGTAATTGTGTCCGGCGACTTCGTACTGATAGCGGGCACGCATCCCTTGGTTGCGCAACAGTCGGATCCGGTCGGCTAGGTCATCGTCGTTCGTTGTGACCATGCCGCCTTCACCCGTGCTCACGTTCTTCGTGGCGTACAGACTGAAGCAACCAACACCGATACTGCCTGCACGGGCGCCTTTGTAGTCGGCGGCAACCGCTTGGGCTGCGTCTTCGACGATGGCGAGATCGTTCGCTTGTGCCACCTCAACGATGGGATCCATGTCGGCCATGTAGCCGTACAAGTGCACCGGCATGATCGCCTTGGTCGCTGGCGTGATCGCATCGGCAAGCAGCGCAGGATCGATGTTGAAGTCTGAGCCAATGTCGACGAATCGCGCCGTCGCACCTGCTTCGAGAATGGCGTTGAGGGTTGCCACGAAGGTGAACGGTGTGGTGATGACCTCGTCCCCTGGGCCGAGGCCGAGGGCTTCAAGGGCCACGACCAACGCCGTGGTGCCGTTGTTCACCGCAATGGCGTGCGATACGCCATGGACAGCGGCAAAAGCCTCCTCGAGCTGAGCGACGTATTCGCCTTGGGCCAGCATCCCAGAGCGCACGACATCGAGAACCAGATCCTCCGTCGCAGGGTCCAGCTTGACGGCTGTGATCGGGATCATGCTTCTTGCTCCTTGCAGTTCGGGCATTCGAGATCGGCCGGCCGATCGGTGTCGCGTGAAACCACGGCACCACAGCGGCAAACCCAGCCCAGAGGACGGGCCGGCATGCCGGCCACGAGTTGATGGTCCGCGACGGACTTCGTCACGGTCGCTCCAGCCGCCACCATTGCGTAGCGACCGATTGTTGAGCCACAGACAATGGTGGCGTTTGCACCGATGGAGGCACCATCGAGCACGGTGGTCTCGGTGATCTTCCAGTCGGCGTTGAAGGCTCGTGGCACAAGATCGTTCGTGAAGGTTGCCGAGGGGCCGACGAAGACATCGTCGCCGATGGTCACGCCGTGAAAGACGCTGACATTGTTCTGCAGCTTGCAGCGAGAGCCGACGATGGCGCCCTCATCGATGTACACGTTCTTGCCGATGACGCAGTCTTCGCCGAGCGTGCTGCCTGAGCGAACATGAGCGTGATGCCAGATGCGAGTACCAGAACCGATGTCGGCTCCGTCCTCAGCAATGGCTGTTTCGTGGACGAAGTGGTTCATTCAGAGACGACCGGGGCCCTTCGGGTTCCGTGATCTCCCGTGCACATGCGGGTCATCCAATCGAGAAGCTGCTCGGGCTCGCCATGGGTAGGGAGCTCTTGCGGATCAAGGACGGGGACTCGGGCGTGGGAGATGAGTGGATGTTTTGGACGATGATCAGCCTCGTCAGCGCTGAAGAGCTCCTCGTGGAGCTTCTCACCGGGACGAAGGCCAGTGATCGCGATATCGATGTTCTCACCAGACTGCGCAATGAGACGGCGGGCAATGTCGTAAATCCGAACCGGCTCGCCCATGTCGAGCACCAGGACCTCGCCGGGGTGGCTGATCGCGCCGGCCTGGATCACAAGCTGGACCGCTTCGGCGACCGTCATGAAGAAGCGGGTGACGTCCTTGTCGGTCACTGTGACGGGTCCCCCGGCCTTGATCTGTTCTCGAAAGGCGACGAGCACGCTGCCACGGGAGCCCAGGACGTTGCCAAAACGCACGGAGAGAAACGTGCCATCCGCCCCCGAACCAACGAATGCAGTCAGCCGCTCCGCGATTCGCTTCGAGTAGCCAAGCACGCTGGTGGGATTGGCCGCCTTGTCCGTGGAGACATTGACGAAGACCTCGACGCCGACACGCTTGGCCGCCCGCAGTGTGTTCAAGGTGCCCTGGATATTGGTCTTGAACCCCTCGGCAGGGAACTGTTCAAGCAGCGGCAGGTGCTTGAGCGCGGCGGCGTGAAACACCACCTCAGGACGACGCTCGTCGAAAATGCGATCGAGTGCGTCGATATCTCGCAGGTCACAGAGTGCGGTGTTTGGTGTGTCGAGGAGGGCTCGACCGGTGATCGACATTTCGACGGCGTGCAGCGCACTCTCGTCGCGGTCCAGCATGATCAACTCTGAAGGCCCGTACCGCGAAAGCTGTCGACACAGCTCGCTCCCGATGCTGCCTCCCGCTCCGGTCACGAGCACCCGTCGGCCTTGCACGTACCCGATGATCTCTTCGATATTCGTGTCGACCTGTCGTCGTCCGAGAAGGTCGGCTTCGGTCAGGTTTCTGATGCCTGCGGTCGAAACTGGCCCATCCAGCATCTGCTCCACCGTGGGGAGCACCTTGACTCGGAGCCCGACGGCCGATGCCAGGTCGGCGATCTCGCCCATCGTCTGCGGGTCGGGCTCGGGCAGGGCGACGAGAACTGCGGTCGCGCCGGAACGTTCGGCGGCTGCTTTGAGTTCTTCTCGTCCACCCAGTACCGGGACACCCTGGATCGACAACCGTCGGCGGTTCTTCCGGTCGTCGATGAGGCCGACAGGGACGTACATCGAACCGGTGTTGCGCAACAAGGCGCTGACGACTTCGACCGCCACCTCGCCATCACTGAAGATCAGAAGGCGTTCCGCATCATCAGGAGATGGCCGCCGGAGATAGTCGGTCACAAGACGCCAGGTGTAGCGAACTCCCGCGGTGAGCAGCAGTCCGACGACCCCGCCGAGCAGAATCGCGCTCTGGGGCACTCGTGGAGCCGCCAGGTAGTACTCATTCAGCAGGTACAGACCCAGCGTGTCGAGCAACGCGGTGGCGACAAGCGCCGCGACCTCGTCAAAGGAGCCGTACCGCCAGCGCCGACGGTAAAGGCCTGTGGCCGTTCCCGTGAGCAGCTGAAGCACCAAGATGATTGGGATGAGGCCCCAAAACCCCCGGGCGAACACGTCTGCTGCCACCAGCTCGAGGCGAAGCAAGCCGGCAACGAAAATGGCAGCGATCCAGGCGATCAAATCGAGGGCCACCCGAATGGGTGTTGCCACGCGCGAAACCTGCGCGAGTGCGCCGACTACTTGCCATCGAAGCGAGTTCCGCGGGGTTTCCGGCCGAGCCATTGGCACGCAAGCAGCCTACGGGTTCGACGGTGCCGCGACAGGGACCGATTGGGGGTCAGAGCTGGAATCGGGCAGCTCGATCGAGTCTGTGTCGGAGTGTGGCAGATCAGGAATGGCGGCCTTCAGCGCCTGGAGCCACGAGCGGACGATGCCTTGCCATGACAGGTGCTCGCGAACGTAATCACGCCCCGAGCTCCCGTACGCCTTTGCTTGTTCGGGGTCATCGGCGATCTGGATCATTGCTGCGGCCAAACCTGGCCCATCTTCTGGAGCAACCGAGACGCCGGCGCCAGCCCGCTCGATCAGGGCTGGGCCCTCGCCGACGCCCACAAAGATGACGGGCAACGCGGCGGCGAGAATAGGAAAGGTTTTCGCCGGTCGGGCGCCGCGGGTGACCGGAAGGTCTCGCAAACACACCACGCCAGCAGTCAGCGTTGGGAGCAGCGTTGCGACCTCCCCGGGAGTCACCGAACCCGTGAACGTCACGTTCGACAACCCGCGGTCGTCCCGCATTGTCTCGAGCCGAGCTCGCTCTGGCCCATCGCCAACGAATGCGAAGTGAATGTCGGGCCGACTGGTAGCCAGAATCTTCATGGCATCGAGCACCACGTCGAGGCCGTTGAAGTAGCCAATGGTGCCAGGGAAGGCGAAGAGTGGCCCGGTCACCTGTTGGAGCGCCTCCGGACGGTGGCCCTCGATGTGCGGCGAGAAGAAGTCGAGGTCGACACCGTTCGGCAAGAACGTGACCTTCGCTGGATCGACCTTCTTCTCCTCGAGGAGTGTGGTCTGGATTCCCTCGGTAACGGCCGCAATCGCATCGCACCGCTCGTAAATCTGACGCTCGAGCCAGTACAGCGGTCGGGCGAGCAATGGGCTTGGTGTCCCCATCATGTCGAAGAGCGAATCCGGCCAAAGGTCGGCGGCGCACAACACCGTCTTGGCCTTCCACTTCTTGGCGGCTGCCAATGCAATCGGGGCCACATTGAGGAGTGGCGAATTCACGAAGACGAGGTCCGGTCGCTTCGCCTTCGCCATTGCGAACGGGAGCATGGCGGCAAAGGATGCAAAGCCGACCAATCGACCGACTCCCCTGCCGCCACCAGCCTTCAGCCAGACCCGATGGATGAGAACGTCAGGATCCTGGGACCACGTTTCGGTCGACCGAAACTGTTTTCTGTAGCCATCAAAGATCACGCCATCCGGATAGTTCGGCATCGAGGTGACGATCTCGACATCGTGTCCTTGAGAACGCAACTGCCGAGTGAAGTTCGCCAACCGAACTTGTGGGGCGCCAACCTCGGGTTCGAAGTATTGGGTGACGATCAGGACCCTCATGCGGTCACGGCTCCGGATTCGTCGGGTTCAGAGATGACGGGAAGACGGAAGTACGTGATCAGCACAACCACGATCAGGCCGAGCGAGGCCATCCGATAGCCCGTGCGATCGAGCCAGGACGCCCCGCAGAGACACAACGTGAGAAGACCTACGTACGTTGCGGTCTTCGCATGTCCGAGACCACCGCTGGCCAGTTTCTGGTAGCGATGCTCGCGATGCGGCTCCCACGGGACCTCGCCACGCAAGGTCCGACGTACGAGCGTGAATCCCACGTCGGCCAAATACAGGCTCAGCGGGGCGAGAACAACGATCGTGCTGAAGCCCTTGATCCACAGCAGAACGTTGAGCACTCCGAGGGAGGCCCCGAGGTAGTAGCTCCCACTGTCACCGAGAAACAGGCGGGCTCGAGGCACATTGTGAGGAAGGAATCCAAGCGCCGTTGCGGCGATGCAGATCGATAGGAGGGCCACATCGTCGATCGAGGCTTCCCACGCAAGCGATGCATAGGTCCCGGACACCAAAAGCGCAGTGATTCCGGAGATCCCGTTGATCCCATCCATGAAATTCACCACATTGATGATCGTGCCTACACCCACGCCCACCAGGATCAGAAGCGCAAAGCCAAAGCTGAGCCGAACCGAGGTTGGCGACGCAAGCACGCCGAGCATTCCGCCCATGGCGATCTGGGACCCCAGCCGCAACGCAATCGGAACGCCGACGATGTCATCGGCCAGTCCGATGAACATCAGCGACCCGATGAGGAACGTTGCGGAGATGACGAGCACCGGGTCATCCCAGAGCGAAGAGATCAGCCCAAGCACCACCGCGACGAAGAACGCGCCGTAGAGCACCACACCCGCGCCCCGCGGAATCGTCCCGATATGGGAGGTCCGATGGTTCTCACGATCGACGACATCTCGACGCTCGAGGAATCCCGGCATCGGGATCAGCCCAAGCGCAGTCATGGCGCCAGTGAAGAAACAGAGTGTCCAGACGTTCATCGGGAGGGGAGATCGCGGGCGCCCAAAGCCAGCGGCGTTCGCCAGCCGGGACAAATACTCACACCTGGCAGGCGATTCTAGGCCGGTTGGGCCAACGACACGGTTCACACTCGCGCAGTGGTCACACACTCCGACTGAAGTTCCAGTGCGGACTGGCCGATACTCGTGGGCATGCGTTCGCCTCACAGCGCCATTTTCGCCGCCGCAATCATCGCCGCGGGCACGTTTGCCGCCGTCGCCCCGCCCTCGGCGTCTCCTGTCGATGCCGCAGTTCCGGCTGAACTCACCGAGCGGTTCCGGGTGTCGGCCAATCAGGACGCCTATTACGACCTGTTCACCCCCGAAGCACGATCGAGTGTCGCCTTTGGTGACGTCACCGGAGACGGACAACCCAACGTCGTGATGGGCGGAATGGATGGGAGGGTGATCGTCGGTTCAACGACCGGACAACTCCTGGCCCAGCATGATCTTGGTCAAGCCGAGATCCAGGGAACGCCCGCCCTCGCGGACATCGACGGAGACGGAACGCTCGACATCGTCGTCGGTAACATCATCGGCGACATCGTCGCCATGCGCGGCGACGGCTCCCAGATTTTCCGCAACAAGACAAATCGCTTCGCCGACATGGGCAAGAGCCCGGCCATCTACGGAGCACCGGTCGTGGCCGACATCGACAACGACGGCCGCCCCGAGGTCGTGCTCACGAGCAACGACCACTCGCTCAACGCCTGGAACCACGATGGTTCCGTCGTCACGGGCTTCCCCATCACCACGCTCGACTCATCATGGTCAGCTCCTGCCGTCGCTGATATCGACAATGATGGCTTCGCAGAGATCATCGGTGCATTCGATGTCGACTACGTGACCGCCTCTCACGCAGAGTGCGCAGGATTCGGTGCTGCCATCCGGGCCTATGAACACACCGGTGCGCAACGTTGGCAAACCTGCATCCCCGGCGAAATCATCACGGCGTCCTCAACGATTGGCGATATCGATGCCGACGGCGACCTCGATGTCGTCGTTGGTTCCGGCGTGTACTTCTCGGCGATCGGCGAGCCAGAGTTGCCGGCCCGGCAGATCTACGCACTCGACGCGAAGACCGGCGCCATGTTGCCTGGCTGGCCCATCGATCTCGGAGCTGTTTCTGACGCAACGACATCGATCGGCAATCTCGATGATGATCCGCAGCTCGAAATCGCCACCTCGGCCAACGACGGCCGAATCCACGTCTTCGAACACGATGGCACTCCGAAGTGGACGGCCTGTGGAATGTGGCCGAACGCCCCATCCTTTGACTGCGCAGGCGGAACCAAGCGCTTCCCCGGGATCGTCGCTCCCGTCTCGATCGCTGACGTCGACAACGACGGACAGCAAGAAATCGTTGCCTTCATCCACGTGCACCTGTGGGTGCTCGACGGATCGAACGGTGCGGTCGAACGAGTCTCTTCTCCCGTTGCCGATTACGGCTATGCCCCCAAGGGACAGCCGACTGTTGTCAGCCACAACGGCGAGGCAATGATTCTCATTCAATACCTCCACGAGAGTGCCAGCACGCTGAACGGACGCAATGTCGGCGATGACCTGACGATCGTTGGTTTCGGCACCGGTTCACCTCTCGGGGCTTCGGATTGGCCGATGTTCGGCCGAGATGCTGCGAACTCAGGGTCCGGGGAAACAACCTGGGAGGCCGGTCGATGGATGACCCCGTGGCTGGAATCGGTGTACGTCGATCTGCTCGGACGTCCTGCGGACCAAAGCGGCATCGGTTTCTGGACGAGTCAGTTGAGCGGCAGTCTGTCCAAGGGCGACCTTGCGCAGCAGTTCGCTACGACCGATGAATGGCTGGGCGTCGTCGTCGACGACCTCTACTTCTCGATTCTCGGCCGGGGCCCGGATGCCGCCGGTCGGGCCTACTGGATCGGCCAACTCCGAGCAGGCAAGCCAACTGCCGAAGTCGTATCGAGCTTTTTTTCATCAGATGAGTACTTCGCATCAGTTGGCGGAACGAATCCCCTTTTCGTAGATGCGCTCTATGCCGCCATTCTCGATCGAGCTCCGGACGCCGATGGTCGCTCGTTCTGGGTTGGTCGTCTCGATGCTGGCGAGCCCCGAGGAACCCTCTCGAGCCTGGTTTTCACCTCCTATGAGTCGGGAGGACGCAGGGTCGACTCGCTCTACGACAAGCTTCTCGGCCGATCGCCCGACCCTGGGGGACGCGACTACTGGGCCACGTACCTCACCACAGGTGACGAGATCGCCTTGGCCGCGCTTCTGGTGGGGAGCGAGGAATACCAGACAATCGCCGAGCGCCGCTTCCCGAACTAGCAGTCGTTTCCGGAACTGGGCGACCCTCGTTCAGCCCCACACCTGGGACCACTACGATGTCGATGTGAGCCGCTCGGGAATGACCGCTGACCTTCTCCTAGAGCCGGTTCAACAGGGCTCACGCCCCGCGCTGGCTCGAGCAGTCACCTTGATCGAGTCGACTCGGGCCGACCATCGCATCGAAGCAAACCTTCTCCTTGACCGACTGGCTGCGAAACAGATCGAGAGCGGTCGAGGTCACGCACTACGAATCGGCATCTCGGGGACCCCCGGCGTCGGCAAGAGCACCTTCATCGAGGCCCTCGGGATGTCACTGACTGAGGCAGGGTCAAAGGTTGCTGTTTTGGCCGTCGATCCATCATCGTCCCGAACGGGAGGCTCCATTCTCGGCGACAAGACGCGGATGGAACGTCTGACCCGTCAGCCCAACGCCTTCATCCGCCCGTCGCCGACAAGCGGCACATTGGGCGGGGTGGCCCAGCGCACCGCCGAGGTCATGAGCCTCGTCGAGGCTGCCGGCTACGACGTCGTCATCGTTGAGACCGTGGGCGTCGGGCAATCCGAGATTGCGGTCGCAGACATGACCGACCTTTTCGTTCTTCTCGTTGCTCCGGCAGGAGGCGACGATCTCCAAGGCATCAAGCGCGGTGTGATGGAGCTCGTTGATCTCGTCGTCGTCAACAAGGCAGACGGTGACCTCGTCGCCCTCGCCAATCACACCGCTGCCGACTACCGCCATGCGCTCGGCCTTCTTCGACCCCGCCGAGGCGTCACCCCGCCATCGGTGCTCACGTGTTCGGCGTTGGGAGCGACCGGGATCTCCGAGATCTGGAATGAGGTTGTCGAGACCTGGCAGGAGCTTGCATCATCCGGCGAACTGGAGCACCTGCGTGCTTCCCAGGCGGTGTCGTCCATGGAGCGATCCTTCGAACGAACGTTGCTCAGCTCCCTCTTGGCTGCCACCCCAATCGCCGGGCACCATGCCGCACTATCCGAGGCCGTCGCCAAAGGCGAACGGGCACCCTCGGCCGCCGCTGCTGACCTCGCACAACTCGTTCTCGGCGAGAAGTAGATTCATCGACCGTGCCACTTCTTCATCGCGTGCTGGCCAAACTTCGGCACAACGTCGACCGACTCCCCGGACCAGTTCGAGACCGGGTCGGCGCACTCGGACGTCGAGCGACGACGCATCAACGAGAATCGGCGCGAGCCAACTTCGCCTCGGAGTCGGCGTACTTCGATCATCTCTGTGACGAAGCGCAGCGAGCGGGCGCACCGAGCAACCACGCCGAATCCGCTCCATCGTGACGGCTGAGAAACGGCTTCGGGTCGGGATCGTTGCTCCTGCAGCGGTGCCCGAAGTATTCGGCGGAGCCGAGCGGCTTTGGCGTTCACTCGCTTCGGGAATCGAAGCCTCAGGGGACATCGCAGAGATCATCACGCTGCCTTTTCCTGAGCGCTCACTGACCGAGGTTCTCGATGGCTATGAGCGTTTCAGCGAGCTCGACGTCTCCCGGTTCGATGTCGTGATCACGGGGAAGTACCCCGCGTGGATGATCAATCATCCTCGCCATCTCGTGTATCTCCTCCACCCGCTTCGTGGCCTCTACGACACCTATCCCCGCGATCTCGGCCTGCTGACGGACACCTCGATGGGCCAAACCATCGAGGCGCGACTCGATGCGGCGAGCACATCTGCAGAGATTCTCGAGATCGGTCGAGCTGCCATCGCTGAGGTCGATACCGATGACCCGCTCGCGGCGTATCCCGGTCCTCTCGCCCGCTCCCTGATCCACCACCTTGATGTGCTGGCATTTGCACCGGACCGAGTGCAGGCGTTCGGAGCGATCTCCGAGGAGGTCGCCGCTCGAGCTGGCTATCTGCCCCAAGACCGCGCCGTTCAGGTCGTGTACCCCGTGTCGGATCTCCCTACCTCGTCGGGAGACAGCCGAGCTGAGTCGGATGAGGTCGACCTCATCGGTCCCGAACTCGTGGGGCCCGTGTTCTTCACGGCGAGCCGACACGATGCTCCCAAGCGCATCGACCTCATCATCGCCGCCTTTCGTCGCCTGACCGATGGCCACAATGATCGCCAGCTCAGCCTGCTCATTGCCGGCGACGGACCCGAACGCGAACGACTCGAGGATCTCGCGGGAGGCAACGAACGCATCCACTTCCTTGGCCGGGTCAGCGAGGACGAGCTTGCCTATCGATATGCGAACTCCGATGTCGTGGTTTTCGTGCCGGATCGAGAGGATTTCGGCTACATCTCGCTCGAATCGATGTTGGCGGGAACTCCAGTGCTGACCACCACAGACTCCGGTGGAGCCAACGAACTGCTGAGTCCGGGAGTCGGAGGGCTCATCGTCGATCCAACTGAGCAAGCCCTCGCCGACGCGATGGATCAACTGGCCGATGATCCGTATCAACGATGGCAACTCGGGCTCAACGGGCGTCGACGAGCACGCAACGTTCGCTGGGCTCCGATTCTGGCAACGATCGCCCAGGTCGCCCGTACGACAGACCGACCTCACATCGTCATCGTCAGCACATTTGGGATCGACCCGATGGTCGGTGGAGGCCAACGGCGGCTTCGGCACCTGGCGCGAGCGCTGACCACGCATGCAGACGTCACGGTGCTGGCACTGACCAACCACGGGTCCGCGGATCGAGCCATCGCTCGGAGAGTTCTCGAACCGGGACTCACACAAATCGATGTTTCTCGTTCCGACGCGCACCGGCGTGCTGAGGAGGAGATCACTCGAGTCTGTGGCTTTCCTGTCGACGACATCACATGCGCGCGTTTGTGGCAGGCAACGCCTGCGTTCGAGCAGGAACTCACGCGACTCAGCGGCGTTGCCGACGTGGTCATCAACGCCCACCCGTTCCTTGCTCCCGCCATTGCGCACGTCGTTGGCTCGGCCGAAACTCCGCCCGTCGTTGTCTACGACGCACACAACGCCGAAGCTGCCTTCAAGACAGGCGTCCTGCGCGATGGTGCGACACCGGCCTCGGCCACGGACTGGCTGGTCACATTGGTCACCGACGCCGAAGCAACCGCCGTGCGGCTCGCCGACTACGTCTCAGCTTGCACCCCAGACGATCTGCAATCGGTGCTCTCGCTCGTGAGTGCGCACGAGCAACCTTCTGCAACCGCTGTCGTCGGCAACGGCGTGGACACACACGCAATGGCCCGCCGGACACCTGAGCAGTATCGAACCGCTCGCGCCGAGGCGCTTGCCCTCTTCGACGCGTCGGTGAGTGAAGACCGACCACTCGCCGTCTTCGTGGGGAGTTGGCATCCACCAAATATCGAGGCAGCTCGTCTCACGATTGCCCTCGCTCGGCAACGCCCGGATTGGCTGTTCGGCTTGGCCGGCAGCCATACCCTGTCGTTTGCCCAAGCCACTGAGCCCGACGGATCAAGTGATCTCCCGCCCAACGTCCGGCTGCTGTCAACGTTCGCCGAGGAGTCTCTTTGGCCGCTTCTCGCTGGCGCCGACGTCGCGTTGAACCTCATGGTCTCGGGAGGTGGATCGAACCTCAAAATGTTCGACTACCTCGCCGTTGGCGTACCGGTGCTCACGACCACAACCGGCGCACGCGGTCTCCCCGATCCCGAAGCAGTCGTTTGGGTAGCAGAATCGCAGGTCACAGAACTAGGTGTCGTGCTGGATCAACTCGCCGAGAACGACGATGAGCGGTCGCAGCGATCTGATCGAGGTCGAACACTGGCGGAGACCACCGTCGATTGGCGAGATCTCGGCCACCGATGGGCCACCGACATTTTGCGGACCGCAGGACTCGATGGATCTGCTGACACAAATGCCCGGACATCGGCCCCAGACCTCCCTCCGATTCTTGCAACTCAGCTTCCTCCCCCAACCGATCCCAGCCTCGAACTCATGAACCGGCTGGCAGATCATGCCGTCAAGACCGAACCACCTCCGGAGACGATCACCATGAATCCCAACCTTCGCGAGAACCTTCGTCGGATGAAGGCCAACCGCCATGCGGGTCAAGTCCTGCCGACTGATGCGCGTCTTCGCCTCGCAAAGTCCGCGGTGCTGCGTGTCGGCCAAGCCATCACCAACGAACAGGCCTCGTTCAACGAAGCTGCGCTCGACGTCGTGTCCGAGTTGAGCAGCCAGGTCGCGGACCTCACGGCCACGGTCGAAGCCCAGGCCACCAAAATCGCTGCTCTCGAAGCAGACCTCGAGTCCGAGCAGTCGTGACCTCAGGCGTCCGCATCGCCGTCATCAAACCAGACTTCGGCGTCGCCGGTGGCTTCGAGGCGCTCTTGTCCGGTCTCGTTGCATGCCTGGCCGACGCGGGGCACCGAATCGACCATCTCTCGATTCCCGGCCATCAGATGCCTCGACCGATCTGGGGTCAGCCGGATGCTGCTAGCCGGTGGTACGACCATCCGGACTACTTCAACTATCTCGGAATGGTGCACGATCTCCGACGACTCGAACTCGATGAGTTCGATCTCGTCCTGAGTACGCAACCTCCGTCGTACCTTGCGCCTCACGATCGCATCCTCGGCCTCTTCTATCACCAAGCACGAACCTTCTATGAGCTGTCCGAGAGTTACATCGCTGACGGTTTTGGCGATGCCGATCGCCATCGTCAAGCAAGTGAGAACGTCCGACGGGTTGATCAGGCGCACCTTGGTGGAGTCACTCATTGGCTCGCTGGATCTCAGGTATGCGCAGAACGGCTTCGTACCTCGTGGACGACAAATGCGCCCATCAGTGTCCTGGATGCACCGCCGCTCACCGAGTTTCCCGACGAGGTTCCGGCCTGGTCCCCTGGCGGACCCGTTCTCTGCGTGAGCCGCCACGAGTGGCCCAAACGCACAGAACTCGCGGTTGCTGCCGGCCACCTCATGGAAGGGCCGACTCAGCTGATCGGCGGTGGTGGCCGTTTGGAACACGTTCGTCGTCTCAACGACGAGATCGCCGCTGGCAACGTTGATGGGCGAACGCTTTCGACCGAGTGGCTCGGCGCGATAGCCGAACAACATACGTCGCTGTCGAGTCTTTCCGATCTCGGTCGGCAAGCCCGGCAGCGAGCCGCCACAGCAATCGCCTCGCGGCGAGCGAGGCACAACGTCAACTCCCCAGCCCACTCGGTGTCCATCGACGGTCGACTTGACGACGCAGCCCGCAATGGCGCCTACGCAAGCGCGTCCGTCGTGCTGGCCCCCGCGCTGAACGAGGACTACGGACTCACTGCGCTCGAAGCAATGGTCTGGGGCCGTCCGGTCGTGGTGTGTCGAGATGGAGGCGGTTTGGTCGAGATCGTCGAGGCAACCGGTGGGGGTCTTGTCGTGGAGCCCTCGCCCGTCGCCATCGCCGAGGCCGTCGAGCGAATTCGCAATGATGCCCAGCTCGCCATGGACCTCCGGGCTGGCGCACTGTCGGTAAGGGAGACGCACACCTGGGAGCGGGCGAACCAACAACTCCTCGACGCGATCGACTCCTCGCTCGCCCGTCCCCAGTAGTCTCGCATCCGAATATGACTGCACTGGCAGCGACGGTCGCCGCGTATCGACCGCTCGTCACAAACTTCGCACAACGAGAGCTGAAGTCCCGCTATCGCAAGAGCGTTCTCGGCTGGGCCTGGTCGCTTCTCAATCCGCTCGCTCTCGTGCTCACCTACGGACTTGTCTTCGGCGTGTTCTTCCGCACACCGCCTCCCGTAACGGCGAATGGGAAGGCTGAGTTCTTCGTTCTTTGGCTCTTCATCGGCCTCATCGTCTGGAACCTCTTCACCATCGTCATCAATGGCTCGATGGGATGGTTGGCGGAGGTGAATGATCTCCGGAAGAAGATCTTCTTCCCGACCGAAACCGCCATTTTCGGTGGTGCCGTTGCCTCCCTTGTCCAGAGCTTCATCGAGTGTTTTGTCCTGCTCGTCATCATGTTGCTGCTCGGCAACGTCAGCTGGACGTTCCTGTTGCTCCCCGTGGTGCTAGTTGCGGTTGCCATGTTTGCGCTCGGCGTCGGCTTCGTCTTGGCCATTGCCAATACGACCTACCGGGACGTGCAGTACCTGGTGAGCATCGCCCTCAACATCGGGTTCTTCTTGGTGCCGATCGTCTATACGTTCGATCTGATCCCGGCGGATCGCAGCGAAACCTACGGACTCCCGGTCCGCGACATCATCGGATGGAACCCCGTCACACAGTTCGTGGGCGCCGCCCATGACCTGATCTATTACCTCCAGGTGCCCTCGACCGGGAAACTCGTGGCAATCGCCCTCTATGCGATCGTGCCCTTCGTCGGCGGACTCAGCTTCTTCCGTCGACGTTCGCTGGCTATTGCCGAAGAGCTCTAGCCGGTTCTACAAACTCGTCGTCCCGAAGAACGAATCAGCGAGGCGCCATACCTGCGGGAGAAATTCGCGGCGGTTCATCGCTTGAACGGAGTGCCTGACGAAGACGCAGCAATGCCGCGGGAGGAGCGATCGGTTCGGCTCTCACAGCTGCAAAGTGCGGATGGTCAAACGGGTCAATCGGATCTCCTTCGATCCACTTCTCGACGAAGCGCCGTTGCTCATCATCGGCAATCCCTGCGTGTCGACTCGACGTTTCATGGTGCAGCAGCACCAGGTCATGATCCAGGACCACACGGTGGCCGGCTTGACGAACGGACAGGCAGAGGTCGACGTCGTTGAAGTTCAACGGGAAGTCTTCAGGGAAGCCCTGGAGTTCCTCGAACAACGATCGGTTCATAGCAAAGCATGCGCCAGTCACAGCGGTCACGTTCTCGATACCGGATGGGCGTGTGCGGTCATTGTCTGGGTAGCCACCAAAGCGGTGCTCTACCCAGCCGTTGCGGATGACAAGCCCGGCGTGTTGAACGAGCCCGTTCCCGAAGAGCAGACGAGCACCGACGATCCCGACCCCGGGCACTGCGAGGTGCATGCGAATTCGGTCGAGCCAATCAGGGGTCCGCACTTCTGCATCGTCATTCAAGAACACGACGACGTCGCCCTTGCACGACCTGACGCCCAGATTGTTGGCCGCAGAGAAGTTGAAGGGTTCGGTGTCGCGAACGATTCGGATTCGATCGGGATCCAATGCTCGCAGTTGCTCGCCGAGCTCGCTCGGTGTCGTTCGATCAATGACGACCACGATTTCGACCTCGTCATCGTCGGGGGTCGAGATCAAGACCGACGCGACCGCATTGGCTACCAACAACATGTTGTGGCCGCCAACCTCTCGGGTTGCTCCTCCCGTCAGGATCACGACCGAAACTGAGGTCTCCAGTTCCGCCCCAGTCAGCGGAGTGAGCCCAACGTCCACATCGGTCGACGCCGATGCGAGCATGGGGAGCCCCAATCGCTCGATGTGGCGAGACACAGCGTCGGGGTCGACCTGACGACCGATCTCATGGTGGTCGGCATCGACGGTCGACAGAATGTCGGGAATGTGGGCGATGGACCGGGCCCGTTCGCTCACCATCAACGTCAGATCATGCGCACTCGTCGGATTGAGATCTGCGAGCAGTGAGGTTCGAACGGCGACCACAGGACCGAGCGTGAACGCCGATCGAAGTTGATCTGGGGCCCAACCCGACCGCAGGATCGCTACATCCCCCAGAGGAGATTTGGTCACCGAGTCTCCGTAGGCCAGGTCCACCGCAGGATGGTCACCGAAGACCTGTCGAATTCGTCGCAGCGCCCCGAGGCACAGCGCGGTTCCCGGAGTGAGCAAGGACGTCACGTCGGGGGCGGAGGTGTGACCGACCTCGGTCACCGCTGCCAGCACACCTGGACCAGTGAGATCTTCAACTCGGACGACATGGGCCCGCACAGGGTCCAGGCCACCACTGAGGAGCGCGGTGATATGGGCCAGCGCGGCAAGATCGCGTCGCTCAGCAAGAAGTACCAGGTCATCCCCCGGCTCGGCTGCTGCCACAATCGAGCGAACCGTGGTCGCCAATTCCGTCGTGTCGGTGTCCGACACGACCCCCACCACGCAACGCACAGACGTCATGCGGATGAGGCAGCGCGGTTCGGCGAGATTCGAGCTCGGACCCACTGATAGGGGGCCATCGCTGCGGCGCCGATCTGCCACGTCGTCGATGACTTCAATGCCTCCAGCTCACGAGCTAACTCTTCAGACTGGACTCGCTCCCGCTCGATGTGGCCGATGAGTTCGTCCCACTCGAGCTGAGCTGCAGTGGCCGCACCAAGTTGATCTTCGAGTTCTCGCAACCGTCCTGTTGCCTCGCCGGCCAACCGCTCTGCCCGGGCCGCGGCCTCTCGGGCGAGCAGCAGGTCAGCGTTGAGGCGTTCCACCTCGCCCGATTCACTCATCAGTTCGTGCGGATAATGAAGGACTCTTCGGAGGCAGCGAGCTCGGAAGCCAAACGAATGTCGTCGGTGGTCAACAGCTGTTCGGCCCAGTACTCCAGACCGGCGGAATCAGGATCTCGATTGAGGATCTGTTGGTACAGGCCAACCACTCGCGATCTCCGAGACTCGATCGACGCATAGAAGCCGCGAGCGACGTCGGCAGGGGTCCACGATTGATTCTCCAGCCGATCAACCCAGAACGCCAGGCCATCTGCATCGGCACTGCGACCGAGCAGTTCTTCGTAGAGCGACTGGATAAAGGTCTCGTTTGTCCCGCCAGAACGGGCGAAGTACTCCGGTGAGCCGTAGAACAGTGTTCCGACATCTTCGACCCGCAGGCCCTGGGCAATTTGATTTCGCCAGTGTTCACGGCCCTCTTCATCCGCTCCACGTCCAAGAGCAGACAGATACAGGCGATCGACCACGACACCCGCCCACTCGTCAGACACGGCAAGTCCGTCGGTCAACAGCGCTCGTCGCCCCGCGTCGACATCGTCGATCCAACGTGCCTGTTCAGAAGATGTCGCGGGTCGTCCCAAGAAGACCTCGTAGATACCCGTGATGTATTGCGCGGCGTCGCTTCCCGAGAACGCCCGTTGGACGGGTCCGGGGGTGAACCAATCAGAGTTGAGCCCGAACGCTCGACGAGCCTCGTTGCCGGTCATCTCGATAGATCCATTTTGGAAGATGAAGGCGACCTTGAGAACTCGTCCGCCATCGGGGCCCAGACCGTTGCGCTCAATCACCCGTACCTCATCGAGCTTGCCCTTGCCTGAGCTCGCTTCGAGCGCACCGAGGTCAACCGAGGTTGTCCAGGTGTGGCGACTGTTGCCCGTCACACCGTCGCCGGTGTCGAGCACGGCAGGGAAGTCGCCCCCCGCTGAGTATCCGCCTGTTGAGGAGGAGAACTCGGTCCGGGCGATCAACCCGGTGTCGTTGTGAATTCGGATGAGCCCTGCAGTATTTGCGATCGCGGCATCGGTCCGGGCATCAGAGGTGGCGACAAAGCCGCGAGAATCGGTCTGCCGGAACCGCCCCTCGTAGACCTGACAGAGGGTCGTGTCACAGGAGTCCGCATAGGGCAGCTGGCGAGTATCTCCCGCTGCGGCATACGAACGAGCTGCAACCGCCTGCGCTTCGAGGGCCGCCGGCTCCCAAGATGCAGGAACTTCACGTGGCACGATGCCCCGCAAAAGAGACTCGAGCGGAACGACATTCACGGTGCGTGTTTCGCCACCGATGTTGTGGGCTCGCATGACGCCGTCGTACCACGTACTGGATCCGTCGGGCTTACATAGACGAAGCAGACCATCCGCTCCGGGGTCACTGGAGACGGGACGGACTTCGACGGCGGTGAGATCGAACTCTGCAGCAACGAATCCTTCGTCGCCACAACTCGGAGAGATACGGAGACGGAGACCTCCGCCGCTGACCTGCAGCCGCACCGTCTCGCCCGGCTGTGTCCGGACCAGAACAGTTCCGCTGGCTGGATCGACGATGTCCATGACTCCAGCAGCAACATTGACTCGCATCGCATTGGAGCGTTGCGCCCGAATCTCAACCCGAACCGCACTCGGGTCAACGGGAATCTCGACCGGTGAAATAGCTTCAGCGATCGTTCCGGCGCGGGTCCCACCGTAGAAGTGATCGAGGATCTGGGGCGAGGACCATCCCTGATCCTTGGCATAACCCTGGGAGCCCCACTGACCCATCCCCCGGCCGTGGCCCCAGCCTCGGCCTTCCATCACGACG
>CALHCB010000130.1 GCA_937930695.1 uncultured Acidimicrobiales bacterium | reverse complement strand
CTTTGACCCGGTATGCGATATCGCCAGATCGGGCGCTGTCGCCGTAGGCGAGAACGGGGGCGTCCACCCTGGCCCGCCACCACCAGGAACCAGCGTCGGTCTGCCGCTCGATCACTGCGCTCGTGGCTTCAGCAGGAAGATCCCAGGAGATGCTGAAATCGCCATCTGCATTGGTGGTCCAGCTACACGATGCAACCGGGCTCAGTGTCGGACTTTCGAGCGTCGTTGTTGTAGCAGGCGCTGACCACGTCTGCGTGCCCTCGATCCGCAGTCGGTAGACGTACGTCGTGCCTTCATCGAGGCCAGCATCGGTGAACCAGCCGTCGTTGTCTGACCCAACCAACGTGCCGTTGCGCTCGATCTCGAGCGTGCTGCCGTTGCTCGGCCACTTGATGACTACCTTGGCCTTCTCAGTACGGGCGATCTCCGGGTTCGGGGGCAAGATCTCGCCGACCTCGGTCTCACAAGCGATTGCTTCGGTGGCGTCCTGGCCGTATCGGGCTTGAACGAAATACTCGAGTTCGCCTGCTCGGTCGCTGTCTTCCCATTCGACAGCTCCGGCGCCTGCAAGACCACGCCAGAACGCGGTGCCGTCATTGACCGAGCGGCGAATGATGAACGAGCTGGCATCCGGGGCCCCCGTCCAGGCAACTGTCACGATGCCCGCGGTGCGCGTCGCTGTGCACACCGCGATTGGGATGGCCGCAGCTGGAGGCTGACTACTGGGGTTGCCTGCCGCGTCGTAGGCCACCACGGTGTAGTTGGCTGATGTCTGGCCGGCGGCGCCTACCGGAGCGGAACGCTCCGTTGTCGACCAGACCAGATCGCTTCCGTCGTAGATCTCGTAGAACGCAATCCCGACGTCGTCTGATGCTTGCCCCCATCGAAGCACGGTGTTGTCACCGCGAGTCGTGGCGAACTTCCAACTCGGTGGTTGTGGTGCCGTGGTGTCGATGGCAAACGGAGCCGGGGTGGGCTGCGGGTCGGATGAAAAGACTCGAATCTCGGCAAACGAAACTCGGTTGTAGCGAATGATCCGGAGGTAGCGCATGTCGAGGGAGACGTCTGCGGTGATGATGCTCGGTGCGGCGCCCGCGATATCGCTCGTGAAGGTTCGGGTGGACTCAGTGAGCGATTCAGCGCGGTTGCGGCGGGCGATCGGATCCTCGCTCATGTAGATCAGCGGGCGGTTGTTGCTCTCGCGATAGGCGGAGTCGGTTCTTGGGTGGAGCTCGATCTGATCGACCGATCGCACTTGGCCGAGATCGAGCTGGATCCACGCATCGTTCTCTTCCGGGAGGTCTCCGGTGCGCGACAGGCTGAGATCAAGGGGATCTCCACTGGTGTTGCCGTCGATCACCTTGTCGGCGGTCGTGGTCGCGTCAAAATCGCTCACCTGGGTTGCGACTGCACCGCTCGCCAGGTTGATACGTGGGCCAATGGCGACGCCGACCGATGGTGCTGAGAGAGCGCTCATGTTGCCGCTCATATCGATCGCCGCGACCTGCCACTCGTGAGATGACGAGTAGGGAAGAAGTCGATCCGTGAAGCTCGTGCCGCCTGTGCGACCGATCGCAACGCCATTGCGGAACACGGCGTAGAACAGCTGGCCAGAATCGTCGGTGACCGCCGGCCAGGACAACGTCACGGACGAGCTCTTCACTGACGTGGCTTGGGGCGCAGCCGGAGTGGCAGGTGCTTGGTCATCTATCGATGGCGGCGGCGACAGTGGCGGGTTCAACCCTGGCCCACCGGTCGGGCAGAAGCGGAGGAGGCTCCAGGCCGGGTGGCTGACACCGTTCACTTGTGTTGAGCTGAAGTTGCCGCCAGTCCACAGACATCCGTCCGGAGCAGTTCCAGCTGCCCAGCCGCCAGCGGCGCCCTCGGAGTTGACAGTCGGGCTCGCCACCTCGGTCAGCGTGACGGGATCGATGATTCGGATGTAGCGATCGGTAATGCCGAGGAACTCATCGGAGTTCGAGTGTGAGCAGTGACAGCCAACAGCGATCATTCCGTTGACAATCTCGAGTGCTTGACCGTCATTGCTGATCTCTTTGTCCGCGAGCAGCGTTCCGTCGTTGGCATCCAGAGCTGCCCAGAAGTGTTTGGCGCCGGCAACAAACACGGTGTCATTCAGGACCTGCAGCCCGTTGACGGCACCGCAGGTGCTCCGCCAAGCCAGATTGCAGTTGTCATGTGGAAAGCCGTTGTTCCACGAAGTAACGACGTTGCCAGAGTTCGCATCGATGGCAACAAGCGTTTCGGTGTCGACAAGTCCATCAACCGAACCGAAGTAGCCACCGATGAAGATGCGACCAGAGCTCGAGGTATCGATGCCCCATCCGCCCCCGCCCTCGAGTCGCGGGTTCCAGCTTGTATCGACGCGGCTGTTGCCCAGATCGATGCGTGCAGCGTTGAGCGTGCTAGCGGTTCGGCCACCTGCTGAGACAGAAGTGAAGACACCGGTCATGTAGAGCCAGTTGTCGTGGATAGCTACGGCGCGGACGACTGGAGGAGTCGAGGCGCTGAGCGACAGCCCCAAGGATGTGTCGACCTCGCCGGTGGCGGTGTCGATGATGGCAACGCCGTGGGTGTTCGCCACGCCATTCACCGAGGTGAATTCGCCGGCAATCATCGCTCTACCGTTGCCGAGGTCGATGATGTCGTACACCGGCCCGTCGGGCTGGGTCGTGAACCAGGGAACGTACTCGCCGGTGGTCGGATCAAAAGCTGCGAGGTAGGGATGCGGGATCGTTTCATAGCTCGAGCGATCGCGAACGTTCAGAAAGGCGCCGCCGACGAGCATGAAGTCACCGACAGACTCGATGGCCCACACCTCGGCCTCAATGGTCGTCTGACGCGACGTGTCGAGGCCAGACACCCCGTCGGTGAGCGTCGCGGTTTCAGACCACGTTGTGGCCTGTGCGCCAGCGGGAGGTGCCACCACTGTCGTCGTGCTCACCACAATCGAGAGCAACGCCAAAAAGCAGAGGATAGGTCGCCCAAATTTCGTCACTCTGAACTTCTCGACGTGATTGCTTGCCTGGTTGAGCGGCGAGGGGACGATTGCCCAAATCTTGAGGATCGGCCGAAATCAGCTCTTTCGCTCCGCCATCGTCACCGTTCCAGCCAGTGCCACGACGAGCCACACCCACCATGCGGCTTGATAGTCACCTGTTTGGTCCGTGAGCCAGCCTGTGATTGGGGCGCCGAGCGATAGACCCCCGAGGAATCCGAACATGACGATGCCGGTGGAACGCCCGGCATCGCCCGACGGGACCCCGCGAATCACCGCCAGCATGGCGACGACATTCCAAGCGCCAAGGCAGAAGGCACTCACAATCGTGAAGAGCCACAGAACCCAGGACCCGACTGCTTGGGCGACAATGAGCGAACCAATCGTCGCTGTCGAAGCCAACCCGATGACGAACAGGCCCCGGCGAGGTTGGATTGCTGTTTCGGTCAGTCGGCCCCAGCCGATGCGGGCGAAGATGCCGAGCGCTCCGCCGAGCGCAACGACGAGTCCGGCCCGCTGGCTCGAGAAGCCGAGCTGCTCCTGGGCGAACAGCGGAATGAAACGGAAGACGCCACCGCCGACGAGGCCGAAGAGGCCCGCATAGATGGCGACTCGGACCACAAACGGGTCATATCCGCGTCGCCGTTCACCCGGCTCCATCGTCGCCGCACTTGTTGCGAACTCAGTGTCGGTCGACAGCCGGAGTGCCCCGAGCGCGGCGGCGAGAGCCACGAGGCCGTAGGCCCCGGTCGCAACTCTCCAGTTGGAAAGGGCCGCCATGGCGGGAAGCGTCAGACCAGCCAGGAAATTCGCGAACTGGACGCCCGACTGCTTGAATCCGGCGATGACGCCTCGAGCATCGGGAGCGAGCTGTTCGGAGATCAGTTTGTTGGTGGCCGGGTTTCCCCAACCCTGCGGGAGTCCGCACATCACAGAGGCAGCCAGGAGGGTCGGCAGGTTCGGGGCCAAGGCGGTGAGCACCAATCCGATGGAGCTGATGCCACACAAGGTCACGATCGAATTGCGAGCCCCCAGTTTGTCGGTGATCGAACCGAGGCGTGGTGCCATGAGCGCCCCGGTCACCGTGTTGGCTGTGGCAATGAGGCCGAGTTGGGTCCGCGTTACGCCCAGATCGTCAATGAGATCGGCCGACAGAATCGCAATCGCGAAGTACTGATAGGTCGACGCTGCCATGGCTGCCACAAGGATCGTGGTGAGGAGCGTGTGGCGTCGAGACACCTCGGCAGGCTAGGGCTACAGCGCGACGAGCGAGACGCCTGGGGCAACACGGTCGAGCCGACTACCGTTTGGCTCGATGCCCCATGTCACCCACCTCAAGGTCCGCTTCGCTGAGCTCGACCCCTATGCCCACGTGAATCACGCCGCCTATGTCTCGTATTTCGAAGTGGCCAGGACGGAAGCCCTCGAGGACTGTGGCCGAGCGCTGGAAGATGTGGCGGCCGAAGGTATCCAGTTCGTCGTCACCGAGATCGAGGTGAAGTTCAAGCGTCCTGCCGTGCAAGGGGATGTGCTCGAGATCGATACGTGGATCGATGAGATCGGGCGGGCAAGCACCCGTTGGTCTCAACGCATACGTCGGGGCGACGAGGTACTGGTCACAGAAGACCTACGGGTTGCAATCACGAACCGCGAAGGCAAGCCAACTCGTCCGCCAGCCTGGCTGTTCGAGGGGCTGACCGGTCCGATTACTGAGCCGCCTGGATGAGTTTCTTTGGCACGGGTGGCGAAGACTGGGTCGAACTCGATCTTGATCTGTTCGATCGCAAGCGTGCCAGCGACATGGAGCGATGGTTGGAAACTCATCGCCCTCGTCTGGAGGAATGGCTCGGAACGGGCTATGACATCGAGACCGACGATGATGGAAAGACGTTCCTCGTCGTTGGTGATCGCCGGCGCTTTCGAGTCGATTTTGGAAATGACGACCGGATGATCTTCACCAGCATGTTCGACAACGAAGGACCTCTCTGATGGCCGCTCCCGCCTTCAACCGCGATTTTGAACCTGACTACGGGCCTGTTGTTGAGCTCTCGCCGCTCATCCGCAGGGTTGTGGCCAAGAACCCGAATCCGTTCACCTTTACCGGCACCGGTGTCTATCTCATCGGCCGAGGCGATGTGGCCGTCATCGACCCTGGGCCAACTCTCGATGAACACCTCGACGCGATCGAAGCGGCACTCGGCGAAGATGAGTCGATCACTCGAATTCTGGTGACCCACACCCACACCGATCACACGGCGGGAGTTCCCAAGCTGCAGGCACGGACCGGGGCACAGACCTACGGGTTCGGTCCGCATGGTCCAGTTCCTGACAAGGATCCAATGGATGCAGTGTCCTTTGACGAGTACTTCACCGAGCAAGAGAAGACCGACTTCGAAAAGCAGTGGGCCGATACACCGGATGAGCTGAAGCGCGAAGGCCCCGACGCCGACTTCGTCCCCGATGTCGTGGTTGGCGACGGTGATGTCATCCAGGGTGATGGTTGGACGGTCGAGGTTGTCCATACGCCGGGCCACACTTCGAATCACGTGTGCTTCGGTCTACGAGAAGAAAAGACACTGTTCACCGGGGATCACGTGATGGGATGGGCGACGTCGGTCATCTCGCCGCCCGATGGTGATTTGTTCGACTACATGAACAGTCTTACGAAGCTTCTCGATCGAGACGACGTTCGCTACTGGCCCACCCACGGACCAGCGATTGAAGATCCGCAGACCTATGTGCAGGCCTTCATCGACCATCGCAATGGTCGAGAAGCCCAGATCGTGACTGCCCTTGGTGAAGGGCCGTCAACAATCAAGGACATCGTGCCGGCGATGTACGCCGAGGTCGACAAACGCCTGTGGCGAGCCGCCGCGAACTCCGTCTACTCCCACCTTCTGGCGCTGTACAAGCAGGGGCGAGTCTCTGTTTCGGGAGTCACCGAAGATGATGGCGGACCCATGATCAGCTCCACCTGGACTCTCGAAGACTGACCCAGCCGCAGCACAAGTATTCAGCCAAGGAGTCGACCGTTCGCCACTACTGTCGACGGCATGCCCGAGTTGACGCTACGGCCGATCGTCTCCTGTGAACTTCCCGAGATCTTGGCCCTGCATCGACGAGCCCAGATTGGTGACAGCGTTCCTGAGGTCTTGGAACTCGCGGAACTCGAAGAGGAACTCGACGACGCACACGTTGTTCTGGCGACCGACACGCGAGTCGTCGAGATCGACGGCGAGCTCGTCGGCTATGCGAACACCCACCATCTGCCGAGTGACGTGGGAGAAGAGCGTTGCTTCATCAACGGCGAGGTCGACCCGGCATTCCGGCGACGAGGGGTCGGAACAGCATTGTTGGAGTGGGGCATCGAGCGGGCATCTGCTCAGCTGCGAACATCGACGAACCAATTGCCGAAGTACGTGCGTGTCGATTCCTATGACTTCATCCGAGACGCTCATGCCCTCTATGCCAAGGTCGGGTTCGTTCCCGTCCGCTACATGGAAGAACTTCTTCGCCCTCTCGTCGACCTGCCCTTGGTGACGGAGATCGACGGCATCACGATTGTCCCATGGCCCGACGGGCGGGACGAAGAGATCCGGGTCGAGAAGAACACCGCGTTCGCTGACCATTGGGGAACGACCCCGACAACTGCAGAACGATGGGATCAGATGGTGCGAGGATTCGCAGGGCGGCCCGACCTTTCGTTCATCGCACTCGATGCCGACGACGTCGTCGTCGGGCACTGTCTCAACACTCGCTATGAGGCCGACGACGAGCTGATCGGGCGCCGAGACGGCTGGATTCAGAGCCTCGGAACGCTTGCAGAATGGAGAGGGCGAGGCATTGGGTCGGCAATGATTACCCGTTCGCTCGACGCGTTCGCCGCCGCGAACCTCACCCACGCATCCATCGGTGTCGACAGCGAGAATCCGACAGGGGCTGCTCAGCTGTACCGCTCACTCGGATTCGTTCAGAATCAGCGTTCGATCACCCACCAGATCGAGCTGTAGGTCCCAACCATGGAGCGCTCCTGTTCGGAGCAGGCGTCAAGAGAAGTCACCTTGGATGCGACGGATTCCGAGCCTCGGGAGCGTTGTACACAGCGGAGGGCACGTGGGCCCTCACTCGTTGGAGGAGACAGAAAATGAAGAGCACGAAATCTGTGATGTGGCGGCTGACTGCGGCCGTTGTGGCGTTGGGCTTGGCGATGGTCTCGCCGGTCAGTCCGGCTGGAGCTGATCCGAAGGGCCATGAGGAGATCACCATTGGGGTCGGCTTTTTCTACGGCACGTTCAATCAGAGCCCGAACATCGCATTGCTGGCCGGTGGGAACGTCCAGCAATTCTGCGAAGCCGGGCCCGAGGGAGACCCCGGGCTGGCTCAGGCCAGGCTCTTCTTGCGCTCTGATGGTTCCGTGGACGTCAAGGCCAATGGAAAGAACCAGCCCATCTATCTCTACTACATCGACTTCAACGACATTTTCGAGTGGCTGGACGATGTCTGCCCGAGCGGCGAACCATTCCCCGAGCCCTTCGCCAGCGGTACCGCTCGGCTGAAGGTTCGAACGAGCGTGATCTCAGAGAACTACGTCGAGGTCTTCAATTCGGTGAACGGCAAGGCGACAGGGACAGACGGCAGCAGCTACAAGGTGCGAGCCTCGGCGGACCTTGTGATCCAGGACGGTGTACCCCTTGGGAACCCGCAAGACTTCGTCGGGTTCAAACTGCAGAAGATCAAGGGCTGATATCGACCCCGTGGTAATCGGTGAGGGTTGTCGGCAACCCCCGACCGCCCTCACCAGCTCGGTTCGTCAGATCTCGTCCATGCCGCCGGCGTCCGCAACTTCGATATCGGTGCGGCGTACGCCGAGAATGAACAGAATGGCATCGAGGTATGGCACGTTGACGGTTGTGTCTGCGGCTTCCTGCACGACTGGTTTGGCGTTGAATGCGATACCGAGCCCGGCCTCGTTGAGCATGGCGAGATCGTTTGCACCATCACCGACGGCGACGACTTGTTCGAGCGGGATGTCTTCTAGCTCGGCGATCTTGCGAAGCAGGGCAGCCTTGCCTGCCTGGTCAACGATGAGGCCAGTCACCCGGCCGGTGAGCACGTCATCGTGGACCTCGAGGGTGTTGGCGTATGCGTGATCCAAGCCAAGTTCGGCGGCCAAGAAATCAGTGGCGAAGGTAAAGCCGCCGGACACGATCGCGGTGCGGTACCCGAGTCGGTGCAGCGTCCGGATGAAGGTTCTGGCACCGGCGGTCAGCTTGATCCGATCGACGACCCGGTCGAAGACGGAAGCTGAGAGTCCTTCGAGGAGAGCGACGCGGGCGTGAAGTGATTCCTCGAAGTCGAGTTCGCCCCGCATGGCACGCTCGGTGATCTCTTGAACCTCGGCCCGACAGCCAGCCTCGTCGGCGACGAGTTCGATCACCTCTTCTTGGATGAGCGTCGAGTCGACGTCCATGACGACGAGACGTTTTGCTCGACGAGCAAGGCCTTCTCGGTGGACGGCGACGTCGCAGCGCAGCGTGTCTGCAACCTGCATCAGCGCGCCTCGAATGCCCGCTCGGTCTTCGCCGCTGACGACGAGTTCGTAGGCCAGTACGGGATCACGGGCAAGCCGGACAATACGATCGATATTGCCTCCGGACTTTGCGATTGTGGAGGCGACAGAGCCGAACTCCGCTGGGGTGACCTCGTTGCCGAGAATGGTGACGACCAGCCCTGGTTCGCGGGCCGATGGCGAGGAGTCCACGACTTCGAAGTCGATATCGATCTTTTGTTCCCACCCGAAGTGGAGGAGTTCCTTGACGAGGTCTCGACCTTCAGGAATCGTCACGATGAGACTCAGCGAAAGATGACCTCGAATGATGATCTGTTCGACGTCTTGAATTCCCGCCCCGGACAGCGTCAACAACTCCATCAACCCGGCAGTGATACCCGGGTGGTCAGGTCCGTTGATACGGACGAGGATGGTGTCGAGATCGTTGCCGCTGAGTGCCATGGCTTGCTACGCCTCTTCGGGAGCGAGTTCGGCATCGACGCTCAGAGCTGCCCCGCCACCAACGGTGGACAGGTTGCCAACCACGCCAGCCTCTGCCACATCGGCTGCGACGTGGTTGAGCTGGGCGATCCGGTCGTCGGTGTCGGTGACGGTTGCCTGCACGATCTCGGTTCGCAGGGAACGCTTGGCCTCGGTCTTGGTCCGGCGCAGTTCGGTGAGCGTTTCACCAGCGACGGCGAGCAGACCCGGATCAGCGTCGCCAGAGCTTGCTCGCAGTGTGCCGGCATCAGGCCATCCGGAGGTGTGGACCGAACCTTCCCGCCACCATGACCAGACTTCTTCGGTGGCGAACGGAATGAAGGGAGCAAACAGGCGAAGCAGGGTGTCGAGCGCTCGGGCGAGCGCGGCGTGAGCTGAAGCAGCGGCCTCCTCGCCTCGGGAACCGTACGCCCGGTTCTTGACCAGTTCGATGTAGTCATCGGTGAAGGCCCAGAAGAACATCTCGGTGCGTTCGAGCGCTCGGGCGTAATCGAATTCGTCGAACGCCTTGGTGCAGTCGTCTGTCAAAAGCGCCAAACGAGCCAGCATCGCTTGATCGAGCGGTTCAGTGACCGGCGCATCGAGGGCGCTTCTGAGATCACCCATGCCCATGGCGAATTTCGACGCGTTGAGCAGTTTGATGGCGAGCCGGCGGCCGACCTTCATCTGTCCTTCGTCGAAGGCTGTGTCGGTTCCGGGGCGCCCCGAGGCGGCCCAGTAGCGAACGGCATCGGAGCCGAATTGTTCGAGCAAGCCCGAGGGGGTGACAACGTTGCCGACCGATTTCGACATTTTCTTGCGATCGGGGTCGAGGATCCAACCGGAGAGACACGCGTGGCGCCACGGCGCGGCGTCCTCTTCGAAGTGAGAACGAACGGCGGTCGAAAAGAGCCAGGTTCGAATGATGTCGTGACCTTGCGGTCGCATGTCGTAGGGATAGACCCGCTCGAACAGATCAGGATCGTCTTCCCACTTGCCAGCAATCTGGGGGGTCAGCGATGACGTTGCCCAGGTGTCCATGATGTCCGGGTCGGCCATGAAGCCACCTGGAACGCCACGTTGTTCGGCGGTGTAGCCCTCCGGCACATCGGTCGAAGGGTCGATCGGGAGAAGCGATTCATCGGGAGACAGCGGCGCGTCGTAGCGGGGCTCACCGCTTTCGTCGAGCTCATACCAAAGGGGAATCGGGACGCCGAAGAAGCGTTGGCGGCTGACGAGCCAGTCGCCATTCAAGCCGTCGACCCAGTTGGTGTAGCGGCTCTGCATGTAGGGCGGATGCCATTGCATCTCGTCGCCTCGAGCGATCAACGCTTCGCCGAGGTCTCGCTCTCGACCGCCATTGCGGATGTACCACTGACGGCTGGTGACGATCTCGAGCGGCTTGTCGCCTTTTTCGAAGAACTTGACCGGATGAGTGATCGGCCGGATGTCGCCGATCAGGGCGTCGCTCTCTTGAAGGAGCGTGACGATCTCTTCTTTGCCCGAGAAGACGGTTTTGCCCGCCATGCGGCCGTAACGCTCTGCGGCTTCCGGGGTCATGACCTCGGGCGCGTCTTCGACGAACCGTCCGTTTCGGCCGATGACGGCGCGTGCTGGCAGATTGAGTTCACGCCACCACGTGACGTCGGTCGTGTCGCCGAAGGTACAGATCATGGCGACGCCCGTGCCCTTCTCGGGATCAGCGAGCTCATGGAAAACCATCGGGACCTCGACGTCAAAGACTGGCGTGGTGATGGTCTGTCCCTTGAATTCGGTGTAGCGCTCGTCGTCCGGGTGGGCCACGACAGCGACGCAGGCAGGGAGGAGTTCTGGACGCGTGGTGTCGATGAGAAGGTCTTCACCGTTCGGGAGTGAGAAACGGAGCTTGTGGTAGGCCCCTGGCATGTCTTTGTCGGTCAGCTCGGCTTGGGCCACTGCGGTTTGGAACGTGACGTCCCAGAGGCTTGGTGCCTCTTGTTGGTATGCCTCTCCTCGAGCGAGGTTGCGCAGGAACGCCCGTTGGCTGGCGCGACGTGATCGTTCGTCGATCGTGGCGTAGAGCAAGGACCAATCGACGCTCAGGCCAAGCGAACGCCAGAGATCCTCGAAGACCTTTTCGTCGAGGGCAACCAACTCGTCGCACAGCTCGATGAAGTTCGGCCGGCTGATCGAAACTTGGCGCTTGACCTTCTTGCCATCGGGACCCAATGACTCACGAGCTGGAGGCTCGAAGCCTTCCTCATAGGGCAGTGATGGGTCACAGCGAACGGCGAAGTAGTTCTGTACGCGACGCTCAGTGGGCAGGCCATTGTCGTCCCACCCCATCGGGTAGAACACAGTCTTTCCTGTCATCCGCTGGTAGCGGGCGATCGTGTCGGTGTGGGTGTAGCTGAAGATGTGACCCATGTGGAGCGAGCCGGACACCGTCGGCGGCGGCGTATCGATCGAAAACACGTCGTCACGGGTTGCCGATCGGTCAAAGGCAAACGTGCCGAGTTGATCCCATTCTGCTGCCCATTTTTGCTCCAAACCTTCGAGGCTTGGTTTGTCCGGTGCGCCGGTGTTCATCCCCACAGGCTACGGGCAAGGGAGCTGTCGAGTGGGGGAGATTTAGCGGACTTTCAGCGGACGAAGCGAAGTTGGCGCTCAGTTGAAGTTCGGCTGGCCGGCCGAGGAGACTCGGTTGACCAGTCCGAAGAAGAAGGTGTCGGTATCGAGTGTGACGTGAGGGTCTGTGCACGAAGCATCAGCGGGGTCTGTGGTTCGAGCCCAACAGGAGACGTCGTCGAAGTCGGTCGTCGTGCCGAGGGAGATCGAGTGCCCGTTCACCGAGCCGGAAATTCGCATCTCGTCCAGTGCGTTCCATTGGTCGAGATACGGGGTCGGCGCTCCTGACCGCTGGGAGTCAGCGGATTGGTTGTCCCAGGCAACAAAGTCGACGAGGTCATCATTGGAGTCGTACAGCCACAGATCATCGCCTTCGGTGGACAAGATCGGCCACGGTTCCTCACCGATGAGGTATTCCCGCGCCGTCGCCGGAGCGTGCGGGAAGGTCTGCAAGTTGAAGTAGACGTTGACGGGGAAACCGCCAACGGTGCCGGTGACCCAGTAGCCCTCGCCGTCAGGATCACCGGTCCAAATCACGGCCGATTCTCCGGGGGCGAGCAAGCTCGAATCGCCGCGCTGGTCCAGGGCGCCGAATGTGTAGTCGAACGACGTATTGGCGAGATTGCCAACGACGATGACGTTGTCTTCCACTCCGTTGCTGGCATCGAAGTCGCGAAGCGATAGGCCGTCCAAGCTGATGTTCTCGGTGCTGATGTTCGTGATCTCGATGAAGTCGTCGTGCACACCAATTCTGCTGAGTGTTGCCGTGGTTGTCCGGTGGTGGAGCACCTCGGTGATGGCGATCTTGCCGGCGAGAGGCGACACGGCTTCGTCTTCGAAGATGATCTGGAACGAGGTAGTGGCTGGAGCTCCTGCTGGGTCCTTGACGGTGAGCGACGCCGCGAACGTCGAACCCTTGTTGCTGGCACTAGGAGTTCCCTTGATCTTCTGATCCGCAGGATCAACGAACAGTCCGTTGGGCAATGTCGGGGTCCATGCAAGTGACGCCACCGTGTTGTCGACATCGGATACGGGTATGGAGATCGGGGCGATTTCTTTGCCTGCGACGAGGGTTTGTGTCGGGATGGCGCCGAGGATCGGAGCATCGTTCACCGGATTCAGGAACAGGTTGATCGTGCTCGTGTCGCAAAGCGGTTCGAGGTCACAGACCTCGTAGTCGATCGTGACCGGTCCGGTGGCGTTCGTGGCAGGCACGTAGTCAAAGCTGGTGGCGGTGACGTTGGTGAGCGTTCCGGTAGAGACACTGAAGGTCCATCTGAGGTCGGAGTCGGCGTTGTCGACGTCGGCCGCGCTGCCCGACAGAATTGCGTAGTCGACCGACCTCGTTGTGTCCTCGGTGCCCAGTAGGCCGATGACCGAAGCCACAGGTGCATCATTCGCGGCGGCAAAGGTCAGGGTGAGCGTTCCGGTTGCGCACTTCGGTTCGAGGTCGCACACCGTGTAGTCGACCAGGACGGTCGGCGTGCTGTCAGGATCCGGTATGTAGTCGAAACCCGTAGGGGACACGTTGGACAGAGCGCCGGGGCCCGATGTCTTCACGAAGCTGAAGGTGAGGTCGGAATCAGTGTTGTCGATGTCGTTTGTTGCCAAGAAGAGTTCGGTCGTCGTCACCGAGGTCGTGACGTCTTCGCCCCCCAGCACGGTCGCCGAGATCGCAGTTGGAGCGTCATTGACGGGAGTGAACTTGAGGGTGATCGTCGCCGTATCGCAGCTGGGTTCGAGGTCACACACCTCGTAGGTGATGCTGACGTCGGCGGTGGCATCGGGTTTGGGGTTGAAGTCGAAGCTGGTGGCGGTGACGTTGGAGAACGTTCCCTTGTTTGTTGTTTGGAAGGTCCAGGTGAGATCCGTGTCGGGATTGTCGACGTCGGAGGCCTTCGGGAACAGATCGGCGGTCGTAATCGATGTGGTCGTGTCTTCGGTCCCCATCTTTGTGAACCCGAGAGCAACGGGAGCATCGTTACTGGTGGAGAAGACCAACGTCAGCTCCGCGCTCCCGCAGAGCAAGCTCGGGTCACACGCCGTCACCAGAATCTTGACATCGGTGGTGGCGTTGGGCACCGGCGTGTAGGTGAACTGGCCAGCAATCGAGGTGTCGAGAACACCGCCGGGATTGACGAGGCTGTAGGTGAGGTCAAGGGCCGAGTTTGCGTCGTCGATGTCGGAGACCGACTCGGCCAGAATCGATGTGGTGGTCACCGTGATAGGCGTGTCTTCGGAAGCGGAACGAGACGACGCGCCGACAATGGGAGCATCGTTGATCGGTACGTAGCTGAGGTCGACAGTCGAGAGCGCGCACAAGGAAGGTGAGCCTCCATCACACACCGAGTAGGTGATGGAAACGGGTGCCGTGGAATCAAGGTCGTTCTGGAAGAAGAATCCTGTTGGGCTGCTCGAGAACGAGCCAGTGCCCGGATCGACAAAGCTGAATTGGAGTTGGCTCGATGCCGTATCGACGTCGTTGACGACGGCGGCCAGGAGCTGCGTGGACGTCACGGTTCTCGGTTCATCTTCGTTGACGGAGAGAGTCAGCGGACTGGCCGTCGGTCTGTCGTTTACGGGGACAACAGTGAGTTCGAGAACCGCTGGCGTGCAGTCGGTCCCGTCGCACACGTTGTAGGGAACTTCCACAAGTCCGTTGAAGTCCTGAGGTGGTGTGAATCGGAGGCCTTCGGCCGTCGCTGTGGCGATGCCAGCGACTGAGGGGGTTCCCCACTGCACGCTCAGCACGTCGTTGTCGACGTCGCTCGCCGCGGCGAGAGCGACTGCATCCAGCGGAGCAGAAGGCGAGTCTTCATTGGTCGATGTGCTCGTGCTCGAACTGGTGGTTGGAGCATCGTTGACTTGCTCGATTGTGAGGTTCACCTCGCCGCTCGAACACCGATAGGGGCTGGCGAGTTCGCAGGCCTCAAAGCTGAAGCTGTCCGATCCGTTCGCATTCGGGTTGACGGTGTACACAGCGGTTCGGCTGACCCGGACCGGCCCGGTGTCGGTGCCGGTGTCAATGTCAATGTCGGTTTCCTGGTTGATTGGTGAGTTGGGGTCAGCGTTCGTTTCACCATTGGGGTTGGCGTTCGGAGTTGCTGAGCCAACAACGAGGTCGTCGAGGACAACGACGGTTCCGAGTGCGGGCGGGTTCACGAGGTTGAAGTCGAGCGAACCGTTGGAAGAGAGGGCGGCCAGATCGATGGCCAACGACCCGTCTTCAAACAAGTTCACAGAAGTGCTCAGCGCAACAGGAACAGGGGGCACCGTGACGGTCGTTGTCGTTGTCGAAGCAGTCGTGGTCGACGTCGTGGTGGCTGGCACTGTCGTCGGGGCGTTTGTCGTCGGGCTGAGCTTGGTGGGAATCGACGAGGTCGGACTGGGCGTACTCGTCGTGGTTGGTGGCGAGGTGGTGGTGGTCGGTTGTGTTGTGGTCGGTCTGACGGTGGTTTCGGGGACGAAGACCGTTGTGGTGGTGGCGATGGGCTCGTCGGCAAACGCCACTGCCTCAGGGACTTCTGCGTCCGGACTCAGCAAGCCGAAGAAGCCACCAGTCACGACGGCGACGGTGGCGGTAAGACCTGCCGTGGCGGCCGTGGCGACGGGGGTGATTGCCGGGGCGATCGGAGCCTGGCCAGCGGCAGGAATATTGGCGGCCCACGAAAGCGGACCGATGGCCAAGCGAAGGCGGCCAATACCGATATTGAGGAAGGCCCGAACGACTTTGGGATCAAACTGCGTGCCAGCGCAGCGGGCAATCTCAGCTCGGGCTTCCTCGGCCTTGATCGGCTTCTTGTACGAACGGGTCGACGTCATCACGTCGAAGGCGTCGGCCACGGCGACGATTCGGGCGCCATAGTTGATGTCGGAGCCACCCACCCCTGCGGGGTAGCCGTCGCCGTCCCAACGTTCGTGGTGAGAGCCGATGGCGTCGGCCCATTCGCCGAGCCAAGGACGGAGGGGTGCGATCATGCGGTCGCCATGCCAGGTGTGGGACTTGAGAAGCTCCCACTCGACCTCTGAGGGCCGGCCGTTTTTGTTCAGTACCTCGGTCGGTACGTGAATCTTGCCGACGTCGTGCAGGAGGGCTGCCCAACGGAGCTTGCCGGCATCACGTTCGTTGATTCCGAGCTCTTCGATGAGCATGTCGGTATAGGCGCGAACTCGCTCGCAGTGTCCCCGAGTCATGCGATCGTGGACGCTCAACGCAGCGACGAGTTCCAACATGACTTCCGCATGTTGGGTCTCATCAGTCTCGATGCCGGACTCTCGAATCTCCTCGATTCGTCGCTGGATCTGACGGGTCGTGCCGCTTCGCATGGCAACGCCGAACCGTGAGGGGGCTTCGTTGGGAAACGCCAGCGACAGTTTGAACAGAGCAGCGAGAGGTAGGAGTCGTCGAGCGAGACGATCAGTGATCAGCAGAACGCCTACACCGACGGTGAAGACGAAGATCCACCACTGCCAAACCGGGACGTCGAAGTTGGTCGGCGGATGGAATCGCGTGATGTAAAACGTTGCGACGAGCGATGCCAGCGTTGGACCGAGATAGGCGGTCAGTCGAAGAGCGCGCGAAAGACCGGGTCGTCCAGACCAACTGTCGGTGTTCGGTTCAGCCTGTGTCGGCCCTGTCGTCGCCACGTCTGAGGCATCGGCACAGTTTTCCCGCCCCATGAGCAGAAAATCGACAGATCGATGGTCGCAGAAAAGAGTCGGCGCTCTCCCGCCGAGGCGGGTACCTTGGCCGACCATGATCCGGCTCTATGACACCGCCCGCCAAGAGGTGGTCCCGCTGACGTTGCGAGACCCCGGCAAAGTGTCGATGTATGCCTGTGGCCCAACTGTCTATGGGCCTCCACACCTGGGGCACGGCCGGATGGTGTTGGTCTTCGATGTTGTCCGCCGATTTCTTGCGTGGTCGGGACTCGACGTCACGTTTGTCTCGAACATCACCGACATCGACGACAAGATCATCGAGCGAGCGATCAACGAGGGTCGAGACTCCGCCGAGATTGCAGTGAAGTGCGAGGCGATCTGGTGGCAGGCGATGGATCGCCTCGACGTGCTGCGACCAGATGCAACGCCACATGCGACCGCCTACGTCGATCAAATGATCGATCTGCTCGAACGGCTGATCAGCAGCGATGCGGCCTACGTCACCTCTGATGGGGTGTACCTGTCGGTCGAAGGGGTAGAGGGGTACGGGCTGCTGGCTCACCAGTCATTGGATCAGCTCCTCGAGGGCGGAGGCGATCGCGAGATCGTCGGTACCGAGAAGCGGCATCAAGCCGACTTCGCGCTTTGGAAGTTCGCCAAAGAGGGTGAACCTTCCTGGAATTCGCCATGGGGCGACGGTCGCCCGGGCTGGCATACCGAATGTGTTGTCATGAGCCTGGATCTGCTCGGTGAAGGGTTTGATCTGCACGGTGGGGGCCTCGACCTCACCTTCCCTCATCACGAGAACGAACGGGCCCAAGCCATCGCCGACGGCAAGGTCTTCTCAACGCACTGGATGCACAACGGGTTCGTCGAGATGGACGGCGAGAAGATGTCCAAGTCTCTCGGAAACGTCCAAAACCTTCTGGACCTCACCGAGAAATACGACCCACGCGCGTATCGACTGCTGATCCTTCGCTCGCACTACCGATCGCCCATGGAGGTCACCGACGTCACACTGCGCGACGCCGAGGCGGCACTGGATCGTCTCGACGGATTCGCCCGCCGAACTCGCGATCTCAACGTTGAACCCGCTCCATCTGTGGTCGCTGAGTTCACCGAGCTGATGAGCAACGATTTCGATACGGCTGGGGCCGTTGACCTCATGTTCCGACAAGTTCGTGAAGGCAACACAGCGCTCGATGGGAACGATACGACGACCGCTGCGCTGGCGGTGTCGGCTGTGCGCGAGATCACTGGCGCTCTGGGTCTGCGATTGGTCGACGAAGAGCGTGCGGCTCCAGCAGAGATGCTGGCCCTCGCCGAGGAGCGGTCCGCTGCTCGAGCTGGGAAAGACTTCGCGCGGGCTGATGAGATCCGGGATGAGCTCGCAGCGGCTGGCTGGACCGTCGAAGACGGTCCGGATGGTCCATTGCTCCGCCCCTTGGGCTGACTTCTCCTACGCTGGACGAATGCAGCTGGACAATCCTGGAGGAACCAAGGGTGGACTCGGGACGTTCGCCCTTGGCGGTGTGCTCTCGTTGGCATCCGCGTGGTTCTTCGTCGACTCGGTACGGGTGACCACATACGGAAGCGGTTGGGTGTCGCGAGGATTCGGTGGAGGAACGGGATCCGCCGGGATCGTTTTTCTCCCGATCTTCATTGGTTGCATCGCCTTGTTCTACGACGCCTCGAAGTCTTGGGGGTGGGTGCTCTTCGGGATCGGGGCTGCGGTGATCGCGGTCGAGATTCTCAGCAAACTGAACTTCTGGTTCAATCTCAAGCTCTCGCACTTCATGATCATGTTGATCACGTTTGCAGCCGGAATCGGCCTGATGTTGCGAGCCCTCAGGGAGATGCCTGCGCCATCAAAGGATGCGCTCGACCGTTAAGCACTCGAAGCAAGTCGTTTGGGTCGATGATGATCTCGAGTCCTCGACGGCCGCCGCTCACGTGGATCTTTTCAACCGCGAGCGCTGACTCGTCAAGGAAGGTGCGAAGCACCGTCTTTTGTCCGAAGGGGCTGATGCCACCAGCGACGTATCCGCTTGTCCGCTCGGCAACCTCGACGTCGGCCATCGAGGCCTTCTTTGCTTGTGCTGAACGGGCCAGCGCCTTGAGATCCAGCGTTCCCGACACTGGGACCAAGGCGATGACAAGTTCGTTGTCTCGACGGCCACCGGTGAGGCACGCCATGAGTGTCTTGAAGACCGTGGTCGGATCCAGACCAAGCAGATCTGCTGCTTCTTCGCCGTAGCTACGGGCGGCGGCGTCGTGCTCGTAGCTCACGAGTTCGTGGGCGACCCCGAGTCGTTTCAGGAGTGTGATTGCTGGAGTCACGGTGCTGTTAGTATTTCACGAACAAATGAAAACCGGGGAGCTCGAAGGTCGGGCTGAGAGGACAGCACACCCGCTGTCGACCCGTGAACCTGATCTGGGTAATGCCAGCGAAAGGGAGGATTCACATGCGGAAAATTGCCGCCTTGCTATCCATTGCCATCCTGTTCAGCGCAGGGTGCGCCGCCGACGATTCTTCTGGATCGACCGAAACGGAAGTAGAGGATTCGAGCGATTCGACCCAGGATGTGACGTTAACCCTCCTGACCCACGACTCGTTCTTGGTGACCGAGGGCATCTTCGACACATTCACCGACGAGACCGGGATCTCTGTCGAGGTGGTGAGGGGAAGCGACGCGGGCGAGCTCGTGTCTGCAGCGGTGCTGACGGCAGGGAACCCGCAAGGCGACGTGCTGTTCGGGATCGACAACACGTTCCTCCAACGAGGGCTCGACAATGACGTGTTCACCCCTCACATCAGTGACCTGCTGGCCTCGGTTCCTGATGAGTTCGAACTCGATCCTGAGCATCGGGTGACACCGATCGACTACGGCGACGTCTGCGTAAATGCGACCCTGGCGGGTGTGGATGGGCAGGTTCCGACCTCCATCGACGACCTGACCGACCCGATATTCGCCGGGTCATTCGTGACACAGAACCCCGAGACCTCCTCGCCTGGCTTTGCCTTCCTGCTGGCAACGATTGCGACCTATGGCGAAGATGGCTGGGAAGCGTATTGGTCGGCGCTTGCCGAGGGCGGCGTGACCGTGAGTGCGGGATGGAACGATGCCTACTACGGCGACTTTGTGTCCGGCGGGGGCGACAAGCAGATCGTTACCTCCTACGCCACGAGTCCCGTCGCTGAGGTGTTGTTCGCTGAGCCAGCTATCGATACCGCCCCCACGACGGTGATCGTCGATTCGTGCTTCCGGCAGATCGAATTTGCCGGGGTCTTGGCCGGAACCGACCACCCGAAAGAGGCGGGCCTGTTGATCGACTTCATGTTGTCGGAAACCTTCCAGGCCGACATTCCCCTCAACATGTTCGTGGCTCCCGCCAACGCCGACGTTGCATTGCCCGCAGCGTTCGTCGAGCACGGTGTGGTGGTCAGCGAGCCGTTGATCCTTGATCCGGCCGAGATCGAGGCGAATCGAGCTGAGTGGACGGCCCGTTGGACCGAGATCGTCCTTCGCTGATGCGTCGCTCCAACACCAGATGAACGCTGACTAGTGAGCGCCGACTGATGAGCCGCTCGAGCCAGCGTCTCGCCGCCATTGTTCCCGTTGCGTTTCTGGCGGTGATGGTGGCGTGGCCGCTTGGTGCAGTGTTGGTCCGAAGTTTCGCCGGTGTTCCGATCTCCGACGTTGTCGACGTTCTGTCCTCGAGGTCGTTCCGATCGGTGCTCTGGTTCTCGACGTGGCAGGCGACCGCATCAACGTTGCTCACCCTCATGGTCGGCTTGCCGATCGCTCACGTGTTGGCTCGCTTCGATGTCCCAGGTCGACGTTGGTTGCGGGTCCTCGTCGTTGTGCCGTTCGTCTTGCCGACCGTTGTCGTCGCCGCAGCCTTCTCCGCCTTGTTCGACCGAGTCGGGGTCGAGCTGGAACGCACAATCACCGCCATCCTCTTGGCCCACGTGTTCTTCAACATCGCAGTAGTGGTGCGGATTGTTGGCGGCTTCTGGGAACGTCTAGATGAACGAGAGATCGAAGCTGCTCGGGTCTTGGGCGCTTCACCGCTGGCCGCGTTCCGACGGATCACGGTGCCTCGCCTCGCCCCTGTCGTCGCTGGAGCATCGACGGTTGTCTTCTTGTTCTCGTTTACGAGCTTCGGGGTGATTCTGCTTCTCGGTGGTCCCCGGCGAGCAACGCTCGAGACCGAGATTCGTCGGTTCGCGGTGTTCCGCCAAGAGTTCGACGTGGCCGCAGTGTTGGCTCTTGTCCAGCTTGTCGCCGTCGTCGCGTTGTCGATCCTCGCTGCTCGTTTCCAGCGGCGACATATCGGTGGGTCGGTGAGTGCTGGTGTCGTTTCATCCCGGCCGCTTTCGGTCGACACGACCGTCCGCCGTTCGTACGTGACAACCGTGCTCGCGGCAGCGGGTGTGGTGATTGTTGCGCCGATGGTCACGTTGGTAGAGCGATCGTTGTGGGTCGGCGATCAGTACGGCTTCACGAACTTCACTCGTCTGACGGAACGGTCGACGCTGTTGCCGGTCTCTCCCGGCCGGGCCCTGCTGACCTCGGTGTTCTTCGCCCTTGGGGCGGCTCTGGTCGCCTCGGTCGTTGGAGTGCTTGCCGCTTGGACGATTGGGTCCGGGGGGCGACTCGGTCGATGGCTCGAAGTCGGCTCGCTCATCCCGCTCGGCGTTTCCGCTGTCACGCTGGGATTCGGCTACATCGTGGGATTCACGTTCTTTGAGTTCCGTCGATCGGTGTGGCTGATCCCGCTCGCCCATGCCGTGATCGGGCTGCCGTTTGTTCTTGCTGCCCTCGTGCCCGCCGTTCGATCAATCGACAACCGACAACGCCAGGTGGCGGCAACGTTGGGGGCCTCGCCCTCCGTCGTGAAACGGCGGGTCGATTGGCCAGCCCTGCGTTCGCCGTTGTTCACCGGAGCAGGTTTCGCCGCCGCGGTGAGCATCGGCGAGTTCGGAGCGACGTCGTTCCTGGCTCGGGGCGATGCATCGTTCACTGCTCCGCTTGCCGTGTTCCGATTATTGTCTCAGCCCGGACAGGTTCTTCGAGGACAAGCGCTGGCGTTGAGCGTGGTGATCGGCATCGTGGTTGCGGTGATCGCAACACTCCTCGAACGTCGGCGACAAGACGCGGTTTCGTTGTTGTGAGGGAATCGTGTTTGCGAAAGGCGATTGCGATGCGGCGGCGAGCAAACGCTGAAAGGCTTGGCCGTCGATGACCAGACTCGAAATCGAACAGCTCTCCGTTTGCTATGGAGCCGAGCTGGCGTTGCGGGACGTTGAGCTGCGGATCGATGCCGGCGAGGTCGTCGCCGTGATCGGGCCGAGCGGGTGCGGAAAGAGCACGCTTCTGCGAGCTGTCGCGGGCTTGGAACCGCTCTCGAGCGGAATCATTCGGATGGACGGCCGAGATGTCTCGGCGACACCGACGCACGAGCGTGATCTGGGACTCATGTTTCAGACACACGTGCTCTTTCCCCATCTTCGGGTGGGGGAGAACGTTGGATTCGGGCTCGAGATGTCTGGCATGTCTCGGGGTGAGCGAGAACGACGGGTGAGCGAAATGCTCGACCTGGTGGAGCTCGGCTCCTTCGCGGACCGGGCGGTCGAGAGCCTGTCGGGTGGCGAGGCCCAGCGCGTTGCCCTGGCGCGGGCTCTCGCTCCCTCTCCCGGTTTGTTGATGCTCGACGAACCCTTGGGTTCGCTCGATCGTGTCCTGCGTGAGCAACTCACGGCTGACCTTCGTCGGCTTGTGCGGCTGCTTGGCCTGACCACACTTCATGTCACGCACGATCAAGCCGAAGCGTTCGCCCTGGCCGATCGCGTTGTCGTGCTCCATGAAGGTCGTGTCGTCCAGGTGGGCAGGCCGGACGATCTGTGGTGGCGCCCAGCGAACTCGTTCGTCGCCGAATTCGTCGGTCACCCGAATCGGTGGCGTCTCGACGACGGCTCAATCGAGATCGTGCCAATCTCGGCCGTTCTGTCGGGAGGCGCACGGCGCGGTGGGCGAATGATCGAGGCGACAGTCGAGTTCGCGTCGTTCCGCGACGGACGATTCACTGTCGAGGCTGTTCGCGACGCCACCCGACGTGTCGTGTACGAAACGAACGCTCGTCCGGAGATTGGTGAACGAGTTGAACTCGGTGTGGATGAGTCCTCGGTGATCGTTGTTGAGTCCTGAGTCGGAGTTCGTCGTTTGCTATGGCCGGTTGGCCCGGAACTGGGCCGGTGTTTCGTTCGTCAGCCGAGCGAACATTCGTGTGAGGTCCGCCTGGTCATAGAAGCCGCATGCGGCGGCGACCTCGACAACTGGCATGTCTGTCTCCGCGAGGAGGCGAGTCGCTCGATCGACCTTTCTCCGCAGAACGTATTGCGTGACGGTAAGTCCGAAGACTCGTTTCATTCGGCGTTCCAACTGGCGCGGTGAACAGTTGGCGATCTCTGCGAGCTCGGCCACTCGGAGGGTCTGATCGAGGCGTTGGCCCACCTCGTCGACCACGCGAGTGAGAGCTTCCATCTCGACTCGGTCTGCACTTGGGACCTGGAGATCTCGACTGATGCTGACAATCGCTTCAACTCGGCCGCCTTCGAGCACCGGCAGTTTCGTGGTGAGGTACCACCCGAGTGATCCGTCAGTCCGCCGAATCAGCTCCAACTCGTCGCGCAGCGATTCGCCGCTGGCGAAGATCTCATCGTCTTGTTGCTCGTACCGCTCGGCCAACGCGGGCGGAAAGACATCGCGAGCCCGGTGGCCGATGACGTCTCGCTTGGACTGCTGGCCAGTTCGCCGGACGAACGCGTTGTTCACGTTCGTGTAGATGCCGTCCCGTCCCTTCATGACGAAGATCACGTCAACGAGGTCGTCGAACAGTTCGAGAAGTTCGGCTTGAACGTTCAGTTCGGCAGGAATCGGGTCGGACGCCATTCGGGGCGGGATCGTACAAGACTGCGACCAATGCTGCCTTCCAAGATGGTTCCATGGCGCGTGATGCTGATGAACTGATCGACCCGGCGATCGATCTCGTCGAGCGATGGCTCGCTCGTGCGCATGATCAAGAGACTGCGACTGATCGCGACACGATGGACCAGCTGGCGGGGCTGATCGACGATCCGGATGGCGTCGCTTTCACGATGCGGTTCGTCGATCGGGTTGTTCGCCCCGACGACAATCGGGTCGCTGCTGATCAGCTCGTCGGATTGATCAACGATGGTCGATTGCCTGGGTTCCTCACCCGACTCGATCGGCTCTTACTGCGGTCCGGAGCGCTCGTCGCCCCTGTCTTGCCGTGGTTGGTGATGCCGTTGGCTCGCCGCCGGATGCGCCAACTTGTCGGACACCTTGTCGTCGATGCTGATTCTGAGCCGCTCCGGGAACATTTGTCGTTCCGTCGGAGTCAGGGGTTTGAGCAGAACGTGAACCTTCTCGGTGAGGCAGTGCTGGGGGAGCGAGAAGCCTCTCGCCGGTTCGAGCGAACGGCAGAGCTGCTCGATCAACCCGACGTCGACTACGTCTCGGTGAAAGTCTCGGCAATCGCCTCCCAACTCGAACCGTGGGCGTGGGATGAGGGCCTGGTTCGCATCACGGCCCGGCTGCGTGAGCTCTTCTTGCGAGCCGCATCGACGGCGCCGGCAACCTTTATCAACCTCGACATGGAGGAGTACCACGATCTGGAGTTGACGATCGCAGCCTTCACTTCCGTGCTCGACGAGCCGGATCTTCAGAAGCTCGACGCCGGCATTGTGTTGCAGGCATACCTGCCGGACTCGCTCGATGCCCTCCAGGGCTTGGTCGCATGGTCAACTGCTCGAAAGGCAGCTGGCGGCGGCGAGATCAAGATTCGTTTGGTGAAGGGCGCCAATCTGGCGATGGAGCGGGTCGATGCTGCCATCCATGGATGGGAGATCGCGCCATACGGCTCGAAGGCCGACACCGACGCGAACTACGTGCGATGCCTTGATTGGGCACTGACCGAGGAACGGCTGGAATCGGTTCGTATCGGTGTGGGCAGTCACAACCTCTTTCACGTTGCGCTCGCGCATCTGCTTGCCGAAGAACGCGGGGTCAGCGATCGAGTCGAATTCGAGATGCTCCAGGGAATGGCGCCAGCACACGCTCGAATTGTTCGCCAAGACGCCGAAGGCTTGCTGCTCTACACCCCGATCGTGGCGCCCGCCGATTTCGATGTCGCGATCAGCTACTTGTTTCGTCGGCTCGAGGAGAACTCGGCTGAGGACAACTTCATGAGATCGCTGTTCTCATTGACTCCGGGAAGTGCCTCGTTCGTCAGGGAGGTCGGACGCTTCACCGACTCGGTGCGTCGGCGTGAGCTTCCATCGGTCTCGCCGCAGCGGACGCAGGAACGTCCAGCGCTTGCGTCTCATGCATCGCTTCAAGGCATGGGTTTCGTCAACGAACCAGACACTGATCCCGTTCTTGCTTCGAACCGGGAGTGGGCCAGGGCCGTAGCCGACGTTGCGCAGTTCCAGCCGGTGTCCTTGCCAGAGGTCGACACGGTCGAGGCGCTGGACGACTTGCTCGCGGGTGCACGCATTGCCCAGCAGGACTGGGCAGCGACGTCGCTCGCAGAACGACAGCGGATCTTGCACGCAGCGGCCGATGAACTTGCTCGCCGACGAGGCGATCTGATCAACGCCATGATGCACGAAGGAAACAAGACCTTCGCCCAAGCCGATCCAGAGGTTTCAGAGGCCATCGACTTCGCCTATTACTACGGCGATCGGGTGGCAGATCTGAGCACGTTGTCGCCCAATCATCGGTTCGAGTCGCTCGGTGTGGTGGCAGTGATTCCGCCGTGGAACTTCCCGGTAGCGATTCCGGCAGGTGGCGTGCTGGCGGCCCTCGCTGCGGGAAACACCGTGGTGTTCAAGCCCGCACCAGAGACTCCTCGATGTGCGGAGATCGTGGCCGAGGCACTTTGGGCTGCCGGAGTTCCCCACGACGTTCTGACGTTTGCTCGAACACCGGAGAACGAGGTCGGCCGGCACCTTGTCACGCACGCCGACGGGGTGATCCTGACTGGGGGAACCCAGACAGCAGATCTGTTTCGAAGCTGGAAGCCTGATCTTGTCTTGTTCGCGGAAACCTCGGGCAAGAACAGCCTGGTCATCACCGAAAACGCGGATGTTGACTTGGCGGTTGGCGACCTCGTCGATTCAGCGTTCGGACATTCGGGCCAGAAGTGCTCGGCGGCGAGCTTGGCCATTTGCGTTGGCGGCCTTGCCGATTCGCCTCGGTTCCAACGCCAGCTCGTCGACGCGGTAGAGAGTTTGGCCGTCGGGCCCGTCACCGAACGAGAAACCTCGATGGGGCCAATCATTGGTCCGGCGAACGAACGACTGCTTCGAGGCTTGACGACCTTGGACGATCAAGAGCGTTGGCTGGTGACGCCGAGATTGCTCGACGCGTCGACCAATCTCTGGAGTCCCGGTGTTCGTCTCGGCGTCGAACCCGGTTCGTGGTTTCACACGACCGAATGTTTTGGCCCGGTGCTCGGGATCATGTCCGTCGCATCGTTGGATGAAGCGATCCAGATTCAGAACCAGTCGGCGTTTGGGCTGACAGGTGGCCTGCATTCGCTGGACCCGTCCGAGATCGCCCGATGGATCGACGAGGTCGAGGTCGGCAACGCGTACGTCAACCGAGGAATCACCGGGGCGATCGTCAATCGCCAGCCTTTCGGAGGTTGGAAACAATCGTCTGTTGGACCAGGAGCGAAAGCGGGAGGACCGAATTACATCGCACAGCTTGGAGCGGTGATTGATGACTCGGAACGCTCCGCAACCTGGCTCGAGCGAGCGGAACGCAGCGACGAATTGGCATGGACGGATCACTTCTCGGTCGAACATGACCCCACCGCCCTGTTTTGTGAGTCGAATGTCTTTCGCTATCGGCCGTTGGCTCGCATCGCTGTTCGGATCGGGCCGGGCGCTGCATCCTTTGACGTCGAGCGAGTCACGATGGCCGCACGTCGGGCTGGCGTTCCCATTGTCTGGTCCGATGTGGCCACCGAATCGGCCGACGAGTTCGCCGATCGTCTCTCTCGGTTGGGCGTCGAACGGGTGCGCATCGTTGGGGACGTCGAGTCGCAGCTGAACGAGCCTGCTCGCCAAGCCGGGATCCACCTCGCGGCCGCACCAGTGGTCGCTGATGGACGTGTCGAGCTCCTCCACTATGTGCGAGAGCAGGCGGTGAGCCGAACTTTGCATCGGTTCGGGAATCTCATCTCAGTTTGAGTTGGCCCCTACGAGGATTCCCGTCAGAACAATGACAACCAGGATTGCGGCTGCCTCGACCGAGATCGTCGAGCGAAGCCGCTGGTTCTCGACGTCGGTTGGTGTTGCCGAGAGGAGCGGGACAATCGCGAAATGGTTGTACGCGCCGATGGCGGCGCCAATTCCCACAGCGGCCATCTTCGCGATGAGGACTCTGCCCCATCCGGTGCTCCAGATCTCTGATACCTCGTCGAGCACGATGATGGTCAGTGCCGTGCCAGCGAGCCCGGCAACGGCCAGGGCGAGTCCGGCGATCCCGGAGAATCGGATCGCCATCTCGGCAACCTTGGCCGGCTCACCTCGACGGGAACGTCGCCACACAATGTTGGCCAGCATCAGCACGCCACCGCCCCAGATCACTGCGGCGGATACGTGGACGACATTCACGACTGCGTGAAGCCAGCGGGCGCCTTCGGTCACCGTGTGGCCGTCGAAGCTGAACGACACCAAGATGAGACTTACCCCTCCGATCAGGAGTTTCGAAGCCGGGAGGCGATCGCTGCGCGTTGTGGATCCGACCATCATGAGGCCGCCGCCCACGAGCCGCATGAGGATAGCGATCCCGAGGGACGAGTCGAGGATCTTGGCCCATTCGTCGAGGTTGACGATCGCAGTCCAGGATCCGCCGTTCTTGCCAACCGCCGAGAGAAGCTCGAACCCTGCGCCGATGAAAATGGTGAGCGCACCTCGACGTATCCAGAAGAGGACCGACCGACGGTCGCCCTTGTTCTCTCCGAGCGCAGTGGCGCGAAACACGACCGCTCCCACACCAAGCACCATGCCTGCGATGGCGAGGAATCGTGCCGCCGCTGCAACGAGATCGGAGAGGGCGGCCATCGGAGCCTCGACGGCCAAGAAGTCATCGAGTGTTTGCGGCGATCGTGTTGTCGGAGACCCAGAACCTGGCACGTCTGTTGACGGTTCAATGCGAAGGTCCGGCCCGTCGTCAGTTTTCACCGGAGCAGTCACTTCGAAACTGAAGCTGCCGCTGATTGGGTGAGCATCCGGTGCCTGGACAGTCCAACGGACGCCGATCGTTCCGCCCGCCAATGGTTCTTCGAAGACCAGAGACCACGTCAGGCTGTCGGGTGAGGTGATCAGTGAGGGGGAGACGACGACCCCGTTCGCATCGAGTACGACGAACCCTTCTCCAAAGGGAGCAGCCTCAGCGGTGAATACGATCTGAATCTCGCGAACTGGTGCGTCGAGTACTGCGTC
>CALHCB010000129.1 GCA_937930695.1 uncultured Acidimicrobiales bacterium | reverse complement strand
GCCGCTTCAGCGAGGAGTCGTTCTTGGCGTTCTCTTAGGAACCCTTGGCTTTCTCTCAGGAAGGTTCCTTCATCGTTCTCGGTGTTGGTCACCACGGATCAACACGACCGGCAAAGGACTCCCCAATGAACGACGCGACTGAATCCAACGTGATCATCGAAACGGCTGACGAATCGAGAAGTTGGCGACGACGTCTTCTGGTTGCCGCTGGCTTGGCAACCATGGTCGGTGCCGCGAGTGTGGGCGTCCCCGCTGGCGTACAGGCTCTGAGCACAACTCCGATTCCCGCTTCGGCCCCAGCGACTCGGGCCGCTCAGGTGAACGATGGTCGAATCAGCGATGACCTCGGTGAACTCACACTCGCTGAGCTTGCTGCAGAGCTCGACGAGCTCGGCCTCGACGTTCGGATCGGCCCGTCGTCCCGCGTGGGATCGACCTTGGCGCCTGATGAGGACTGGCCTGACGCGGACTGGACGGACGAGGACCGGACGGACGAGGACTGGACGGACGAGGACTGGCCTGACGAAGCGGAAGGTGAGTTCGACGAGTTCGATGTCGACGACGAGGACCGAGAAGACGGTTCTGAGGAGGGCAGCTTCGATGAGGAAGCTGCGCTTGGAGCCTTCGCGGTCGACGGCGACACGATTGATCTGTCCTCCGCAACGTCGCCTGAAGTCGCAGACCAGGCCAGGGAGATCTGGGAGCGTTTCGTGCAGTTGATCCCCGCAGCGGAACGTCAGATGATCACAAGTTTCGAGCTCGTCCCTGAAGAGTTTGGTGGCGCCTACGTTTACCCAGCAGATGCGGACCCGACCAAGTGGGTTCTGGGTGTCGGTCTTGGTCTGGGTGACGATCTCGACTTCGTGTTGGTGCACGAGTTCGGACACCTTCTGAGCCTGAAGGCCAGCGAAGTTCCACCCGCATCGGATGAGAACAATTGCGAGACCTACTTCACGGGTGAGGGCTGCGCTCTTCCTGGAACGGTCATGGCCGAGTTCGTCGAGCGCTTCTGGCCACAAGCTCAGATCGATGAGGTCAATCGTGCAACCGAGAACGAGGACTACGACGCACTCGATGACTTCTACTCAGACAACTCCGATGACTTCGTCACCGACTATGCCATTTCGAACCCGGCAGAAGACGTGGCTGACACCTTCGCCACCTTCGTCATCGAAGATCAACCGGACAACCTCGGTTCGCCTGACTTGACGATCGCTGAGCAGAAGATCGAGTTCTTCTGGTCGAATCCTGAACTCGTCGAATTGCGAGAAGCCATTCGAGCATCGCTCTGAGTGCTGAGTGCTTGTGTCAGTCGGGAGCTGGGTTCCCGGCAACGACCTCATCCAGAAACCAATCGACAAACGCATGACACTGCTTGATGTTGGCCGCTTCGTTCGCTTGAGCGTCGGCCAACATCGTGTCGCGATCGACACCCCAGGTGTCGAGATACTCGTCGCTGGCCTCGGAGAGAAAGCCGGCAACGTGCTGCACATCGACCTCAGGGTGAAACTGGGTTCCGACTGTTCGGCCGATCCGGAACAGCTGGGTTGCGTGCTCGGTCTTGGCCAAAACCTCGGCCTGTGGTGGTGCATGGAACCGGTCGTGGTGCCATTCGAGCCACGGTCCAGGACCGGCCGGATTGTCCTTGCCGTCGGCTGGTTCGAGTTCGTACCAGCCGATCTCGGTGACCGGAGCAGATTCGACGGATCCGCCGAGAGCATCAGCCAAGAGTTGCCCGCCGAAGCACACGCCGAGAATCGGAGTGTCCGCCTCATGTGCCTGACGTAGCAGATCGAGTTCCACATGAATCCAGCTGTCGATCTCTGCCTTGTTCGTGAGCGAACGAATCGAACCCATGGGGACGATCAAGTCATAGGGCTCGATGTCGGGAAATGGTGTCGCATCGTTGGGCTGGTTGTAGTCGTGGGTGATGACGTGGGTGTCGACTTCGTAGCCGCGCTCTTTCAATCGAACCGCGATCTGGCACGCGGGGCCGTCGGGTTCATGGGCGAGGACGAGACAGCGCATCACAGGTCGAACCATATGTGGGCTTGCCCTGTCCCAGCGACCGATTCGTAGTGACCGAACTGCTGGCCGGCGGCGGTGCAGGCGGCTCCACCCAGCGCTCCGATCATGGTGAGGTAGTGGCCGAACCGTCCTTCTGGTCCGTGTTGGCGGAATTCGGGGAAGAAGTCCAAGACTCCTGCGTGGTCGCCTGCGAGGAGCAGTTCGATGACCTTGCGATCAGCAGCGCACGCCTCAGGAGTTCTGATGTGGAGGTCAGGGTCTGAGGCCTCGTGGTCTCGAAACTCACGGAGAGGCCAGAATCGATGGCTGAGCCCGCCGCTGGCGAGGATGACCACGCGACGATCGAGCGACTCGATCGCTTCGGCCAGCAGCGATCCGAACAACAGAAAGTCTTGCGCGTCGCCGGTCTGGCAGATGCTGGCAGACACCCATTGTGACGCTTCCTCGGGAGGTCCCTGGAGGAACGGCAAGAGGTTGGTTGTGGGGTAGTGGATCGGGAGATGAGGATCGTCGATCGCCGTGATCCAGGTGTCGTCTCGGCCGGTTGCGGTGGCCGCCCAGGCTTCCGCCAGCTCCCGATCACCACGAAGGTCGTACGGGATCTGGCTCATGCCTCGGGGGAGTTCTTCGGATGTGTACACGCCCGAGCGATGATCGTGAGACGCCACGATGTGCTCGATCGTGGTGTACCAATGGGTGTCGATGACGACGATGGTGTCGACGTTCAGCGCAGCCAGTTTCTCCGCTCGGAGCTGATGGAGGCCTGCGAACAGCGTGGTATCGACGCCATCGTTGAGCTCGCGCCGAACCTCTTCGGGCAACACGAGCGTGGGGACATGGGAGACCAACGCAGCGCCGACGATGTCTCCCATCAGATGACCCGCACGGGGAGATGCTTGATTCCGGCGATGAAGTTGGATCGCAGGTATTCCACATCGCCGTTTAGTTCGAACCGGTCGATTCGCTTCATCAACTCTTCGAAGACGACTCGAACTTCCATTCGAGCCAGCCATGCCCCAAGGCAGAGATGCGGACCGTTTCGACCAAAGGACATGTGATCATTCTTGGCTCGAGCGAGGTCGAAGCGGAACGGATGCTCGAATCCGTCTTCGTCATGGTTGGCTGAGTTGAACCACATCACGACTTTGTCGCCCGCCTTGATGAGTTTTCCGCGCATCTCGATATCGCGCGCTGCGGTGCGCCGGAAGTGCATGGTGACAGCACTCGTGCGAAGAATTTCCTCAACCGCCGTTTCGGTCAGCGATGCGTCGTTCTTCCAAGCCTGCCAAAGCGTCGGGTGATTCATCATCGTCCACACGCCGTGCGTCATCGTGTAGCGAGTGGTGTCGTTGCCCGCAGCGACGAGAAGCGTGAAGAAGTTGTTGAATTCCAGATCGGTGAGCGGCTGGCCGTCGCTGGTTGGTTCGAGGAGTTGGGAGATGATGTCGCCTCGTGGGCACTCCCGGCGATCTGCCGCCTGCTCCTGGGCGAACTGGAAGATCTCGACAGCGGCGGGACTGCGGAACGGCACCATTCGAAACTGTTCGGTGTCTGTGAGATCGATGGGGAAGTCGGTGAACTCCGGATCGGTGTTGCCGAGAAGCGCATCGCCCCAACGCACGAGGCGATGGCCATCATCGTCGGAGGTGCCAAGGAGCCGTCCGAGCATTCGCATCGGGAGTTGTTCGGCGATCGCGTGGACAAAGTCGAACTCGTCTTCGGCCAGCGCCTCTTCGATGACATCGACGGCGAGCGCCCTGATGGCATCTTCGAATGACTCGACCGTTCTCCTCGTGAACCCCTTGCTGACCAGACGGCGGAGGCGGGTGTGGTCCGGAGGGTCGAATTCCATCATGGTTCGACGTGCTTCGGTCTGTTCGGCGTCCATTTCCTCGAGCCGAATTCCGGCTGATGAGGTGAAGGTCTCGACGTCTCGACTCACCGCAAGGGCGTCGTGGTATTTCAGAATCGACCAGAATCCCGAGCCCTCAGCTTCGTCTGTCCAATGGACAGGATCTGTGCTGCGCAAGCGTTGGAACGTCGCGTGAGGAACGCCGGAGGTGTACGCGTCGTGGCTGGTGATGTCGGCATCGGCTGAGCCAAGGTCTGGCAGATAGTCCTCGACATAGAGGGCTGGCTGTTCCGCCGAGCCGGTGCTCATGAGCCGGCCATCGGGTTGGGGCCTGCCCAGACGGTCGTGCCTCCGGCCATCGAGTTGCCGACCTGTCGGTAGTAGCCACCAATGATCTCGATGGGCTCAAGCCGTTTCAGTTCTTCGGTGGGCGTATCGAACAGGTCGAGTTCGGCATCGCCTGAATACACCGGACCGAGTTCGACGTCGAAGCCGCTCATGGTTACGAGTTCGTCCAGTGAGTCTCGTCCGTCCATCTCAATGGCAGGCATCTGGCGAGAGTGAAGCATGGGGTGACCATTGACGAAGCCGGCCGAGTCGGCCTGACCCGTGATCGTGAATCGGGCATCGGCGATCCTGCGGCCGAAGGTGCTCAACGTTGCCCCGAACCGGCCGCCGGTCTCGAGGCGAGGGCCAGCCTTGCCGATCGTGACCGGGCGAGTCATCCAGACCTCGCTCATCTTCTTTGGATAGCCCTGGATGTGGCCCCGGGCCATAGCGAAGTCTTTGTCGACCCAGATGTAGGCGGCTCGGCTGTAGGTCTTTGCTTCGTACGTGCACCTGATGACGACGAAGACTTCCTTGTACTGAGACCGTGACGGGTCGAGGAGCTCGTCAAAGTTGTCGCTGCAGCTCTGCCAATCGGCCCAGATGATGGCGACCGCGCCTGGATCGTCGTCCGCGAGCTGAAGGTGATCAGGAAGGAGTTCGGCGACGTTGGCCGGATCAGTCCGAAACTCAATCGTGAGCATTTCGCCGGAATAGTGCCACGGGGGGTCGGGCAGGATGCTCCCTGCACCGGTCGGTGTCCGCGGATACATGAGACCTCGGAGATCCACCATGGCCGGATCCTAAACGTTCGGTACCGAACGATTCAAGGAGATAGCCAAGTTTCTGCTGGACGCTCGGTTGTGGACGAGGTCTTCGGAATCGACGCTGGGGCAAGCTCGTTTCGACTCCACTTCGAAAAGAGCAATCGTTTGCTCCCGAACGATTCCTGACTTAGCCTGCCGCCATTCGTTTACGGGGAGAGACCATGCGCTTCAAGTACCTGCTAACCCTTCTACTCGCTTTCTCGATGGTGGCTGCCGCCTGCGGAGGAGACAGCTCTGATTCATCGGATGCAGACAGCACCGATGCGGGAGAGTCCGATGACTCGGGCGATTCTGCACCTGCGGTGAGTTCGGGCCCTGCTGTCGATATCGACGCGATTCTTGCGGTCGATCTGGCCAACTGCGCTGAGGCGCCGACCGGAGATCCGATCAAGGTCGGTATGGCCATGGACTTCAGCGAGGTCGTTGGTTTCGTGGACATCCCGGGTTCCAAGCTCGTGCCGTACTTTGCCGACCGAATCAACTGCGCCGGTGGCGTGAATGGTTCACCCGTCGAGGTTCGGGTTGAAGACGTTGGTGGCGATGCCACAACCGCCGGTGTTGCGGCCGAGACGCTGCTCGACTGGGGAGCTCACTTCTTGATCGGTCCACCTTTCGCCGACTTCGCCCTCCCGATTCTCCAGGCCACCAATGGTGAGGTTCCACTCTTCGTTGCAGCGTCAACGGAGCCAACGCTTGCGGACATCGAGAACAATTCGTTCCTCGTGACCTTCGATGACGCCGGCCAGTCAATCGCAGCGGCTGAATACGCACTCGAGCAGGGAATCACACGAGCCTTCGTGTTCACCCAGCCCGGTCCGTACACCGGAGTCAACCCGGATGAGTTCAAGGCGGCCTTCGAAGCTGGTGGTGGCGAGATCGTCAGCGAGCAGACCTATGTCTGGGGCGGCGACACCGATTTTTCGGCGCAGGTTTCTGAACTGTCCGGCATCCTCGAAGGCAACGAAGCCTTCTTCTCTGCTGCTCTTGGCTTCCAGGTGACAGCCCTCCGGGGTCAGCTCGAAGGCGCAGGCTTCGACGGCATCACCTATATGGGTACCGATGCGCTCGACGCGACCGGCATTCAGTTCGAGGACAACGCCGATGGCGTCATCCATACCCCACACATCTTCATCGAAGCCGGGGACCGCAACGATCAGCTTCTCTCCGGCTACGCCGATGCCAACGGTGGCGAGCAACTCGAGAGTCGTGGATTCATGGGGCTCTACGTTGATTCGATGCTGCTCGGTATCCAGGGCGTGAACGACTGCGGTTGCACCGACCCGGCCCAAATCGGTGCTGCGGTTGCGGCCATTGAAGGCTTTGACGGTTTCAGCGGCTCGATCACCTACGCCGGCACGAACGGAATTCCCCCAAAGGCAGTTCCGATCGTGCAGGTCACGGGTGGAGCCGATGTCCTCCTCGAGACCCGCTAATCCGGCCGAACCCTGATTCTGTACCGACGTCATGCTGCTTGAGGTCAACGGGCTTACTACGAAGTACGGCTCGATCTCAGCTCTGCGCGATGTGAGCCTGTCCGTCGGGGCTGGTGAGGTTGTTGGCCTCATCGGTCCCAACGGAGCAGGAAAAACGACGCTGCTCGGCTCCATCGCCGGCCTGCTCTCTCCGTCGGATGGCAGCGTCGAGTTCGAGGGCAACTCGGTCACGGGTCATGCCCCCGACAAGATGCTCAAGGCTGGGCTGGCGCTCGTTCCCGAACACCGACGGATCTTCGTTGACCTCACGGTGGCGGAGAATCTGCGGATCGGTGGGGTGACGGTTCCCAAGAGCGACCGCGCTGGTTTGCTTGACGAAATGGCCGAGTTGTTTCCGGTGCTGCGGGACAAGTGGGACACCCCCGCCGGGTTTCTTTCTGGCGGCGAGGCCCAGCAGCTCGCGATCGCCCGGGCGCTCATGTCTCGGCCGACGTTGTTGATGATGGACGAGCCGTCGTTGGGTTTGGCCCCGGTGCTCGTCGATGTGGTGTTCGATCTGATCGAGCATTTGCGAGACCAAGGGCGCACACTTCTGGTGGTCGAACAGAACGCAACCCGAATGCTCGAAGTGGCCGACCGGGCCTATGTCTTGCGCAGTGGTTCGGTCGTCGCCGAAGGTAGTGGTGCCGATCTTCGATCCCGTTCTGACCTTTTCGACACGTTCGTTGGAGGAGCCGAGTGACCGAACTCATTCAGAACGTGATTGATGGTCTGGGGCGCGGCAGTATCTACGCGCTGCTCGCACTCGGTGTGGCTGTCATCTTCGGTGTGATGCACCTTCTCAACTTCGCGCACGGCGAGCTGATCACCGTCAGCGGCTATGCCGCATACGCCGCTTTCAGCACGGGTTGGTCGTGGTACCTCGTGGCCCCGTTGGTGATTGTGGTATCGATCCTGACGTCGCTGGTGATTGAACGAGTGGCGTTCAGTCGCGTCCGCAATGCGTCGAGTTTCACCCAGCTCCTCACTTCCTTTGGTATCCACTTTCTGGTTTCGGCCATGTTCGTGATGTACGTCGGCGCTCGGGTCAAGACCTTCTCCGAACCGAGTTGGATCTCCGACACGACGGCCATTGGCCCCATCACGGTCGAGGTGTTCGACCTGGTCGTTATTGCAGTGACCGCAGTGACATTGGCGGCAACGGTTGTGATTCTGCAGAAAACGATGTTCGGGCTCGCCCTCCGTGCCGCCGCCGCGGACTTCGACACGGCGCGCTTGATGGGCGTCGATTCTGACCGGGTGATTCGTGGAGCCTTCGCGCTGTCGGGCGCCCTCGCTGGGATCGCCGGAATCTTCTGGTTGATGCGAGCGGGCAACACTGCCCCGAGTTCGGGTATCGATCCGATGCTCAAGGGCGTCTTGGCGGCCTTGATCGGTGGCCTCGGAAGCCTTCGCGGCGCAGTGCTCGGTGGACTCGCGCTCGGCGTCGCCGAGGTCGTGCTGCGATCACAACTGCCCGGCACAGCGGCCGCCCTCACCGATGGCGTGGTGTTCGCGCTGATTGCACTTCTGTTCATCTTCCGGCCACAAGGTCTGATCACGGTGAGTCACGCGGAGCGGGTCTGATGGCATCAAGCCAGTTCTTTCCCAGCCGTGATCGCGACGTGGCGTTCCCGATTCTCGGATCGGCCTTGTTGTTCGCAGCGTTGGTTGGTGCAGGACTCCTCTACGCAGCTCTGCAAGGCGGCACCGCTTCCCAGAACCTGGTGACGTCCATGTTCATCGACGCCATGATGGTCGTCGGACTACAGATCTACGTCGGTAACACCGGCGTGTTCTCGTTCGGCCACATCGGGTTTGGAGCTATTGCGGGCTACACGTTCGCCCTCCTGGCCATTGACCCTGCCGACAAGCTGGCACGAATTCCCGAAGCCCCTTTTGGCTTGCTGGACGTGAACACGAGCCCGGTCGTGGCGACGTTGGTGGCCGTTGTCGTGACCGTTCTGATCGCCGGGGTGGTGGGAATCGGCCTCGCTCGATCTGGAGCCAAGTCCGGATCGGTATCGGCCACCGTGATCACGCTGGCCCTGCTGTTCGTCACTCACGAAGTGGCCAAAAGCTGGACAGATGTCACCGGCGGAGACCGGGCCGGCCTCGCCTTTGGCATCGGCGACACCTTGGACGGGCGACTGGCACTGTTCCTCTGTCTGTTCGCATCGATCGTGGTTGCCCGGCTTTTTGCCCAAAGCCGATCTGGCCGGCTTGCCCAGGCAGCGCGTGAAGACAACTTGGCCGCGCGGGCGATGGGTATCAATCCCACGGTCCAGCAAACCATTGCCTTGCTGCTGTCGGTCGGTGTCATCGCTGTCGCAGCCTCGTTGCGGGTCTACGAAGTCGGCAGCGTGTTGCCGAACCTGTTCTTCTTTGACTACACGTTGCTCACGCTGGTGATGCTGGTGGTTGGCGGCCGCAACAGTGTGTCGGGGGCACTGCTTGGAGTTGCCGCCATCACGGCCGCCCGCGAGCTGGCACGTCGACTCGGATCCGAAGGCTTTGAGATCTTTGGCATTGGCCTCGATGGGGCACCCCTCGACTGGATCTTCCGCGAGGGGCTGCCCCGTGTGGTGCTCGGATTCGCCATGGTTGGGTTCATGATCTGGCGGCCCGATGGCTTGATCGATGACTGGGAACTCGACGGCTGGCTCCACCGTCGCTTCGGCGCAAAGTCGTCGCGACCAGCGTCGGCGGAGACATTGCCGGTGGTCGAAGAGCACGTGCTGCGAACCGATGAGGTCGTGGTTGATTTCGGAGGCTTTCGGGCCCTGGATGGCGCCAACATCGAGGCTTCCAACCGGGAAGTCGTTGGTCTGATCGGTCCGAATGGCGCAGGAAAAACAACGCTCGTGAACGTGATCACCGGCATGGTCGAACCAACGGAAGGTCGCGTCGAGCTTGCTGGATCTGATCTGACGAGCGCTCCATCACACGAGATCGCTCGCGCCGGACTCGTGAGGACCTTCCAAAACCTGCGTCTGTTCTCGTCGCTCACCGTGCGCGAGAACGTCGAAGTGTCTTGCCTCGTTGCCGCGTCACATCGGGTCCACTCGACCGGGGTCACCGCGGATGAACTGGTCGAAACAGCGGGCCTGTGGGAGCACCGAGATCGACGAGCATCAGAGCTCGACTACGGGAATTCTCGTCGCCTCGAGTTGGCCCGTGCTGCTGGGATGAACCCGACTTTCCTCTTGCTCGATGAGCCGACTAGCGGGATGAGCGATGCTGAGTCGCTTGAGATGGTCGAGCACGTCCGCAGAATGGCGGCGACTGTCGGAGCTGGCGTGCTCGTCATCGACCATGATCTGCAGTTCATCGTCGGGATTTGTGACCGGGTCTATTGCCTCGATCAAGGGACCGTGATCTCCGAAGGCAGCCCGAGTGAGATTCAAGCCGACCCCGCGGTCCAGGCTGCGTACCTCGGCACTGCGGCGCAGACTTGACCCAAGATGCCAGACCAAGATGCCAGACCAAGATGCAAGATGACAGACCAAGATGAATGCCAACGCATGTCAGAAAGCGAGAATCAGTGACTGATGCAGCGATGACCCTCGAGTCGTTCCGTTCCCTGGCCCGGGAGAACGACATCCACACCATCGAAGTGGCGACTCCCGATTCCCAAGGACATCTCCGCGGCAAGCGAGTTCCGGTCGAGCGGTTCTTCTCGACAACGGCATCCGGCGGCGTGCACATCGCCGATGCGATGTTCGTGTTCGACATCCAGAACGATTTGCCGGACAACGAGTTCGTCAACATGGATTCCGGGTACCTGGACTGTCACCTGGTCCCCGACATCAGCTCGGCCCGGCTTCTCTCGCATCGCCCGGGATACGCCCTCGTTTTTGCCGACGCTTTCGACAGTTCCGGCAACCCTCACCCGCTGGCCCCTCGATCGGTGCTTGCCGCCCAAATCGCCAAGGCCACCGCCCTCGGTCTCGACCCATACGTCGCAACCGAGCTCGAGTTCTACCTGTGCACTCCCGAGTGGGAGCCAGTGCAAGAGCACATTCAGTACAGCTCGATGACCGACGCGTTGGAGTTGGAGGCCGTGCTCTTGGATATGCGCTCTGCGCTGATCGGTGCCGGCATGGAAGTCGAGTCGTCCAACGCGGAATACGGGCCAGGACAGATTGAGATCAATATCGGACCGGCCGATGCAATGCGCACCGCTGACAACACGGTGTTGTTCAAGAGCATCGTGAAGCAGGTTGCGGTCCAACACGGTCTGCGGGCCACCTTCATGCCAAAACCCTGGGCCGAACAGTCCGGCAACGGCATGCACGTACACACGAGCCTGAACGTTGATGGTGCGAACGGCTTTGCTTCCTCCGACGGTCAGCCGAACGAGCTGATGGCATCGTGGTTGGGCGGCTTGATGGAGCACGCAGCTGCGCTGAGTTTTCTCGGAGCGCCGACATCGAATGGACCCAAGCGCATCCGGCCCTACACGTTTGCTCCAACGCACATTCACTGGGGTCTCGACAATCGCACCGTGATGGCTCGGTGCATCGTCGATGCCGGTTCATCCGCCAATCGGGTTGAATTCCGCCCCGCTGGGGCTGATGCCAACGCCTACTTGATCATCGGCGGCATTCTTGCCGCCGGTGTTGATGGAGTAGAGCGGGATCTGACTCCGCCGATGATGTGCGAGGGCGACATGTACACCAACCCCGGAGAGAACGAAGCGTTGCCGACGGACTTGGAAGGCGTGATTGCGGCCTACTCGGGGAGCGTCCTGTCAGGATTGTTGGGAGACATGTTCTCCACCAGCTACTTGAGCATCTCTCAGGCCGATGCAGCTCTGGCCGCCGAGAACTCCTCGGATCCCGATGAGGTCAATGATTGGGAGCGGGCTCGCTTCATGGAGCACAGCTGATGAGCGAGTCCGACGCCACACCGAATGTTGGCCTGAAGGTCGACGCGGAGGTCTGCATGGGTATCGGTCAGTGCGAAATGCTCGAGCCGGAGGTGTTCGAACTCGATGATCTTGGCATCGCACAGGTCCACGCAGGGTCGGTCGTGTCGCACGCCCGTGCACTCGAACTGATCGATCGCTGTCCTAGCGGTGCCATCACGATCGATGAGGAAGCCACTTGATCGACTTGGCCGACCCTGGGATCTACTCGAACGGCATCCCACAGGACGTCTTCGCTGATCTGCGAGGTCGGCAAGGTCTGCATCGCAACGAAGGTCCAGACCAATTCTGGTCGGTGACGCGACACGGCGACCTGATCGATGTGTCCCGAGACACCACAACGTTCTCTTCTGAAGTTGGGCATATTCAGATTTACGACATTGATCCGGATGCTCTCGATGCTCGGGCATCGATGATCGACTTGGATCCCCCGATTCACACGGTGCTCCGTCGTCTCGTCAGCTCTGCCTTCACACCTCGACACGTGCAGGACTATCGAGAGGCCATTCGGGCTCGCGTCGTCGATTGCCTCGACAGATTCGAGGCTGACGGCGGTGGTGATTGGGTGCATGCGGTCGCAGCCCCAGTGCCTATCGGCGTGATCTGTGACCTCATGGGAGTGCCCGAGGAAGACCACGAATACATGATCGAGTTGTCCGACCATCTGGTTGCGGGCACCTCGTCGGAGCCGTTGAGCCCTGACGCGTACGGCAACACCACCGAACTTCGGCTTCTCCCGTTCAACAGTCCTGCAGCTCACGGGATCTCTGAATACGCCAGGAAGCTCGGCGAAGAACGACGTGCCCGCCCCACTGGCGACCTGATGTCCAAGCTCATCGCGGCGGAGGTCGACGGAGAACGGCTCACGGATTCCCAGTTCACCAATTTCTTCCGGCTCATGATCTTCGCCGGCAACGAGACAACTCGATCCGCGATGGCTCACCTCGCAGTCCACGTTGCCGAGCACCCCGATCAGTTCGACCGAGTTCGGACAGACCCTACGTTGCTTGAAACTGCAGCTGAAGAAGTCATTCGTTATTCGTCGCCGATCCTCTACTTCAGACGGACCGTCACGGCGGACACCGAGCTGGCAGGCACGCCGCTGGCCGCGGGCGACAAGATCGTGATGTGGTACGCCGCCGCGAACTTTGACCGGTCGGTCTTCGTTGATCCTCTTCGCTTCGATGTCGGTCGACCAAAGCAGCCACCGAACGTCGCGTTCGGGGGCGGTGGCGCCCATTTCTGTCTCGGTGCCTCGCTCGCCAGACTCGAACTGGAACTGCTGATCGAGGAGATCGTGGCTCGAAATCTGCGGTTCGACCTCCCCTCGCCGCCGAAGTTCGTCGACTCCAACTTCGTCAACGGCATCGAACATCTCGAAGTTCGTCTCAAGTGACCACACCCCTGATGCCGAACTGGGCACAAGGCGATGCAACCATGACCTACCAATCGATTCGATCGGGAGCACACCGATGAGCACCGAAGCCATGTCCCTGTGGGACCTCACCCCCGAACAGAAGTCTCTCAAGGCTCGCGCTCGAGAGGTTGCCAGAGAAGCCATCGCGCCGAACGCGGCCAAGGTCGACGAGAGCGAGGCGTATCCCTGGGACAACGTTGCCGTTCTGCAAGAAGCCGGGTTCACCGGCATGACGGTGCCGAAAGAGCTCGGCGGACCGGGACACTCGTTCCTGGATGCAGTTCTCGTCGTCGAAGAAATGGCAAAGGTATGCGGGGTGACCGGCCGCATCGCCGTCGAGGCGAACATGGGAGCGATTTCCGCCGTTCTCGCATACGGCACTGAAGCACAGCGCAAGATGGCAGCCGAGATGGTGCTGGCGGGCGACAAGCCGGCGATCTGCATCACCGAGCCGGGTGCGGGATCCGCGGCGTCAGAGATGACCACGAGAGCCGATCGTGTCGGCGACGGCTTCGTGCTCAATGGCAAGAAGCACTGGATCACCGGCGGCACGGTCTCCAGACTGCATCTGATCTTCGCTCGTGTGTTCGACGCCGACGGAAACGAAGAGGGCATCGGCGGTTTCCTTGCGATTCGCGACGAAACGCCTGGCCTGTCATTCGGTCTTCGAGAGCCCACGATGGGACTCCGAGGGATTCCCGAGATGGAGGTCATCTTCGACAACATGGAGGTGGCACCCGACATGGTCGTGCTCCCGCCGAGCGGACTCCGTCGCGGATTCGCCGATCTCATGAACGCCTACAACGCGCAACGAGTCGGGGCGGGAACAGTCGCCCTCGGACTCGCAGCCGGTGCCTATGAACTGGCCATCGAGTTTGCGGGTGAGCGCGAGCAGTTCGGACGGCCGATCGCAGAGTTCCAAGGCTTGCAATGGATGTTGGCAGACATGTCGGTGCAGCTCGAGGCAGCACGAAGCCTGACCTATCGAGCAGCCTGCTCTCGAGGCCCGAACGGCAGTCCGTTCCCGGATCCCGCGATGGCGGCCCAGGCCAAGATCTTTACTGCCGAGGCGTCGATCAAGGTCGTGAGTGACGCACTGCAGGTTTTCGGTGCCGCGGGCTACTCGCGGCGCAACCCGCTCGAGCGGATGTACCGCGACGTTCGTATGTTCACGATCGGTGGCGGCACCGCGCAGATCCTGCGGACCGTTGTTGCGGCGCGGATCCTGGATCGAAAGCTGCCGCAGAGTCGAGATGGATTCACCAAGCTCGCGGAACGCGAAAGCTGACAATCTCAGCTCGGTTCGCGAGCGCTTGGGGCTAGGCGAGCTGCAATGAGACGAGCGAGTGGCCTGCCAGCTCCGTCGAACGAACGTTGATTGCCAAGATGGTGTCGATCAGCCAGCTCAGAACGTCACGATCGATCTCGGTCACCCCGTGTCGGCCGAGGTCGAAGACGAAACTCGGACGTTCTGTGGCGAAGAAGCGCGACCGTGGATCTGCAGATGATCCGAACGTTGTTGTGCCGATCCAGTCGTTGAGTCGTTGGTCGTGCCACCCCTCGAATGGGATGGCGTTGTCGAGGACATGATCAAACTGTCGTTTGGTGTGTACGCCGGCGAGGTTGAGATCAATCGTTTGCGCGGTCATGTCTTCTTCCTTGCATTGGGTGTCCAGTCCCATGACCAGTCGCGGACCTCGGCCACATGGGAGGGCGCGTTGTCTGCCTCGCCGGGATAGATCGAAATGATTTCGGCTTGGAGCCGGGCTTCGATGTCGGTTCCCCAGCTGTCGGCTTTCGGAGTTTCAGTGAGGCTTACCGGCATCATTCGCCCGTCGATTGCGAGACCGGTCGAGCCTGTGGCGTGGTCATATCCGAACCACACGCTGTGCCAGGAGTCGTCTGGCTCGAGTCTACTGATTTGGGCCCAGGCGGGTCCGTCGGGCGTCGGAGTCCATGCTCGGATTGCCCCGAACTCTGGAGCCCACGGGTTGAGAACCCACTGGAAGGCCAAGCCGTAGTCGAGACGGTCGTTGCGTCCGTCCCAGATGAACAGACCTCCCTCGAACGTTTGCGCGTTGTGGGCTCCACCGGATGTCGATGGCACGAACGGAATGCGAAATTCGAAGCTTGCGTCATGCATCATCAGAAGGGCGGCACCATCGATCACCCGGTGATAGGTGATGTTGTGGGCCATGACGCCACGTTCGTTGGAGTTTGCAGACAGCTTTGAGTAGCGAGAGAAGTGATCGGCGCCGATGTCGGTTCCGTTGACCGCCCGTTGGCCCGTGGCGGCGAAGACACCGTCGCCAACGACGGTTTCCCAACCGTCGAGGTTTCTGCCACTCAACTTGCGTCGCGGTGCGGCTTCTGCTGCTCCCGCCATGCCGGGAGCAGCGATTGAAGCGATGCCAACGGCACCGCTGGTGCCTGCCATCGTAAGAAATTTGCGGCGTTGCATGAGTCTCTCTTGCTTGGGAAACATTCAGGATCTGAGAACGCGGGGCAAGCCTCGAGAACAAGAAAGGCATCGTCTGACCGGCTCGAAAACTAAAAGCTTCGACAAGCATCTTGAGAAAGTCTTGAGCCAATCTTGAGAATTGGTTTGGCGCGAACGGATTGGTGAAACTCAGTCATGGAAGAGTGCAAGTGGTAGTGGGGGAGTCAGCGTCAGTGGGAGGGACTGACCCGACTCGGTGTAGAACATCGAGGTGAAGGTTCGTATCGGAGTTGCTGCAGGGGTCGGTATCGCGAGTGATGCTCGAGGCTTTCTCGGTCTCGTCGATGCTCTGGATGATCTGGGTTATGACTCGTTGTGGGTGCCAGACATTGTGACCACGCCGACGTTCGACCCGATTGCGTCGTTGAGCGTGGCCGCTGGTCGACGAGAGCGGCTCAAGGTCGGTACTCACCTGATTCTTCCTGGGCGCAATCCTGTCTTCCTGGCCAAGCAACTCGCGACGCTCGATCAGCTGTCCGGAGGTCGGGTCTTGCTCCTCGCAGTGCTCGGACTTCGCCAGCCTGCTGAGTTGGCCGCTCAGGGGGTCGAAGCCAAGGATCGCCCGAGCATGCTCGAGGAGAGTTTGGAGATCATGCGAACGCTGTGGAGCGGTGAAGAGCTCAACATGAATGGCCGCCACTTCCAGTACGAGGGCGTGACGCTTGGCGTGCGGCCAGTTCAGGACCCTCTCGAGGTTTGGCTAGGTGGCCAAGTTCCCGCTGCGTTGCGCCGCTGCGGCCAGATCGGTGAAGGGTGGATGCCCGGGCTCTGCACTCCCGTCGAGGCTGCCGAAGCCCGTGTCACCATCGAGGCCGAAGCTGCTGCCGCTGGCCGAGAGATCGACGGGGAACATTTCGGTGTCAACGTCAGCTGGGTCGACGGTTCTGTCAGCGACGAAGTCCGAGCGAGCATCGCGTCCCGGCGTCCCGACCTCGAGGCAGAAGATGTGCTGGGAGTCGGCATCGGTGGATTGCGGGAACGTCTCGAAGGCTTTCTGGAGGTTGGCTTCTCGAAGTTCGTGATTCGGCCGGCAGAAACGCCTGTGTCATGGCCTGAGGCCGTCGAGTCGGTGTCAGACGTTCTCGAGATGCAGACCTGACACGGGACCGATGAAGATTTAGTCCTCGTCGTGTCGAGTGATGATTCGGCGCAGGTACTCCGCTGCGATTCGCTTCTCGTCGGTGCTGAGATCGGCACTCATGTCTGACTCGAACTTGTTGAAGATCGGGAAGACCTCTTCGATCATCGACAGCCCTTCCGTCGTGAGATCCACCGTGACTCGACGGCGATCGGTCTGCATACGTTCGCGCTGGACCAAACCTTGTTGCTCGAGCGTGGAGACCATCCCGGTCAGTGTTCCCTTCGCCAAGTCGCACTCGTTGGCGAGCTGAGCGGTTTCCATCTCGCCCCAGACCCAGAGCACCCACAAGATGGTGAAGCCGCCCCACGACAGTCCGTACCCGGACAAAACCTCGCGTTCGGCCCTGCGGCGAACGGCAGCCGCTGCTCGGTAGATGTTTGAGATGACGTGGAGCGAATCGAAGTCGAACGGCTGATCTCCGAGGCGAGCTCTGATGTCGCGTTCGTTCTGCAGCATCTTGTCGGAAGCAGGATCCGGCGTTGAGTTGTCGTTTGGCACGGTTGTGGTCTGCCTCGCGTGGTCGTTCGGTACCAAACTAGTTCGCCGTAGGGGTAGTGTCAGCTTGTCCGCAGATATGGAGAAACCACATGACTGAGTTCCGTCGAATCCTGATGGACGGGTATCCCGTCGTGGCCACACGCAACGGTGACTCGCTCGTCGCCGATGACGGTCGATCGGTTGCGGTCACCGATGCGGTCCATCTCCCTCCGAGTGATCCCACCAAGATCATCTGTGTGCACTTGAACTACACGAGTCGCGTCGATGAGTTCATGACCAAGCTGCCTGCGGCGCCGACCTATTTCCAGAAGCCGGTGACGGCGTTGTGCGCTCATGGATCTGATGTGGTGCGCCCCGAAGGCTGCGAGTGGCTCAACTATGAGGGTGAGGTCGCGATCGTGATCGGGAAGACCTGTCGGAACGTGAGCCCGGACGCGGTCGGCGAATACATCGCGGGCTATTCGGTCGCCAACGACTACGGACTGCACGATTTCCGCGACACTGACGCCGGCTCGATGCTTCGGGTCAAGGGCAGCGACACCCTGTGTCCCGTCGGGCCGGCACTTGTGACTGACTGGGACTTTCGCAACAAGTCGATTCGGACGCTCGTCAACGGTGAAGTCAAACAAGACGGCAACACCAACGAGATGCAGTGGGATATGCACTACCTCGTGGCGGACATCGCCCGAACGATCACGCTCGTTCCAGGAGACATCCTCTTGTCCGGAACGCCAGCGAACTCTCGCACGGTGTACCCGGGTGACGTTGTCACCGTCGAGGTCGAAGGGTTGGGAGCATTGACCAACACGATCGTGTCCGGTCCAACCGCTATTCGAACTGACGTTGGAGCCCAGCCGAGCGACTCCGAAGAGGTGATGTCAACCGCCCAAGGCGGCGACTGGGAGTTCCGCGGGATCCGAGCTCCGATGGGTCCGGGCGCCAAGCACTACAAGAGCACCGTGGACAAGTAGGACGATGAGCAACGACACTGGCACACCATCATCGAGCGGAGAGCGCCGGGTCGACGTGGGCGGTGTCTCGCTGGCCACTGGCCACATGATCGGCGGAGTTTGGGTCGACTCGTCAGCCACGTTCGAAAGTCGATCGCCGCTGGACTGGGACGGGGGTCCGCTCGCCCACGTGTCGCGCGGCGACCAAGCGACATCGGATGCCGCGGTTACTTCGTCGCTCGAGGGCTTTGGGGTGTGGGGGGCCATGACCGCGGAGGAGCGGGCCGCCGTGATGCATCGTCTTGCTGATCTGATCGAGGCCCGGAACGAAGAGATTGCTGCGGTCGAGTCCCTCGACATGGGCTTTCTTCAAGAGTCGATGCGACTTCGGTTGGTGGCTCGGGGTGCATTGAACTTTCGTACCTACGCCGACTTGATCGTGGCGGCGCACGAGCGCGACTGGGAAGCCAAGTCCATGCGCAACGTTGTGCAGCGGATGCCTGCGGGGCCTGCGGTTGTGATCACACCGTGGAACGCACCGTTCATGCTGAGTACGTGGAAGCTTGCCCCTGCATTGGCGGCGGGCAATTCGGTGATTCACAAGCCAGCAGAATGGTCGCCGTTGACGGCATCCATTCTGGCCGAGCTGACGATTGAGGCCGGCTTCCCACCCGGGGCGTACAACTTGGTGCAGGGGATCGGGGAAGAGGTCGGAGCAGCTCTTGTTGCCGACGATCGAGTTCGTCGCATTACCTTCACCGGTTCGCCCGAGACAGCGCGTCACATCGGTCGATCGGCCGCAGAGAACCTTGTGCCCTTCACCGCAGAGCTCGGAGGCAAGGGTCCCTTCGTTGTCTTCGCCGATGCCGATCTCGAAGCGGCGGCCAAGAAGGCGGCCTGGCAGTTCGATGATTCTGGTCAGGTTTGCTTGGCTGGCACTCGATTGTTGGTTGAGGAGTCGATTCGCGAGGTCTTCCTCGAGCGCTTTCATCACTACGCCGACGAACTGGTTTTGGGTGACAGTCGAGACGCGGACACCGATATCGCACCGATGGTGCATCCTGAGCACCGGGACCGGGTGCACGGTTTCGTCGAGCGGGCACGCGCTGCCGGCGACACGGTCGTTCGAGGCGGGCAACCGGTCGAGGGCAGCCTGCACTACGAACCAACGTTGATCGAGCCAGCGTCGAATCAGTCCGAGGTCGTCCAGTCGGAGATCTTCGGTCCCGTGCTTACCTTTCAGACCTTCGCTGATGAGGCCGAAGCCGTCGAGCTCGCCAATTCAACGGCGTATGGCCTCTCGGCGATCGTGTACACGACGAGCCGGGAGCGGGCTGAACGAGTCGGCAGATCGTTGCGTTCAGGACTCGTGTGGGTCAACACGTTCCTGGTGCGAGATCTCACGGCGCCGTTTGGTGGGTGCGGTATCTCCGGCATTGGTCGTGAAGGTGGCGATCACGCCCTCGAGTTCCACAGCGATCTGAAGACGTTGATGATTCTCGATGACACGACGACCTGATCGCCGTGTCAGCGCAGCTGACTGACGAAGGCTGGCGAGGGGAATCGTGACGTCACCCACCTTGCTGAGCAGGTCGGCCACAATCTGGCGATGGCAGATCGCGATATTGAAAAGAACGTTCCAACCGCACAGTTTGTGGAGACCTTGCGCCGGCTCGCTGATGCGCTGGAGGCAGGTGATTCGTTCCGAATCCAAGTGCAGAACAAGCGATTCACCGTGCCACCCGATGCCGAGATCGTGATCGAGCACGAGATCGACGGCGGAAGTGAGGAGCTTGCGCTCGAGCTTCAGTGGACGTCTTCTGGAGATTGAGGGCGAAGTAGTCTCGGCCCATGACGGCTCAGCGCTTCCCCGAACTCGGTTTTTACGCGCTGGCGGGACAACCAGAGAGCTCCCGGGATCTCATCGACGAGGTTCGAGATGCTGAAGCCATGGGCCTTGGGACGGCGTTCATTTCCGAACGCTTCAACCTGAAAGAGGCGGCGACTCTCAGCGGTGCAGCTGGCGCGGTGACGAGCGACATCACCATCGCGACCGGAGCGACCAACCACAACACTCGACACCCAATGGTTACGGCGGGGTACGCCCGCACGATGCAGAGCCTCACTGAAGGTCGGTTCGTGCTTGGCATCGGTCGCGGGATCACGCGATCTCAGGATGCGTACGGGTTATCTCACATCACGACGGCGCAAATGGAGGACTTCACGGGGCTGATGCGCCGGCTCTTTCGAGGCGAGACAATTGTCGGACACGATGGGCCGGCAGGGAACTACCCGGTTCTGCGCCTCGACACATCGCTCGATGAGCATCTGCCGATGAATCTCGTGGCCTTCGGTCCGAACTCGCTGGCGTTGGGTGGAAGATGCTTTGACGAAGTGATCCTGCACACCTACTTCAGCGACGAGACCACCGAGCGATGCGTCAAGACGGTCAAGCAAGCAGCAGAGCAGGCGGGCCGGAACCCCGACGACGTTCGTGTGTGGTCGTGTCTCGCAACGCTCGGCGATCATCTCCCCGGCGATTTGTTGCTAAAGAAGTCGGTTGGTCGATTGGCGACCTACCTCCAGGCCTATGGCGACCTCATGGTGTCAACGAACGGCTGGGACCCTGCGGTGCTGAAGCGGTTCCGGGATGACGAGTTCGTCAAGAGCTTTCCCGGAGCTTTTGACGCGATCGGAAGTACCGAAGATTTGCAGCGAGTCGCGGAGTTGATCCCCGAAGAGTGGCTCACGCCGACGGCAAGTGGCTCGCCCGAACAGTGCGTGGCCGGGATCCGTCACCAATTCGAGTTGGGGTGCGATGCGGTGATTTTGCATGGGGCGACGCCTGGGCAGCTCGAGCCAGTCGTTCGTGCCTATGGCGCCACTCTTTGAGACGGACCGTCACGAAAGGCTTAGGTTTGCACTAGCGTTTAGTGATGAATTCTCTGCCTTCGGGTACTTGGAACGTCGAACCGGCGGCGACGACCGTCACCATCGCGGTGAAAAAGCTGCTCTTCCTGTCGATCCCGATGGAACTCACGACCACATCCGGGTCGATCTCGGTCAATGGCGACGGGGCTGTCTCGGCCGTTGAAATCAACGTCGACGCGGGCTCGGTTGCATCGGGGAATGCGAAACGAGACAACTACGTCAAGGGCGCTGACTTTCTGCATGTCGACAAGTACCCGGAGATCCTCTTTGCCGCCGATCGAGTCACAACCGCAGGTGAGGGGTTCGTCGTGAATGCCGCCATCCAACGAGCCGGCATGTCATCAAACGTCACGCTGGACGTCCAGAGTGTTTCTGTATCGGCAGACCGGGGGACCTTCGTCGCGTCCGGGTCGGTCGATCGACGAGATATCGGGTTGACCAAGCTGCCTTCGTTCGTGATCGGCAACGAGCTGCAGATCGACATTCAGGGTTCTTTCCAGAAGTCGTGATTCACTGGGGCGATGTCCTCTCAACCTCGTCGATTGTTTGCCCTTCTCATTGGCGTGGCGGTTCTAGCGGCAGCGTGCTCGTCTGACTCCTCAGGGGAGGAAGCGATCGACTCGGAGACCACGGCAACGACGGTGGCCGACGAACCCGACGAGTCGATTGAAACGACCGAGTCCGTCGCCACCACCGACTCGACTGAGCCGGTGGAGGAGGAGGCTGCTGATGCCACAGGGTGTGCAGCCGTTGAGCCCGGGCTCGGCCGAATCACTTCAGAGGCAGGTGGACCCATTCAGGGCGCGCAGGTCTATGTGCCGACAAGCTTTGCTGGGACACCGCTTCCTGCGGTGATCAACTGGCATGGCCTTGGATCCGACGGGCCCCAGCAAGCGCAGTTCAGCGACTACGAGGCGCTGGCCGAGCTCGAGGGATTCATCGTCGTTCACCCCACCGGTGTTCCCGCCCCTGGCGACACCCGGAACTCTTGGGAGCTCATCCAACTCGACGTACCTGGACGTGACGACGTTGCGCTGGCCAACGACATTATGGATCGGATGATTGCTGACTTCTGCGTCGATGAAACGCGGATTTATTCGACGGGAATGTCGAATGGTGGGTTCTTCACGAGTCGTCTCGTGTGCGATCTCGCCGATCGGATTGCAGCGGGTGTCTCGGTCGCAGGCTTGAGCCACCCAGAAGAATGCGAGCCGAGCCGACCGGTCCCGTTCATGGCATTCCACGGGACGAACGACCTCGTCGTGCCCTTTGCCGGGGGAGCGTCAAGCCTTCTTGATGCCGAGGCCGACGCGGACACCATCGACTTCTTCACCCAGGTCATGCCGGACGAGTTCGCTGAATTTGCCGCCGACTTCGGGTGTGACCCAGAGCCAGCGGTGAGCGATGTCGGTATCGAGACCATTCGATATGACTACTCAGGTTGCGAGGACGATGTGCCGCTCGTCTTCTTCGAGGTGACCGAAGGTGGACACACCTGGCCCTCATCGCCGCTCGGTCCCTTCGTGATCGACTCGCTCGGCTACACGACAGAAGATGTCGATGCGACGGCCGATGGTTGGGCCTTCATGAGCCAGTTCTCGCTCGATAGTTAGACGACACCTCGTTCCTTTCGAGTTGCGGCGTGACGCTCGGCTCATCACCCATCGTTGGTGGGTCGCGAGCCTCAATCAGCTGACCGTGCTGCCGTGGCAACATGGGTTGGATGCCCATCACTCGGATCGGCCGTTACGACGTGCACGGCGTCCTTGGTGCTGGCGGGTTTGCGACCGTCTACCGAGCCACTGACCCTCGTCTCGATGCGCAAGTGGCCATCAAGGTTCTCGCCGAGAACTGGAGTATCGACCCCGACATTCGTCGACGGTTCCGGACCGAAGCGGTGCTTCTCCGGCGCCTTCAGAGCCAAGGTTCCATCCCCGGGCTGATCGAGGTCCATGACATCGACGAGACCGACGACGGCCGTCCGTTCTTTGTGATGGGTTTCGCTGATCTTGGAACGCTTCATCAGCGGGCAGGCCGACAACGGTGGTCGATCGATGATGTCAGGCCGGTGATCGACGCCTTGAAGGTCGCCGTCACCGCGATCCACGACACAGGTGTCGTCCATCGAGATCTCAAGCCGTCCAACCTCATGATCCGAACGGATCGAGGCGTCGTGCGTGACCACCAGGGCGGGTTGCTCAAGACCGGCGAGCGGCTTGTCGTTGGTGACCTTGGCCTGGCCAAAGACTTGACCGTGGATGCCACGGCGTTGAGCGTCGCGGGTGGAACAGCTCGTTACTCGGCACCCGAACAACTCGACCCAGCTCGCACGGTTGATCATCGTGCCGATATCTACGCCGCCACGGTGCTTGTTGGCGATCTGTTGCGTGGTGAGGCGTTGGACGAACTCGAACCGCCGATCATTGCGGCGCTCGACAAGGGCTACGCCGAGCAGCCCGACGATCGCTACGACTCCATGGGCGAGTGGAGGGATGCTCTCCTTGCTTCCTTTGATGTGCCTCCGACCCCGACGACGGTGATCGAACCGGTCGGGACTGTTGGTGTGATCGAAGCCCCGCAACGACCTGCGCCACCAGCTCCCGCGACAGCTGCGTCGCCGCCGCCGCTGCCATCTCCAGCGTCGTCGTCCGTACGCTCGAAGACACCGATTCTTGCCGTCGCGGCTGTTGTGGTGTTGGCGATTCTTGGGCTGTTGGGATCACGCCTTCTTGGCGGCACATCGATCATCGGCCCCGATTCCATCGTCGTCGGCGAATCAGTTCGGTATCGGGCCGATGCCCCGTCAGGCAGTGAGGTCGTGTGGACCGACTGGACGGGGGCGACAATCGCCCAGCAAGACCTCCAGGTGCAGGCCCGACTGCCCGGGACGCTGAGCTTCTCCCTTTCGATCGACGGCGGCAGTGCAGAGTCGAAGACCATCACGGTGGTCGAGTCGGCCAGCGGACCGACGATCGTCGGCTCGGCGGAGATTCCACTCGGCGAAACCACTCAGTTCTTTGCCGACATCAGTGAAACCGACGTGTCGCATTTCTGGATCAACGGGTCGGGAGATCGGATCGATACGACGTCGCTGTTCGTCACTCCGTCCGGACCCGAGTCAATCTCGATATCGCTCGTATCGATCGGTGCCGACGGGATCGAGCGCGGCACTCGCCGCACGATCGATGTTGGGTCCTGATGAGCGAGCCCGAGTGGTCCTCAGGGCGATTCCGGCGCCAGCTCGAAACAGCCGATAGCGACAGCCGATCGCTCCTTCTAGACGATCTCGCGAGAGCAGCAGCTGCCGGTTCGCTCGATGCAGCAGCTGAACTTGCCTGGGCGGTGCGAGAGTTTCGACTCGCCCACCCAGCGATACGCCAGTACCTATTCTCAGAGCATGATGTCGCCGCTGCGGAAGGCGCCGTCATGGTCGCCGTTGCCTTCAAGATCAACTCCTTTCGGGCCGAATCGAAGTTCACCACATGGCTTCATCAGGTGGCCTCGAACGAAGCGAAGATGCTCATTCGAGGAGAGAAGCGCCACAGTGATCGCGCCGAGTCTGGCGACGCGGTGGAGTACGCAGAGGAGTTCGTCGCCCGGGTGTCCTCGATGGTCGTGGATCGCCAGGTCGTCCGCGACGTGATCCAAGAACTTTCTGAGGACCACCGCAAAGCCCTCGTCCTTCGAGAGGACGAGGGCCTTACCTACGATGAGATTGCGGATCGTTTGGGCGTGCCGTTGAGCACAGCCAAGACGTGGGTTCGCCGGGCTCGCCTGGAGCTGGCGGAACGCCTCACCGAGCGACTTCGTCGGACCGACTAAAAGTCGTTCGGGTTGAGGCTTACTCGCCGGGAAGGGCGGGAATGTCGATCGACCACGTGGCGAACACTTCGGTTTCTTCCGCTCCGATGAGCTGAAGGTCGGTTGCGTCGCTGGGGATGATGTAGGAGACCCATACGGCCTCGGTTGTTCCCTGCTCGATCACAACGAAGGCCAAGTCCTCGGTGGAAGTCGTTCGGCCATCCACGACCAACCGAAGATGCTGCTCCTCCAATCCTGATGCAGCGCCATCGCCGCAAGGAAGGTTGTTGGCGTCTTCGGTGGAGTTGGTGACATCGACCTCAATGGTCACAAAGCGCTCGCCGATGCGAGAGCGATTGAGTCGGTTGTTGTAGGTCGCTTCGATGCCGATGTTCGCTTCGACGACCTCAATGTCGTAGAGCGAGGTGCAGGCTTCCCACAGGTTCGGGCCGGTCGTTGATCCACCCGGACCTGGCTCGAGCCCGATCGGTACGTAGGCCGGCGCTGACTCTCCCGAAAGAGGGATGAAGGCAGGGATCGAGTCGCCAATGAGGATCTGAATCTGCCAGCCAGTGAGATCAGTCACCGGGTTGGGCGTATTGAACAAAGCGAAGGCGCTCTTGTTCTCCTTGCCGTTGAAGCCAAGGTCGTACACCGACTCGCCGAAGCGGTCGTTGAACTGCTCGGCGTTCATGGTCTGGCCATTCGGATCAACGAGGAAGAATGCATCAGCGGTGTAGGAGGTCGTGATATTGGCGAGCGTCTCGCCGTTGATCTCCACGACGACCCAGCTCTGGTTGGTGCCTTCGGCTGCTGAATCGAAAATCTCATACTGATCGGCGTTGGAGGCGAACGCCGGACCGACGCTGAACTCTGTCATCGAATAGACGACGGATTGACCGCCGTCGCTGAGGTCGGTCCGAACCGCACTGCCGGTCTGGGCGGCGAGGTCATCGCTTGTTTCGTCGGTGCTACCGGAGTTGGCCAGCGTCGTGCTTGGGGACTCGGACGTGTCGGTGTCGGTCGTTGGGATGGTTGCTGCCTGGCCGGTTTCGCTCGACTGCATCGACATACCCATCGAGACCATTCCCTGGAATGAGGCCAGAGCCGTGTACTGCTGACCAGGGCACTGCGAGCCAAGAAAGGCCGAAACCTGGAGGTGTGGTCCGTTGGCCCATGCGCTGTCTGCTTCGACTCCGTCGGCTGAATCGCTTGCGCTGCTCGCCGCGAGTCGAGTTGAGTCAGAGACCGCGTTGAAGTATGCGATGGCGAAGTCTGGAGCATCTTTTGGCATCAGTTCGAGCGCCGCAGCGGCATCGGCAGCCGAGCTCGCTGGTGTGGCACCCTCGTCGAGGCCGACGCCGAGATCGGCAACGGCATCGCAAAAATTGTTGGCGACGCCCGCGCTTGACGCGTCCGCGGCAACATCGTTCGTGTCGCCGGATCCGCAGGCGGTAGCGCCGAGCGCGAACGCTGCGGCGATGGCCAACATTCGGCCCGGTCGTGATCGATCGCTCGTCATCTTGAACATCTCAGAACTCCTGTGTCGTTGTCTCATCACAGGTGTGATGCAACGAGCGTGGCCTGAAGTTTCAGACACGAGTTGTTTTCTCGGAAGATTTCGACCGGGAAGTTAGCAGTGGCGCCGAGAGCAACAAGTTTCGGAGTGCAACGAAGCCCGGCCAGCCATTGGCCAGCCGGGCCTTGTCCGTGGAGGATTGGGTGTTGCGAGATCCCTACGCCGCGTCTGCCTGAGCAGTTCGTTGAGCGAATTCGATGACGGACGCGGGCGGCTTTGGCTTCGGGTACGCCTCGGGGAAATGGTGCAGAACCGTGTGGCCTCCGGCGCATCGGACATAGCCGACCATGCCTTCGCTCGTTCGGTGAATTGACTTGATGTGCTGGTTGGAAACGAGGTGTTGGGCTCCGCATGTTGGGCAGTTGATGATGAACATGTGGCTATTGTCCGCTCGCACGTTCGTAATGAAAAGCGATGATTCCTCATGTAAATCATTCAGTAAAACTGATGGATCGCGAGTAGGGTTGTGGCATGGACCTGTCGATTCAGCAGCTGCGCATGCTCCGTGAGGTCTCGCGCCAAGGAACGATTGCGGCGGCGGCTTCCCAGCTGGGCTACACGCCGTCGGCGGTTTCCCAACAGCTGTCGGCAGCAGAGAAAACCACCGGCGTGGCCATGCTCGAGCGGTCGGGCCGCAACGTTCTGCTGACCGATGCCGGCCACGAACTCGTCAGCCACGCCGACATCGTGCTCGAACAACTCGCTCACGCCCAGGCCGCGATCGAACGAGTGCAGGGCGACGTCGCCGGGGTTCTCAAACTCGGGTTCATGGAGTCGGTCAGCTCCAGCATGTTGGCGCCGATCATGCGTCGTCTCAAGAATGAGCATCCTGCGCTCAAGCTGCGGACCGCGGCGATCGAGGGGCTGTGGCCCGAAGAACTGATTCGGACCGGCGAACTCAACGTGTCGTTCGTGATTGGTTCGCCGACGGACACCCCCGGACCAGTCGGCGACGGATTCGAGCGGCTGGTGGTTTGTCGCGATTGGTTCCGACTTGCGATTCCTGCGAGTCACTTCCCAGGTGGCCAGCCGCCAAAGTCGATTGCCCTGGGATCCTTGGCCGGAGAAGAGTTCATCGCTCCTCCGCTGGCTGATGCGTGCAGTCTTGCCGCAGTGTTGGTTTTTCAAGAAGCGGGCCTCGACCCCGATGTCACCCATCGCGTCGCCGACTTCCCCACAACGCTCAGACTCGTGGCAGCAGAAGCCGGGATCGCGCTGATTCCGGATCTTGGACTCGTTCGGGTGCCCGACGGTGTCGTGATTGTTGAACTCGAAGAACCCAGATTTCGAACCGTCGAACTGATTTACCGCACCTCGAGTGCGGAACGTCCTGCGATGCAGGCGTTCATCGAAGTTGTGCATGCGGTCGCTGACGACCTGGGACTCGACCGAAGTCACGATGCAAGAAAAACCGCCGCTGCGTGAGCCGAGGTGATCATCGCGGGGCGGCATAGCGGTCGATGTTCTGTTGCCGTGAGGGCACCTTTGTGCAACCGGTGGAGAATCTTCAGAGACCGTTAGACTGAAGATCCACTTCGACGCGGGGTGGAGCAGTCAGGTAGCTCGTCGGGCTCATAACCCGAAGGTCG
>CALHCB010000128.1 GCA_937930695.1 uncultured Acidimicrobiales bacterium | reverse complement strand
GCTGTCGACGCGGACCGCATCTTCGGACCCAGGAATCGATGGCGGATACAGCTGGAGAACCAGCGGGTCGTGCCCGGGAATGATGTGGTCGGGTGAGGTGGCGAGTTCGTCGAGGCGGTCATAGCCCCGCAGCATTTCGGTGAGGTCGGCAACGATTGGGAAGGGCGAGCGCTTCTCCATGTTTTCGTAGAAGTGCGACGCGTCCGAAGCCAACACCACAGTGCCGCGCTCGGTGTTGACGCTGACGCACTGCAATCCTGCGGTGTGTCCGCCGATGTAGTGCACGTTGATGCCTGGCGCGATTTCCGCGTCGCCGTCGTGAAACCGGACCCGGTTGCCGTAGATCAAACGAACGGCAGCGACAACGTCTTCGACGGCGTAGGCGTGTCCGGTGGCCGGTGTCGTCATGTGGCGGCCGGTGGCGTACGCGATCTCCTTGTCCTGCAGGTGGAAGGTGGCAGAGGGGAAGTCGTCAGTCGTGCCCGCATGGTCATAGTGAAGGTGGGTCACGATCACATCGCGGACAGCGGTTGCATCGACGCCGACTTCCCCAAGCGCGGCGGCAGGGGTGCAGCGGAGTTCTCGACCCCGGCGTGCCGCTTCTTCTGGGCCAAAGCCCGTATCGACCACAATGGTTTGGTCGTTTCCGACGATGGCCCAAACGAAGAAATCGAGCGGCATCTGCTCGTGGAGGTCCTCGGTCATGATGAAGTTCTGATGGCGTTCGCGATCGACGCGTGCGTAGCGCACCGCATGGATTTCGTACGTGGGGACCGCCCCAGCATCTGTGGTTGACATCGGCCCAAGCTAGGACCGCTTCCCCTGGTCTGTCAGGCCACGGAGTCAGACGCCTTCCTGGTCAAGCATCCCGAGGACCAGTTCGATGAGGTCATCGCGTTGTTGATCGGACGGCGACGCGAGGCCGAAGAGATCGATGAGCCAGAGACCATCGCCTACGACGCGGGCGAGCAGTGCCACTGAGGGGTCGAGGCCGTCGTGGTTGACGAGGCGATCTTGCCATTGTGTGAACTGCGCTCGGGCTGGCGACAGCTCGCCTTCGTCCAAGGCGGCAGACGCGAAGATTCCTGTCGCTACGCCTCGGTCGTTGTGTTCCCCGGTGCGGACGTACTCGAGATAGGCGCGGGCGAAGGCACCCGGCTCATCGCCGAGTGTGAGCTCTTCGAGCCGCTCGTCGGCGCCCTGCAGGGTGTCGATGAGGAGCGCTCCAAGTAGTTCCTGCTTGGAGGCGAAGTGGTAGAGAAGGCCGCCTTTGCTCACTCCGGCTTCGATCGCAACCCGCTCGAGTGTCACCGCTCCAACTCCGTCGCGAGCAGCGAGCGCTTCAGTGGCCTCGAGGAGTTTGGTTCGGGTGCGAACGGCGCGTCGCTGGCGGCCATCGGAGGGTGGCTGGTGGACGGCGCGTTCTGGTTGGTTTCCGGTATCTCGAGAAGGTTTCTGCACTGCCGGTGCACTTTACTGTACCAACCGGACGGTTTAGGGTCCCGGCATGACGACCTCCGAAACCACGGCTGAGTACGACTACATCATCGTGGGTGGGGGGTCTGCTGGATGTGCGTTGGCGAACCGACTGAGCGCAGATCCATCGAATCGAGTGCTCGTGCTCGAAGCCGGTCGTATGGACTACCGATGGGACGTGTTCATCCACATGCCCGCCGCTCTGGCCTACCCGATCGGGTCGCGCTTCTATGACTGGAAGTACGAGAGCGAACCCGAACCCCACATGAACGGGCGGCGTGTCTATCACGCACGAGGGAAAGTGCTCGGGGGCTCATCGAGCATCAACGGCATGATCTTCCAGCGCGGCAACCCTGCTGACTATGAGAAGTGGGCCATGGAGCCGGGCATGGATGCATGGGACTATGCCCACTGTTTGCCCTACTTCAAGCGCATGGAAACCTGCCTTGCTGGTGAGGACAACTGGCGTGGGGGCGAAGGTCCGCTCGTCCTCGAGCGAGGGCCTGCCGCTTCGCCTCTCTTCGAGGCGTGGTTGGATGCCGGTCCCCAAGCAGGCTTCCGACGAACCGACGACGTCAACGGGTTCCGCCAGGAAGGTTTCGCCGCCTTCGACAAGAACGTGAAGCGAGGTCGACGGCTCAGTGCAGCGAGGGCCTATCTCCATCCGGTGCTCGATCGGCAGAATCTCGATCTGGTCACTCGAGCCAACGCCAACAAAATTGTCTTCGAGGGAAACCGGGCGGTTGGTGTCGAATATCGACGGGGCCGCAAGACGATCGTCGCTCGGGGCACCGAGATTATTTCCTGTGGAGGTGCGTTCAATACGCCTCAGCTTCTGCAGCTCTCCGGAGTCGGGGACCGTGATCACCTCGAAGGGCTTGGAATCGATGTCGTCAGCCACCTCCCAGGGGTTGGCGAGAACATGCAGGACCATCTCGAGGTCTACATCCAGTACGCCTGCAAGCAGCCCGTGTCCATGCAGCCCCATCTCGCGAAGTGGCGAGCCCCGTTCATCGGGCTGCAATGGCTCTTCCGCAAGGGCCCTGCGGCGACAAACCACTTCGAAGCTGGAGCGTTCGTCAAGAGCAACCCGGATGAGCCGTACCCGAATCTCATGTTTCATTTCTTGCCGATTGCCATTCGCTATGACGGCTCAGCGCCAACCGGCGAGAACGGCGCCGTGAGCCATGGCTACCAAGTGCATGTTGGACCGATGTATTCCGACTCGTTGGGGACGGTGAAGATCACCTCGACAGATCCAAAGAAGAAGCCTGCAGTGCAGTTCAACTATTTGTCGACGGAAAAGGACCGCCGAGAATGGATCGAGGCGGTTCGAACCGCTCGGCGAATCCTGACCCAACCCGCATTCGCGCCGTACAACGATGGAGAGATCTCGCCGGGCGCAGCAGTGGAGACCGATGAAGAGATCATGGAATGGGTGGCTCGGGATTCCGAGACAGCCCTCCACCCGTCGTGTACCGCGAAGATGGGCACCGACGAGATGGCAGTGGTCGATCCGAACACGATGCGGGTGTACGGAACCGAAGGGCTTCGTGTGGTCGACGCGTCGGTTCTCCCCGTCGTGACGAACGGCAACCTGTACGCGCCCACGATGATGATCGCTGAGAAGGCAGCCGACATGATTCTCGGCAACGAGCCACTCCCCGCCGATGAGGCGGAGTACTTCCTCCCGGAGGGAGGCGTCGTGCGATGAGTCAGCCCAACATTGTGCTCATCATGGCGGACCAACTGGCGGCGCCGTTCCTCGGGCCGTACGGCGATACGACCGCGATTGCTCCGGCGATCGACAAGCTGGCGGCGGAGGGTGTCGTGTTCGAGACCGCCTATAGCAACAGTCCTCTCTGTGCCCCCGCCCGCTTCTCGATGATGAGCGGGCAGCTCAATTCCAAGATCGCCGCATACGACAACGCATCGGAGTTTCCCTCCAGTATCCCGACGTTCGCCCATCATCTTCGGTCGGCCGGTTACCAGACCTCGTTGGTCGGCAAGATGCACTTCGTCGGAGCAGATCAGCTGCACGGCTTCGAGGAGAGGCTGACGACCGACATCTATCCGGCTGACTTTGGCTGGACCCCGAATTGGGCCGACCCGACCGGACGATTCGACTGGTGGTTCCACAACATGGACTCCGTCACGAACGCCGGTGTTGCGGAGGTATCGAATCAGCTGGACTACGACGATGAGGTTGGCTTCAAGGCCGTTCGCAAGATCCGCGATCTCGCCAGAACAAGTGATGAGCGCCCGTTCTTTCTCACCGTCTCGTTCACCCATCCGCACGACCCGTATGTAGCTCGACGCGAACACTGGGACCGGTATGACCACGCGGGCATTCCGTTGCCGGACGTTGGGCCTATTGCGGACGAGGTAATTGATCCTCACAGCCGCCGACTACGGCATGTGATCTCCGCTGACGTCGCCGAGGTGAGTGATGAGCAGATTCGGAATGCGCGCCACGCTTACTACGCCAACATTTCCTACCTAGATGACTTCGTCGAGGAGATCACCTCGACGCTCGCGGCCCTGGATCTCGACGACACGATCGTGATCTTCACGTCGGACCACGGCGACATGCTCGGTGAACGCGGCCTCTGGTACAAGATGAACTTCTTCGAACACGCGGCTCGAGTTCCCCTGATCGTGCGTGCTCCTGGCCTCGATGGCGGGCAGCGAGTGACGACGACGGTGAGCCTGCTCGACATTGCGCCGACTCTGCTCGATCTTGCTGGAATTGAACTCAGCGACGATGTCGCCGACGACCTCGATGGCGCCAGCATCTTGTCCTTCATCGATGAGCCTGACGATGAACGAACGGTGCTTGGGGAGTACCTCGGCGAGGGCGCGATCGCCCCCGTGCTGATGATTCGTCGAGGACGGTGGAAGTACATCTCGGCGGCACCTGACCCTGCCCAGCTCTACGACCTTGTCTCTGATCCCTTCGAGCTCGAGAATCTCGCCGAACGACCCGAGCACACGAGCGTGGCCGCAGCGTTCGCGGCCGAGGTTGTCGAGCAGTGGAACGCTGATGAACTACGCGACGAGATCCTGTCCAATCAGCGTCGCCGGGCAACCGTCGACAAGGCACTACGGCGGGGTCGGTTTGCGGCGTGGGACTTCCAACCGACCACGGATGCGACCAGCCAATACATGCGGAACCACCTCGACCTCAATGACGTCGAGTCCGGCCGCCGGGCGTAGACGAGATCTACAACGTTCTGGCATCATCTCCGACATGGAGCTGCACTTCACGTTCACCGCTGAGCTGTGGCCCTGGTCGTCGAACACCGCGATGACCTTCGTACGTCTTCCGGTTGACGATGCGGAGGACATCCGCGAATTCGTGCCAGTCCGGCGCGGCTTTGGTTCGGTGCCTGTCGGTGTGCAGATCGGCGATACTCGTTGGAAGACGTCGGTGTTTCCCGACAAAGAGAACGACACATTCGTGCTCCCGATCAAGAAGGCCGTGCGCACCGCTCAGAAGATCGAGGTCGGGGACTCAGCTGAGGTGACGATCACCGTGCAGCTCGACTGACGGCGGGCTACATGGCCACCGATGACGGGGTCAGTCCGAACTGTTCAGCCATGCCGCGAGTGCTTCGTTGGTGTGAACCCGACTGGCGTCGTCGGGGGCCATGACGCCGATTCGGAGATCGGTCGCCCCTGCTTCGACATACTGCTGGAGTCCTTCTGCGATCTGACTCATCGAACCGAAGAGCAGCATGTCCGTCGGGTCGCTGACACCTTCTCGGTCGAGCATGGCTCGATACGACGGCAGCGCCCCGTACCCCGCTGCACCTGCCGATGCTGCGGCTCGCGCTGCGTCGGGATCATCGGTGACGCAGAGGTTGACGAGGGCAATGATGCGTGGATCAGGTCGCCCGGCTTCGGCCGCGGCGGCCTGAATCGTCGGAACCGTGTGGGTGCGAAGGGTCTTCGGCCCGGTCTGTCCGACATGGGTTCCAGTCGCAACCCGCCCGGCAAGGTCCAACATCTTTGGGCCGAGAGCCGCCAAGACAATCGGGACCGGCTCACTGGGAATGTCGAGCATCGAATGCGCGGTGACCTGGTTGCCGTCGACGTTGGCAGGCTCGCCATTGCAGAGCGGGACGAGCGCCTCGAGGTACTCAGTGGTTCGCTCAAGCGGTTTGGCCCAAGGTTCGCCATACGCAGCATCGGCGAGGATCTTGTGAGAAGGGCCGACGCCCAGCGTGAATCGACCGTGGCAGGCTTGCTGGGTAGTGCG
>CALHCB010000127.1 GCA_937930695.1 uncultured Acidimicrobiales bacterium | reverse complement strand
CGCAGCTGCGGTGATAGCGATGGGGCCCGGACCGGCTCTCACCGAACTTCTCGACCAGCCGGAGTTCAGTGCGCACGCCTCCATCGCTCGGCTCTACCTCGGATTTCTCGGTCGTGTTCCCGACGCCGTCGGTATCGAATTCTGGATCGATCAGCATCGGTCAGGCCAAGACCTCACCACCATCGCGACTCGATTCGCGGACTCGGCTCAATTCGAGCTTGGAACGAGTCTCTCTGACCAGGAATTCGTGACCAGGGTCTATCAAACGATTCTGAATCGGCCGCCCGAGCTCGCGGGGCTCGTTTTCTGGACCGGACGACTCGGTGATGGGATGCCCAGGGGGCGACTGCTCCTCGAGATCTCAGAGAGCATCGAACACCGGCTCAGCGCTGGTCCAACGTCGGAGGTGATTGCTGCCTACGTCGGCCTGTTCGACCGTTTGCCAACCTCGTCCGAGCTCACTGCGGGGACGAGCTTGATCGGCCAAAACCGCAAACCCGAGCTCATCGGCTCGATGGTCACGAGCACGGAGTACCAGCGTCGCATCGCTCGATGAGCGATGTCAGCATCAGGCTGCGAGTGGCCGTCCGAATGGAAGCTCGGCCCACGTGGACAAGAAACCTTCAGCTTCATAGCACGCGTTGAGGAGCACACCGTCCTCGTGGCCAGCCAGCGAGCTCAGTCGAGCGGTTACTGCCTCGGCGATGGTGAGGCCGCCGTCTTCGCGATATCCCGCAAGCAGCGCACCACTGGCACTGATGAAGTCCGGGAGGACCTCGACGCCCGCCTGGCGTAGCTGAGCGAAGGCCTTGGTGGTGACGGGGGAGGGGCCCCATGGCACGATGGCTTTGGCTTTCACGAACTCGGTTCCCTGGTGGGTGAGTGTTCCCAACTTGGAGCCACACACAATGGCATCCGCATCCGCTCCCCAGATCATCCACGGCTTCTTGTCGAGTCCCTCGACCTCGACGATCTGAGCACCGGCCTCGGCCAGCCCTGAGCTCACTGCGGCCGCCACCGGCCCGCCACCTTCGACCGCGATTTTGGCACCGTCAACTCCATCGAGTGCCCAGGCCGTGGCTGCCAGCACCGACTGAGCGGTGGCTTCGGGTGCTCCGGCATCGGCATGTCGGTCTGCTGCATCGGTCAGCCGAGCGATGCCGCCTGCCGGGATCCCCTTCGCTGGATCCAGGTGCAGCTCGCCTGCTTCGACGACGGCGAGCAGTTCCTCTGAAAAGGCTTCGACCGCGGCGGCGATGTCATCCCCTTCGGCGTTGATGCCAGCGGATGCTCCGCTCCGTTGCATCTCAAAGGCAGCGAACGTGTAGGTGCCCGATCGGGCCATGTCCTTCGCTCCGCCTTGGAGGATCTTGCGACCGAGTCGAACCACACCAGATGCCGGAGCATCGGGAAGATCGGTGACGACGAAGGCAGTGGTTGTAGAGAGTTTCTGTAGCGGCACAGCTGGGATCCTAGGGCAGTGATGGAGACGAGTCAGTTTCGGCTCGGGTGTCAATCTCGGGGTCGCGGCATCGAAGCCAAAACGACGAACGCCGGGGGTGCTCGGTTGAGCACGACCCCGGCGTTCGACAGGTGAAGTTCAGACCGAGAAGCGATTCGCCCCTCTGTCGAAACGATTAGACGAAGGCGGAAGCGAACACGAGGCTCACGATGGTCATCACCTTGATCAGGATGTTCATGGCAGGACCAGACGTGTCCTTGAACGGATCGCCGACGGTGTCGCCGACGACGGCGGCCTTGTGGCATTCAGATCCCTTGCCACCGTGGGCGCCAGCTTCGATGTACTTCTTGGCGTTGTCCCACGCACCACCAGCGTTCGCCATGAAGATGGCGAGTGCGAAGCCGGTGACGAGCGATCCAGCCAGGAGCCCACCGAGCGCATCAACGCTGACGAATCCGACAACCAGCGGCACCACGACCGCAAGCGCTCCAGGAATGATCATCTCTTTGAGCGACGCTGCGGTGGAGATGGCGACACAACGTGCGGAGTCGGGCACCACGCCTTCCTTGCCTTCACGAAGGCCGGGGATCTCGCGGAACTGGCGACGAACTTCTTCGATCATCTCCTGAGCAGCTCGACCGACAGCGTCGATGGTGAGCGCCGCAAAGAGGAACGGAAGGCCTGCACCAAGGAAGAGGCCGATGAACACATCGATCTCGCCGATGTTGAGGTTCAGCACCGTTTCACCGCCGGATGCTTCCTTGATGGCGAACTCGAAGCTCTTGAACAGTGCGAGTGCCGTCAGCGCAGCTGAGCCGACAGCGAAGCCCTTGGCGACCGCTGCGGTGGTGTTACCGAGTGAGTCCAGGGCATCGGTGACTTCGCGCACCGATGGGTCGAGCTCAGCCATTTCGGCGATTCCGCCGGCGTTGTCTGCGATTGGGCCATAGGCGTCAACCGATACCACGACGCCGGTTGTTGCCAGCATGCCGATGGCAGCAACCGCGATGCCATACAGGCCACCGATCTCACCGAGGGCACCGGTGTCGGCAAAGGCGTATTGGCCGCCCCAGAAGGCAACGCCCACACCCGCGAGAATCAGAACAACGGAAGCGGACACCGAGACCATTCCGGCGGAGATTCCGCCGAGGATCGTCGTCGCCGGGCCAGTTTCTGTCTGCTGGGCGATCTTCTTGACCGGACCGTAGTGATCAGAGGTGTAGTACTCAGCGGTCTTGCCGAGCGCCCAACCAATGATGAGGCCGCCGATGACGCTGACGGCGAGGCCGATCGGGTTGTCGAACTGATCACTGTCTCCGAAGAGCCACAGCGACCCGCCGAGCACACCGAGCACCGTGAGGCCCATGGCGACGTTGGTACCGAGGTGGAGCGCCTTGCTCAGCGCCTTGGAGTCGGTTGAGGTTCCGCCCTTTACGAGGAAGGAGCCGATGATCGAGGCGATCATGCCGATGAAGGCGACCAACATCGGGAACATCAGGAGCGGAAGAGCATCGCCACCAATGTCGTCGGCACTCAGGCCGACGGCGAATGCGACGAGTGAGATCGGAGCGATGATCGAACCGGCGTAAGACTCGAAGAGGTCGGCACCCATGCCAGCGACGTCACCAACGTTGTCACCAACGTTGTCCGCGATCGTTGCGGGGTTGCGAGGATCGTCCTCGGGGATTCCAGCCTCGACCTTGCCGACGAGGTCGGCGCCGACGTCAGCAGCCTTGGTGTAGATACCGCCACCAACACGACTGAACAGAGCAATCGTTGAGGCGCCGAGGCCGTAGGCAGTGATGATCTCGAATGCCTTTGTGGACTCGAGGATCGTCACGAAGAGGATGTAGACGACCATGAGGCCACCGAGTGCGAGACCGGCAACCGAGAAGCCCATGACGGCACCACCGCGGAAGGCAATGGGGAGCGCCTTGCCCGGCCCATCCTTCGCAGCTTCGGTCGTACGGGCGTTGGCCATGGTGGCCACGGTCATTCCTGCGTACCCCGCACCAGCGGACAGAATGGCGCCCAGCAGGTAGGAGACCGCACCGAGCGGATCGATGACAGCGCCGATGATGACGGCAAGAACGACCGCGAATCCGGCGACCCAGGTGTATTCCTGCTTCAGGAAGGCCTTGGCGCCTTTCTGAATCTCTTCCATCAGGAAGATCATTCGTTCACTACCCGGACTGGCCTTCTTCACATCTTGAAAGAAGAAGACCGCCAGAATAAGTCCGGCTACAGCCGAAACTAGGGCGAGATAAGGGACTGCGTCCACGTTTACTCCTCAGTGGGGTTTGCCACGCTCGCTGGACGGGTCAGGCAATGCGATGCCAGCGGCGACGCACGACGCTACTTGTCTGGAAAGGCTGCGGCAACAATTGGACCATTTCGTGCTAGCGCCGACCAGGATTTCGTGACGCCAATGCTGCGGATCAGCCAGACACAGAGTGGGTGAAGAAGGCTTGCAGAGCTGTTGTGAGGTGACTCAGGTCCTCAACACCGCAGAGTTCGCGAATGCTGTGCATTCCGAGCTGTGGGATCCCGACGTCCACGGTTCGCACTGACAGCTGCCCCGAGGTGATCGGGCCAATCGTGGATCCGCATGGCAGGTCGTTGCGATGGATGTAGGTCTGGACCGGCACCTCGTTGGCCTCACACAGCGCCCGGAACCGCCCTTCGCTGCGGGCATCAGTTGCATACCGTTGGTTGGCGTTCCGCTTGATCGTCACGCCACCGTTGAGCGCAATGTGATGATTGGGCTCGTGCTTGTCGACGTAATTCGGGTGGGTTGCGTGGGCCCCATCGGCGGACACGACGAACGACGCAGCCAAAGCTGCCAAGTGCGCTGGCCGATCGCTGCCGGTCGCGGCCGAGATGCGTTCGAGAATGGCACCGAGGAATGCGCCAGAGGCACCCGTCGAGGACTCCGAACCGATCTCCTCATGGTCATAGAGCACCAAGACTGGCGCTTGGGCAGCAGCGTCTGCGCTGTCTGCTGCCCCGATGAGGGCGTGGGTCCCGCAGAAGGTGGAAACCAGGTTGTCGATTCGAGCGGAGGCGAGCCAATCGGCATCCCGTCCCACGACTGCTGGCGATTGCACGTCGAACGCCATGACGTCCCACGCCATGATGGCGTCTTCATCGACTCCTGTCTGCGAAGCAAGATAGGAACGAAAGGCCCCCGGTTCGTCGTCGCCAAGCGCCCACATCGGAACCATGTGGCGTTGCGGGTCAAGCAGCAGGCCCTTTTCGCGGATCTCGCGATCGAGATGAATGGCGAGCTGAGGCACACGGAGAACAGGACGATCGTCGAGCATGAGGACGGAGTCGCCGTCGGCTGTGGTCACCCGCCCGGCGAGTCCGAGATCTCTGTCGAGCCACGAGTTCAGCAGCACACCGCCGTAGACCTCGACCCCGAGCTGCGCGGTGCCAGCAGAAGAGATCTCGGCATTGGCCCGGACCCGAAGATTGGGTGAGTCTGTATGCGCGCCGACAATCCCGAAGGATGCAGGACCGGTGTCGGGTTGTACCCATGCGACGAGGGCACCGCCGTCCACCACGAGATAGCGCCCAGCCTCGGCCGGAAAGGGCGACGTGATCGAGATCTCGACAAATCCCGCGTTTGTAAGCAACGAGATCGATCGTGCGACGGCATGGTACGGACTGGGCGAGACCCGCAGATCTTCGATCATCTGGCTCGAAGCCATCTGATGCGTTGCATCGCGAGGTGAATGGGCGATCGGGTCGTGGCTCACCCAGTGAGGTTACCGCGAAGAGCCATCTGGATTAGAGATCGAGTTTGGCGTCGACCATTGTTTCGGAGATAGTGTCCAACCCCTGACAACAGCTGAACTGCTGGGCCAACGCCGTCCCTGCGATCCGAGCCCTCTCGCTGCTTTCCCGCGGTGAACCAGCCGGCTCGGAGACCAATCCGGAGATTTTTCATGCGTCGCCTGCCGCCCGCCCAAGGCCTCTATGACCCCGCAAACGAACACGACGCCTGTGGCGTCAGCTTTGTTGCGGATATGCACGGAGTGCCAACCCATGAGATTGTCCAACACGGTCTCGGCGCCCTCACATGCATGCAGCATCGTGGTGCCACCAACGCCGAACCGAACACCGGCGACGGCGCCGGAATCCTGACCCAGATCCCGGATCGTCTCTACCGAGATTTGATCGCTGACCTCCCCGAGGCGGGCTGCTACGCCACGGGCATTGGCTTCCTGCCGTCGGAGCCTGAGGCGAAGGCCGCAGTCAAGGCAGCGATCGAAAAGATCGTCGTTGACGAAGGGCTCCGGACCGTTGGGTGGCGCACCGTTCCTGTCGTCGCTGCCAGCCTCGGCGATCAGGCCCGAGGCGTCATGCCTGCGTTCGAGCAGATCTTCGTTGCCTCGAGTTCAGGGCTAAGTGGCATCGCGCTCGATCGAGAGACCTATGTCGTCCGCAAGCGGGTCGAGCACGAAGTGGCCGCTCAACTGGGACACGACGTCTACTTCCCGAGCCTCTCGGCTCGCACCATCGTCTACAAGGGAATGCTGACCACGCCCCAGCTCTCGGCCTTCTTCCCCGACCTGCTCGACGAGCGATTCGAGAGCGCTCTCGCTCTCGTCCATTCGCGGTTCAGTACCAACACGTTCCCTTCCTGGCCTCTCGCTCACCCGTATCGCTTCGTTGCCCACAACGGCGAGATCAACACCGTGATGGGCAATCGCAACTGGATGCGAGCCCGCGAGGCCATGCTCGCTGCGCCTCATTGGGGAGATCGCATCGAAAAGCTCTTCCCGATCTGCACACCACTGGCCTCCGACACCGCAAGCTTCGATGAGGCCCTCGAACTCCTTCATCTCGGTGGCTACGAACTCCCGCACGCCGTCTTGATGATGATCCCGGAGGCCTGGGAGAAGAACAAAACGATGGGGGCCGAAGAGCGGGCCTTCTATCAATTCCACTCGTCGCTGATGGAGCCTTGGGATGGGCCAGCATCTGTTGCCTTTACCGACGGAACCGTCATCGGCGCCGTTCTGGACCGAAACGGGCTGCGCCCGAGTCGCTACTGGGTCACCGACGACGGCCTGGTCGTCATGGCGAGTGAGGTCGGCGTGATCGACGTTCCGCCGTCAAAGATCGTCCAGAAGGGCAGGCTTGAGCCTGGTCGTATGTTCTTGGTCGACACTGCAGAAGGCCGGATTGTCTCCGACACAGAGATCAAGAGCCGTCTCGCGGGCTCCAAGCCCTACGGCGAGTGGCTCAACAACGTCGTCAACCTTGGAGACCTCCCCGAACGACCGGTCTCCCATCCCGTTCATGACTACCTGATCCCACAGCAGGTCGCCAACGGCTACACCCAAGAAGAGCTCGACCTGCTCGTGGAGCCCATGGTGCTGAGCGGGAGCGAAGCCATTGGGTCCATGGGAACCGATACACCCATCGCTGTTCTGTCGAGCCGGCCACGCCAGCTCTTTGATTACTTCAACCAATTGTTTGCGCAGGTCACAAACCCTCCGCTCGACTCGATTCGTGAAGAGCTGGTCACCTCTGCAGCCTCAACACTCGGCCCGGAGGCAAACATTCTGGATCCTGGCCCTGACAGCTGTCACCAGATCGCGCTTCCGTATCCCGTGATCACCCGGCACGAGCTCACCCAGATCATTCACGCGAATGATGAAGGGGCCTTTCCCCAACTTCAGTCCGCAGTGATTCGCGGCCGTTACCCAGTTGCCGAGGGCGGCGATGGACTTCGTCGGGCGATCGATGACGTGCGACGACAAGCCTCTGAGGCCATTGACCGAGGCGCCTCGGTCATCGTGCTCAGCAACCGCGACGCCACGGCGGACCTGGCTCCGATCCCGTCGCTTCTGCTCACGAGCGCCGTGCACCATCACCTCGTTCGAGAAAAGACGAGGACTCGTGCCGGGCTGATCGTTGATGCTGCTGACGCACGTGAAGTGCATCATTTCGCCTTGCTCCTCGGCTACGGAGCAGCAGCGATCTGCCCCTCGGTTGTAATGGAGACCATCGAGGACCGCATTGCGTGGGATCGTTCGGGTGGCGACATCCATACCGCCCGGGAGAACTACCTCCGAGCCGCCAGCAAGGGCGTCGTGAAGGTCATGTCGAAGATGGGCATCTCGACCGTCGCTTCCTACACCGGAGCCCAGATCTTCGAGGCCGTCGGCCTCAGTCACGAACTCGTTGATGAGTACTTCAGCGGCACGACCTCGAAGTTGGGTGGCATCACACTCAACGAGCTCGCCGAAGAAGGACGTCGTCGTCACGTCCGTGCGTTCCCAGAGCGTCCCGAACTCCTTTCGCACCGCAGTCTCGAGTTCGGCGGGGAGTATCAATGGCGCCGGGAAGGCGAGTTCCACCTCTTCAATCCCGAGACCGTGTTCAAACTTCAACACTCGACACGCACCAAGCAATACGAGATCTTCAAGGAATACACCAACCTGGTTGACGCCCAAGCCGAACAGCTGGCGACACTTCGTGGCCTGTTCACACTGAATTCGGATCGTGAACCGATCTCGATCGATGAGGTCGAGCCGATCTCGGAGATCGTGAAGCGGTTTGCCACGGGTGCCATGAGCTACGGCTCGATCTCCGCAGAAGCCCACGAAACCCTGGCGATCGCCATGAACCGCCTCGGCGGCAAATCGAACACCGGCGAGGGCGGCGAGGATCCGGAACGATTCCTCACCATGCCAAATGGCGACTCCAAGCGTTCCTCGATCAAGCAAGTGGCATCCGGTCGTTTCGGCGTGACGTCGGAGTATCTGACCAACTCTGACGACATCCAGATCAAAATGGCGCAGGGCGCGAAACCTGGTGAGGGAGGTCAACTCCCGGGCCGCAAAGTGTGGCCGTGGGTGGCAAAGACACGACACTCGACGCCAGGTGTCGGGCTCATCTCGCCGCCTCCTCACCACGACATCTATTCGATCGAGGACCTGGCTCAACTCATCCACGACTTGAAGAACGCCAATCCTGACGCACGGGTCCACGTGAAGCTCGTTTCCGAGGTCGGGGTCGGAACCGTCGCCGCTGGTGTGTCAAAGGCCAAGGCTGACGTTGTGCTGATCTCCGGCAACGACGGCGGGACTGGAGCCTCACCACTCACTTCTCTGAAGCACGCGGGAGGACCCTGGGAGTTGGGACTCGCCGAAACACAGCAGACCCTGTTGCTCAACGACCTCCGGGATCGGATCGTCGTGCAAGTCGACGGTCAGATCAAGACCGGGCGCGACGTCATCATCGCCGCTCTTCTCGGCGGCGAAGAGTTCGGCTTTGCCTCGGCTCCACTGGTCGTCTCGGGCTGCATCATGATGCGGGTCTGCCATCTCGACACGTGCCCCGTTGGTGTCGCCACCCAGAACCCGGAACTGCGAGCGAACTACTCCGGCAAGCCCGAGTTCGTCGAGACGTTCTTCGAATACATCGCCCAAGAAGTCCGGGAGTATCTCGCTGAGATGGGCTATCGGACCATCGAGGAGATCGTCGGGCGAGCCGAGTGCCTCGATACCGAAGCAGCGGTCGATCATTGGAAGGCGTCCGGTCTTGACTTGTCGCCGGTTCTGCACGTTCCGGAGCTCGATGAGGGCGCAAGCCGGTTCTGCACAACCACTCAGGATCACGGCCTCGAAGATGCCATGGATCAAACCTTGATTGCGTTGTCCGAACCAGCGCTCAGCGACGGCACCCCCGTTCGCATTCACCGCAAGATTCGCAACGTCAATCGCACCGTTGGAACCTTGCTCGGTCACGAACTCACCAAACGCCATGGCGGTGCCGGTCTCCCGGATGACACGATCTCGATCCAGTTCACCGGTTCTGCAGGCAACAGCTTCGGGGCCTTTGTGCCCCGTGGTATCACGCTGCGTCTTGAGGGTGACAGCAACGACTATGTGGCCAAGGGACTCTCCGGTGGCCGTGTCGTCGTCTATCCCTCGCCGGAATCGGGCTTCGTTGCCGAAGACAACATCATCGCCGGCAACGTCATTCTGTACGGCGCGACAAGCGGCGAGCTCTTCCTTCGTGGCCGCGTCGGCGAACGATTCTGCGTCCGCAACTCTGGCGCAACCGCCGTTGTCGAGGGCGTCGGCGACCATGGATGTGAATACATGACCGGTGGCCGAGCCGTGGTGCTTGGCCCAACCGGGCGCAACTTCGCAGCCGGAATGTCGGGTGGCGTCGCTTACGTCTTTGACCAGGATGGTTCGTTCCCTGCTCGGGTAAACCGCGAGATGGTCGAGCTGGAGCCGCTCAGCACCGAGGATCAGCAGGAACTGCACGAGCTGATCACTCGCCACCTCGATGAAACGGGCTCTGCAGTGGCCTCACGGCTGCTCGGCAACTGGGCCCAAGATGTCGAACGATTCGTCAAAGTCATGCCCCGGGACTACAAACGTGTCCTGATCGCCAAGGCCCACGCTGAAGCAAACGGACTCGATCCGGTGGCCGCAATCATGGAGGCGTCAAATGGGTGATCCACGAGGGTTCCTCAAGCACGATCGAGTTGGTTTCACTCGCCGACCCGTCCCCGTCCGACTGAGGGATTGGGACGAGGTGTACGAACCATTCGATGAAGCAGAACTTCAGATTCAGGCCTCTCGATGCATGGATTGTGGCATCCCATTTTGCAACAACGGTTGTCCTCTCGGGAACCTGATTCCTGATTGGAACGACCTCGTCTACCGCGACAACTGGCGCGATGCGATCGAGCGGCTGCACGCCACCAACAACTTTCCGGAGTTCACCGGTCGTCTTTGTCCTGCTCCATGCGAGGGAGCCTGTGTCGCAGGAATCAACACCGATCCCGTCGCCATCAAGAACGTCGAAGTCTCGATCATTGAGCGTGCGTTCGCCGAGGGTTGGGTCGAACCCGTCCTTGCATCCAAGAAGACAGGCAAGCGGATCGCCATCGTCGGGTCTGGTCCGGCCGGTCTCGCAGCCGCCCAACAGCTCACACGAGCTGGACACGATGTCACAGTGTTCGAACGAGCCGACAAGATCGGCGGGTTGCTCCGATACGGGATCCCTGAGTTCAAGATGGAGAAGTCCATTCTCGATCGAAGGCTCGACCAGATGCGAGCCGAAGGGACTCAGTTCCGGACGAACGCCTACATCGGTGGTCCTGCCGATGAGCCGACCTCGATTCCCGTCGACGACCTTCGCTCGGAGTTCGACTCCATCGTGCTCGCCGGGGGAGCGACCGCTTGGCGCGATCTGCCAATCCCGGGAAGAGAACTCACCGGCATCTACCAGGCAATGGAATATCTCCCGCCAGCAAACCGTGTCGCCAAGGGCGAACTCGATGCGCCACCAGTTTCGGCCGAGGGCAAACACGTCATCATCATCGGAGGCGGCGATACCGGCGCGGATTGCCTTGGCACCGCACATCGCCAAGGTGCTGCGAGCATCCGCCAATTCGAGATCATGCCCCGCCCTCCCGAAGAGCGGGCAGAGTCCACCCCCTGGCCGACTTGGCCCCTCGTACACCGCGTTGCCTCTGCCCACGAAGAAGGTGGCGAGAGACTGTATTCGGTCAGCACGACAGAGTTGACCGGAGTCGATGGTGTCGTGACGGCGCTCCACGGCCATGAGGTCGAAACTGTCGTTGTCGATGGTCGCCCGTCGTTCGAAAAGGTCGAAGGCAGCGAATTCGTCTTTGATGCCGACCTCGTGCTGCTGGCGATGGGCTTCGTCGGTCCGGAAAAGGGCACGGTCCTGGACCAACTCGGTGTCGAACTCGACGAGCGGGGCAATGTTCGCCGAAATGCCGAATGGGCGACGTCGGTCGACGATGTCTTCGCCTGTGGTGATACCGGTCGAGGTCAGAGCCTCATCGTGTGGGCCATTGCAGAAGGACGATCCTGCGCTGCTGCGGTCGACGCTCATCTCATGGGCGACACTCTTCTGCCCTCACCGGTTCGACCAACTGATCGTCCGCTGACCTAGATCTGAGCACCAACCGACGCGTAGGGATCCATCGGGGATCCAACTAGGCCAATCCCCTTATTCGAGTGAACTTCGCTCAGTCCGGTGTTGACGCAGCCGATTTGATGAATGCGCAGCAACGTTGTTGTGCTGATCAAGGCGGTCAAAATGACAACCCTCGAGACATCCACCTCCCATTGCTCAGAACCCAGCCGTTCTACGGTCCCGCTTGGTAAAGCACTTGAAGGGGCACGTCGTCGTGTCCAGTTCTCTGTGGAATCAGCGGCCAGTCACCTCGGTATCGACACGAGGGAACTTGGGCTCTACGAGTGCGGTCTCCGAACTCCGGATGCCGAGATGCTTCGTCTGATGGGTTCGCTGTATGGCGTCGATCCGGACCGCCTCGAAAGCCGTCCTTATCTGCCTCGCGTGCCACCGAGAATCGATCGGACCGCCAAGACACTCTCGATGGGTTGGATGACGATTGACCTGTCACCGGTCGACGACAATCCGGCACAAGCCAATGAATATCTCGTCCGCTCGATCGCCGGCAGCTTACGGACCATGCGAGGCCTCGATGTTGGGCAACCCGTCTACCTGCGTCGCAGCGAACTGCCGCTGCTCGCAGCGTTGCTCGACACGACGGACAACGATCTCCCCGTGCTGCTCATGCGATACCTATCGCTGAGTTACTCAGAAACGCTCCAACTCGTCGCCAGTATGGAAGGCTCGATCTTCTCGAGCTCTCAACAGCCAGCACAAAAGGTCGCCTGAACCCTCAGCTCTGGACTTCCTCGAGCAAACCTTCGAGCAGAAGTCGATACAGCGAGGAGCACACCCGGAAGGCGCTCTCGCCGGTTCGGGTAATGACGGACGACACACTGGTGTGCCCGTCGAGCATTGACAGATAGCGCCACTCATCACTCGTGACGACTCGTTCTTCGTTGCCATCAGGCAAGCCTGAGGTCAGCTTGAAGACGACATCGACAGATGGGATACGCGTCGCAATCTGCTTCCAGATCTCGAGCCGGCGTTCGGCCTGTGCGACGAGCTGATCAACGGGCTCAGCGAACTGCGAGCCAACGGGGTGGCGCAGACCATCTTCGAATTCAAAGGTGTGACTCGACGGCACGACCAGCTCGAACAGCGCCGTCAGATTGAATTCGTGAACAAGTCGATTCAAGACTGCGAGCGAATCTGGATCCGCGGCCACAAGATCAGCGCCAACCGTATTCGATCCGCTCTCGAGCATTGTCGCGATCTCGGCTTCGGGCGTTGTGCCGTTGCCATACAGCACCGATTCAAGCGGTGGGCTTGCCGCGTTCGTCGCCAGATAGATCTCGCCCGCCTCGAACCACACCTCACTGCCGTTGCTCACTCGGAGAACGCCAGATCGTTGCTCTTGCGCGAGCTGCTCAAGCAGCCGCCCAAGCGGCAATTCGCTCAAAGAACCAGTTACGGATACGCCTTCAGTCTCCACGGCTCGAAACGGTACCTCAAGGTTGGGCGTGAGCCGCCGATGGAGAACCAGTTCAACTCCCGGTTGCGAGAAGGGCCATGTTCCAAAATCTAAGTTTGCGTGCAAAATTGATCGCCATTGCGGTTCCACCTTTGGTGGTTCTTGCGTGTGTCGCGTTCTACGGACTTCTTCTGAGCCTGAATGGCGCACAGGAGAATCTTGATGGCGATATCCGAACACTCAGCATCATCGCCCTCGCGGGTCTGATTCTGACGACGCTCATTGGCGTCATGGTGTTTCGGACCGTTGTTGATCCCGTTGACGAGATCACGGCTGCAACTCGAGACCTGGCAGACAATCGTCTCCCACAACTCGTCGAAGCGTTGCGGACCAATGACGCCTCTCAGCCCGAGTTCCCACCGATTACTTTCGAGCAGGGTGACGAACTCGGCGATCTGGCAGCGGCGCTCAACGACGTTCAGAAGACCGCCACCAACGTTGCGTTCGAGCAACAGATCCTCATCCGCAAGGGAGTCAGCGAGATCGTCATCAACATGGCGCGCCGCAACCAGACCCTGCTGGATCGCCAGATCGAGTACATCGACGGCCTCGAGTCTGCTGAAGAGGATCCCGATCGACTCGAACAACTCTTCGGTCTCGATCACCTCGCGACTCGTATGCGTCGAAACGCCGAGAGCCTTCTGGTTCTGGCAGGAGCCGAATCAGCTCGACGACGCGGCGGACCCGTTGCGGTCGGCGACGTGCTTCGGGTAGCCATGAGCGAAATCGAGGACTACCGCCACGTGCAGCTTCACGGAGTCGAAGACTCCGACATTGCTGCCGCCAGCGCGGTGGATCTCGCCCATCTGCTCTCCGAGCTCATGGAGAACTCAACCCAGTTTTCTCCGCCGGACGCTCCAGTTGAGGTCAGCGGCACCACCCATCCGGATGGCTCCTATCTGATCTCGATCGTCGATCACGGCATCGGCATGAACGAAGAGCAGCTCGCCGCTGCGAACTCGACGATCGCCAATCCGCCGGAACTCGGTCTCAATCTGAGCCGTTCACTCGGCTTCATCGTTGTCGGTCGCCTGGCCCAGCGTCTTGCAGTTCGCATTGAACTGGTTCACTCGAGCGGTGGTGGCGTCACTGCCATCATCGAGGTTCCACAAGCCGTCCTCAACGGCGGGGCACCAGTCGCATCAGGACAGCCCCAGGTCGCACCAGGAGCCGATGCCAACGGCAGTCTCACCGCTCCGGTCGACATGCCAATGCAGGCAAACGATATGCCGGCACCTGCAATGCCGTCTCCCGAAATGCCGGCTCCCGCGATGGGAGGGCCCGGCGCTCCGATAGGGAACGATCCTGCTCCGGCGTTGGACCAGAACCCGTTCGGCGCCGCCGATATCGACAACACGAGCGGATTCGCTCCACAGGAAGAAGCGTGGAGTCCTCCGTCGGTACCCGAGCGAGGAGCCAACCCCATCGGCGGAGTGCCAGAGGCAATGCCGTCAGCGCCCGCGATGCCACAAGCCCCTGCCGGTGAGTCCGACGCCCTGGCTAAGTTGCTCGGCTCTGTTGCCCCGCAAGCCCCGGCGATGCCGGCTCCGCCTGCGCCTCCCGCGGCGTTCGATGCGGGCGGTCTTGACACCCACTCAGCAGCAGATTCGTTTGATGCTGGTTCATTTGACGCAGGTTCTCTTGATGAGGGCAGCGCGACTGCGATCCCCGCATTCGACGAAGCCAGCTTTGATCCCAACGCCTATGAACAGCCGACTGCGGCTGGAGCGCCGTCATTCGACGGTGGCCACCCGATCGAGCCTGTCCAGGACGCTGCCTTCGACGCAGCACCCTCGTTCGAAGCACCCTCATTTGAGGCAACTGACTCCTTCGACGCAGCGCCATCTTTCGAGGCGCCCGACTCGTTCGACGCAGCGCCCTCATCGTTCGAATCCTTTGACGATGCGCAGTCGTTCGACGGAGCCAACTTCGACGGAGCCAACTCTTTCGAAAGCAACAGTTTCGAGAGCGCTTCGTTCGAGAGCCCAAGTTTCGAGTCAGAGACCTTCGATTCGCCCCAGCCCTTGGAGCAGGTGCCAGCGGCTCCTGCTCCCGCCAAGCTGGAAGAGGCGATTCCGACCGGTGATGCGTTCGATGCCGGAATGGACAACCTTCTCGAAGGAAACCAATCACGTACCTCGTCCGGACTGGTCAAGCGAGATCGCAGCCAGTCACAGGCCCCAACGAGCGAGGGTCGTCAGATCCCTGACGCTGGAGCTTCCGTAGCCGCCAGCTCTCGCTCTCCCGAAGAAATTCGTTCAATGCTTGCTCGATATCGCGAAGGCCTCAAAGGCCGTCCGCTCGAGGGCATTGCAGGTGACGCCGCAGCAGCGGGGGAACCAACCCAACCCAGTACTGAAAACAACCCGTTTGGAGACCACGCATGAGCGTTATGAGCACCCAGGCCAGCAATGTCAACTGGCTCGTCAACAACTTCGTCGAGCGGGTCCCCGGGGTCAACGAGGCCGTCGTTGTCTCGTCCGACGGGCTGCCAATCGCCGCGTCAAGCGGACTTGACCGGGACGCGGTCGACCGCTTCTCTGCCGTTTCATCGGGACTGATCGGCCTCGCCTACGGCGCAGCCGGTCGCTTCGGTGGCGGCGCAGTGACCGAGGTCATCGTCGAGATGGAGAACGCATTTCTCTTCGTCACCGGCATCAGCGATGGTTCGCTCCTCGCCGTCATGGCAAGCAACGCCTGCGACGTCGGGCTTGTCGCCTACGAGATGGCCGTACTGGTCGAAAAGACCGGCGCAGTGCTCACTCCAGAGCTGCGGGCCGAACTTCAGGCTGCGCTGCCCGCTTCCTGAGCCTGGCGCACCGTGTCCTTCTCCCTTCTTTCTTCACCCACGAGCTAAAAACTCGACGCTTGAGAGCTGACTGATGACCGAATCCGATACAGACGACAACTTCCGGGCCTTCCGGGTTCGTCCGTACCTCCTGACTGGAGGTCGGACGCGGGCGGCAGTCGACCTCCCGCTAGAGGCCCTCGTGCGAACCACGGAATCTGGGCATGCCAGCCTTGCGAACCAGTCGCGTGAGCGACACCAGATCGTAAGCCTGTGCGCAAGCCCTCAATCCGTTGCCGAGATCTCTGCCCACCTATCCATTCACCTCCAGGTGGCCCGAGTACTCGTCGGCGACCTCGTCCAAGAAGGCCTCGTCGCCACCCATGTGGCGTCGACCGAGAAGACCACAGAACGACCCGACCTTCGCCTCCTCGAGCAGGTGCTCGATGGCCTCCAGTCTCTCTGAGGAACAGACCCATGAACGCATCTGCAACCCCCATACCCGTCAAGATCGTCGTCGCCGGTGGATTCGCCGTCGGCAAGAGCACGTTCGTCAGCTCCATCTCGGACATTGATCCGTTGACGACCGAAGCTGCCATGACGAAAGCCAGCGAAGAAGTCGACCACCTCGGTGATGCCACTGGAAAGACGTCCACGACCGTCGCCATGGACTTCGGCCGCGTGGCGCTCAGCCAAGAACTGGTCTTGTACCTGTTCGGCACGCCAGGTCAGGATCGATTCCACTTCATGTGGGACGAACTTGTTCGAGGTGCCATTGGCGCCGTCGTGCTCGTCGACACTGGGCGACTCGAAGCTTGCTTCCCCGCCGTCGACTACATGGAACGCGCCGGCGTGCCGTTTGTCGTCGCGGTGAACGCATTCGACGGGGTCCTTCGTCACCATCCAGAAGACGTCCGCGAGGCACTTGATGTGCCGGCACACGTCCCCGTGCTCGTCACGGACGCACGCCACCGTGCTGCGGTTCGAGACACACTCGTTGGTCTCGTCCGTCATGCGATGACCATGGCAACTGCCGACGCCTAGGAGACCGACCTACAACAGACCTGTTGAATGACTCCGGGCTAACGTCCGGGGCGTGACAGATTCTTCAACGCAACTCGGTAAATTCAGTCGCTCGATCGCGGGCCGAACAGCCATCGTGACGGGCGCCGGTTCAGGAATGGGACGAGCGTTGTCCCACCTTCTGATCGATCAAGGGGCGCGGGTCGGCCTCTTGGATCGCAACGCCGACGGAATCACGACGGTCGCAGCCGAAATCGCCTCTGCCGGTGGCAACGCCATCGCAATTGAGACCGATGTGTCCCAGATCGACTCGGTGGCCCGCTCGGTCGCGACCGTGCGCGACACGTTTGGCCCAATCGACATTCTCGTGAACAACGCGGGAATCAGCTTGGCCAGCAGTATCGACGCCGATGAAGACGCCTACACCTCGAGCTGGGCTCGCACGCTCGAAGTCAACCTCGGGGCACATACGACCACCATCCGAGCCTGTCTCGATGACCTCGCCCGTAATGGCGAAGGGCGAATCGTCAACGTCGCTTCCACGGAAGGACTCGGCGCAACACCCGGATTGTCGGCCTACACGGCATCGAAACACGGCGTGATCGGCCTGACCAAGAGTCTCGCTGTCGAGCTCGGCCGACGTGGAGTCACCGTCAACTGCGTGTGTCCAGGCCCGATTCGGACCGGCATGACCGCAGAGATCCCCGACGATGCAAAAGACAAGTTTGCTCGCCGACGTGTCCCTGTCGGCCGATACGGCGACCCCGAAGAGGTCGCACACGGCATGTTGAACTTCTTGTTCCCGGCGTCGTCCTACATGAATGGGGCAGTGCTGGTTGTCGACGGCGGAATGACTTCTCAGAACACCTAACTTTTGCCCTTCCGTCCGGTTCAAGATTCGCAAGGCGCAGCCGATTGGAGAACCATGGTGTCGCAGCTTCTTCCAATGATGTTCTTAGCTCTCTGGGTTCTCACAATCGCCGACGCATCGTTCGCCAACGCAGAACGCACGCGCAAGCTTCCCAAGTCCGGTTGGCTCATGCTGATCGTGTGTCTCCCTGTGCTCGGGAGCATCGGTTGGGCATGGCTCGGCCGCCCTCGCGGTGGTCTTCGTCGTTCGGACAATGACATTCAGCGTCCCCGTCCCTTCAAGGGACCCGAAGACGACCCGGCCTGGGTGGTCACCACAAAGCCCAGCCTTCCGCTCGGTGTCGGGCAACAGGACTAGGGCTTCGCCGCTTTGACCGGGCGATGGATCACGGCGAACCTGAAGCCGATGCCTGAGCCCACACAATCTCCCACCGTCGAACTCCTCGAAGGTCTGGCGACAACACGCGCAATTCGCCGCTACACCGACGATCCGATTCCCGACGACGACTTGGCGAAAATTCTCTTTGCTGCGACAAGGGCCCCCACAGGGTCGAATCGTCAGAACTTCCGTTTTCTGGTTCTACGCGATGGAGAGGTTGCGACTGCCGCCAAGCGACTTCTCGGCGAAAGCTTCCGGACAGGGTGGGCCGAGAAGCGATCCACCGATGGCTACGAGGCCGGATCTGGACAAGACCTGTCGAGCCCGAAGGCCAGAATGGCTGCGACCATGCAGCACTTCGTCGACAACTTCGAGCGAACCCCCGTTGTTGTGCTGCCGTGCATACGAGTGCGCCACGGCGGCCTGATCGACGGAGCATCGATCTACCCAGGCTGCCAGAACTTGCTCCTCGCGGCCCGTGGATTGGGGTACGGGGGAGTGCTGACCGGCTGGCACAGCCCCGTCGAGGCCGACTTGCGCGAACTCTGCGCCATTCCTGAGGATCATGCGATCGCCGCGACCATCCCGTTGGGACGACCACAAGGCAATCACGGACCCGTCAGGCGACGGCCAATGTCGGAGCTGGTCTTTGACGATGTATGGGGCGGCGACGCGTCGTGGGCGATCGAGCCGTCCGGCACTCAGCACACCCAGGCTGGGCCCAAGCCAACCTAGTGTCGGCTGCCGGACCTAGAACGGGGCGGCCCCAAGGAAGTCGAGACCCTTCTCGACAAACGCGAACGCCTTCGGCAAACCGAAGTGGTCGATGCCCTTCAACGTCAGCAATTCGCCGTTCGGGAGCGCCTCCGCCAGCGGCTCACCGGGGCCAGCAAAGTCTTGGTCGCCGATGATGACCAGAACGGGGCTGGTGACCGTTTGGAGATCCTCGACGTCGAGCCGGGGTTGCTTGCGCTGGATGAACGCTGCCAGTGCAGCTGGATCATTTCCATCGCTCTCCGCCATTGACTTGAAGTGACCGCCGACAACATCGTCACCAGCACGTCCTTCCAGCGCATCGAGAATCGGATTGCCCTCACGCTTCTGGAAGAGCCTGCCGCCCATGCCACCGACGACGATTCGCCCGAACCTGTCAGGGTGAGCCGCTGCGAGGGACAGAACGATACGGGCACCAGCGGAGTAGCCGACCGCATCGACCGTGCCGTCCGGCAGGTCGGCGAGGACTAGCCCTTCAACGTCGTCGTAGGCCTCGACATCGTGTGGCTTTGGGGCATCACCGTGCCCGAGCAGGTCAGGGGCAATGACATCACGTCCGGCTTCGGTGAGGAGATCGATCCAACCGGGCTCCTGCCAAGTCCGACGAGCTGACGTGGTGAATCCGTGGACGAGCAATACCGGGTTGCCGCTCATGCTGACCTCAGCTGGGTCACATTGGATTCGAGGTCGAGAACGCCATGTTCGGCGTCGCTGCGTATGGCGATGACATCGGCCGTGCGGTAGCTGGCGACGCGACTACTCCAGGAATCAATCGTTTCTCGGCCTTCCGCCAGAGCGAAAAACGTCGTGAGCGGACCTTCCTGTTGGTATGCGTCGGCGCCGGGGATCGGCTCAGTCGACTGATCGGTCAGGGTGACGTTGAAGCGGGCCATGAGGCCAACCTAGAACGACTCGCCTGTGGGAAGGAAGATGACCAACCCTGTGAATTTCGAGGAATCTTCTGTGAGGGACCTGTGGGCGAGACGTGGAGAAACCATCGTCGTCCGCAAGACAGGCCAAAAAATCGTCAGCCGGTGTGCGGAATATTCCGAGCACCGGCTGACGTAACCCCCGTTTGTCCCGGCAGGTCGAGCTGTGACACTCGACACACATCCGGTTGAAACCAACGTACGCCGCGATTCCTGGCTCTGTCAACAGGTTGATTCTCGAAACTTTGATGCTCGCCGATACCTTCAACGTGTGCCTGACGCCCTGCGACCCGGTTGGCGAGATGCCCCACATCCTGATCGATTCAGTCCAGATGATCCGAGCTACTCCGCCTGCCTGGCATCCCACGATCAGGCCTGCTCAACAGGACAGCAAGGCTATATCGATCCGACGACCGGCCTTTTCGTGATGACGGCGACCAGGCTCGCAGCCCGCGATTGCTGCCAGCGAGGTTGTCGGCACTGTCCGTATGTGACGTAATGTCGATCCATGAGCGATCGAATCACTGTCTCCATCGACAACGGAGTCGCCGATGTGCGACTGAACCGCCCCGACAAGCGCAATGCGCTCGACCCGGCAATGTTCGATGCCCTTGTCGAGACCTCGGCCAACCTCGCCGAAGATCCCTCGCTCCGATGCGTGGTGCTGTCCGGCGAAGGTGAGTCGTTCTGCGCCGGACTCGACTTCTCGAGCTTCCAGGGCATGGCCGATCGACCAAAGGCCAAATCGCAGGACACGGCGTCAGCAGAAACGCTGTCTGCACTCGACAAAAACGAGGGGCGCATCACTCATCTCGGACAACAAGCCGTTTATGGATGGACCGAGATGCCTGTGCCCGTCATCGCAGCCCTGCGAGGACACGCCCTCGGCGGCGGTATCCAACTCGCGCTCGGAGCCGATATCCGAACCATCGCCCCGGGGACAAAGATGTCCGTCCTGGAGATCCGCTGGGGGCTGATTCCCGACATGACCGGCACACAAGCGCTGGTGAATCTTGTCGGACTCGACGTCGCCAAAGAGCTGACCTTCACCGGCCGAATGGTTGAGGCAGAGGAAGCTGTCGCTCTCGGTCTTGCGACCTACCTCGATGAGGACCCATTGGGTCGAGCGATGGCCATTGCCCACGAGATTGCCGGCAAGTCGCCTCATGCCGTTCGGGCCGCCAAGCGGCTGTTCAACGATGCACCAAAGATCTCCGTCGCTGATGGATTTGCAGCAGAACGAGACGAAATCGGCCGGCTCATCGGCTCGACCAATCAGGCAGAGGCCGTCAAGGCGTGGTTCGACAAGCGCGAGCCAAACTTCGCTGATCCCAGCTAACCCGCTGTTGACCTTGTCAGCAGCGGGTAAGCGCCACCCCGTGCCAACACATCGTCGTAGGGCCTCACAACCCGATTGCTGCGCCGATTCTGGCCCGAGGATCGGCCACGCCGGCGACATGATCAGATCGCACATCGATCAGGTGTGCATGGCCGAACAAGCCGTCGCCCCATCGTCGATCCTCGACAACGTGCCCTCGCTCGACGAGACCATCTGCCCAGCTGTTGCCAGACTCCACAGCGACGGAGATCTCATCGGACTTGACCCAGGTGTCAAAGCCGAGAGGGTCAGGCACGTCCAGGGTGAAGCGGGCATCGGTCATCACTCGACCAGGGCGTTGTTTCGCCTGCAACAGCCGAGCAGCCATCTGCAGAACAACCTGAGGCTGTCCGTCGCCGCCCATTGTGCCGAGGACTGTTCGCAAGCTGCCGTCGGTGTTCGTGATGAGCGCTGGTGACAATGTGCTGGGAGGACGTCGACCTGGCGCCAACTCGGCCGGGTGACCTTCTTCCAGCGAGAATCCCAAGCCCCGGTTGTGGAGGAACACGCCAACCTCGGGAACGCCAATGTGGGCGCCGAAACCTGACGCGTTGCTCTGCATCAGGCTGACTCCCATTCCGTTTCCGTCAACGACGCATAGATAGATCGTTCCGCCTCCTGCCGTAGGTGGCCGTACCGCGGTCGCAGCACCTGAGGAAATGGCGGCTCGCCGGGGAGCGAGGCGTTCCTCGCTCACGAGGCTCATTCCGTCGGCGCCCTCGAACAGGGACGACGGTCGATCGAACGCAGCCTGTTTCGAAGCCTCGACAAGGTAGTGGGCCCACAATGGATCATTCGGGTCGTCCGGCAGGTCGAGGCCCTGGGCGATCACCGCACCAGCCAACGTGAGATACCCCTGGGAATTCGGTGGCACGGTCCAGAGCCTGTGCCCCCAAACATCGACCACTGTTGGCTCGACCCAGTCGGCCTGGGATCGAGCCAAATCATCGGATGTGAACAGCCCAGGAGCGAGCGCCATCAAACCTGCGCCGAACTCCCCGCCGTACCAACCGTTCCTCCCTGTCTCGGCGATGGCAACAAGTGAGCGAGCGATGCCGGGTCGAGTCATCTTCTGTCCGATGCCGACCGGTGAACCGTCGGGGAAGTAGTCATCGTTTCCCTCGACATCCATGATGTTCCGTAGGGCACCAACGAGAAGGGGCGAGGCGGGAAATCCATCAGCAGCCAGTTCGATCGCCGGCGCAAGGATCTCGCTGAGCTCGAGTGAACCGCAGCGATCGTGCAGGGCGAGCCAACCATCGACGCAACCGGGTACCGGAACGCTTCTGATGTCCTTCTTGAACGGCATCGAAGAGAAGCCCTCGGCTCGCAGCTCGCCAGCGTCGGCACCTGATCCCGCCCGACCAGAAGCATTGAGGGTCAGAGGTGTTCCAGAACGTTGTTGTTCCGCTCCATGAACGAGTGCCCACAAGTCTCCGCCCATACCGCACATGTGCTGGGTCGTGACCGCCAATGCTGCAGAGGCAGCGATGGCTGCGTCGGCGGCGTTTCCCCCCGCACTCAGTATCCGAACCCCGGCGACCGACGCCAGGTGATCGACGGTGCAAACCATGCCTCGAATCGACAATCGAGCGTCTTCCACGCGAACGGGTTGATCAGTCATTGCCGTGCTCCTCAGCCTCGTGGCCAGTCCATTGGCCTCGCCCGATCAGAACTGATCGGAGTAGTTCAGTATTGTCGGTCATGATCGCATCGACTCCGAGGTCGAGGAGCTCGTGCATCTCCGCCTCCTCATTGATGGTCCAGACGTGTATCTGGAGTCCGACGTCATGGGCACCATCGACGAAGCGCCTGTCGATACCGATCGGACCCAGTTTCGACGGGATCTGCAGGCACCCGTGCCCGCCGGTCCAACGACGTCCCAAACGGAGCCCCAAATAGATGCGTGCGGCCGCCGCCGGTCCGGCCGAGGTGCAGAGGCGAGGCCCCAGACTCCTGCGCATTCGGCTGATCCGACGATCATCGAACGAGCCGACGCAGACGCGATCGATCGCCTTGTGCTCGCGGATGGCTTGTGACAACAGATCGACGGCATCATCTGCCTTCGGCTCGACGTTGAATCGAGTCGTCGGGAAAGCCTCAAGTACTTCGTCAAAAAGCGGAATTCCGTGACCATCGCCCAGATCTACAGCCCGTAGCTCGGGCCACGTCAGGTCCGAGATCTTGCTGCCGCGGGCGCTTCCCTCTTGTGCGACACGCTCGAGCCCAGAGTCGTGCGCCGCAACCAACTTCCCATCGGCGGTCCGATGGACATCAGTTTCGATGTAGCGATACCCAAGTCCAATTGCATGACCGAACGCTGCCATCGTGTTTTCTGGCGCTGCGGTGTTGCCTCCACGGTGGGCGAACGCAATCGGCACCGACGCATCGAGGTAGGCCCAGTTCATGACGCCGGACCGTAGGCTCCGGCTGTGGTTGAGCGCAACGCAGTCGTCACCGATGGGGAAGACTCGCCACGAAGTGGAAGTGCTCCGGGCGAACGGCGGGCGACAGCGGCTGCAGTCGGCGGCGCAATGTCGAGCATCTTTCCTGCGTTTCTCACCGGCGCCATTGGGGTACAGCTCGGTGTGGCGCTGGGGCTGGGAGAGGGAGCTCTCGGTTTCGCTATCGGCTGCTACTTCGCTTCGGCCGCTGCGGGTTCCGCCGTTCTTGGTCGCTTGGCTGAAGCCTTAGGAGGATCGGCAGCCCTGCGAGTCGGACTCGTGTTCACGACACTGTCGATGTTGGTCATCGGCCTCTTCGTCGACAACCCCGCCGGCCTGACCGTTGCCTTGGCAGTAGCCGGAGTTGGCAATGCGCTGAATCAACCTGCGGCCAACTTGATCATCGCGGAACGTCTCGACCCTGCCAGAATGGGTCTGGCAATTGCTGTCAAACAGTCCGGAATGCCGCTCGCCACGTTGCTCGGTGGGGCGATGGTGCCGTCGGTCGCTGAAACAGTCGGCTGGCGGTGGGCGTATCTGATCGGATCAGGGCTCGCCATCGGCGCAGGCTTCTTGGCCCCTCGCGGGCGAGGACCAGGTGCACCCTCAAAGTCGACTGGCGGCGTTCCCGATCTCCCAATGTCATTGCTACTGCTCTTCGCGGTGGTCGGAACCTTCGCCGCAAGCGCCGTAGTTTCACTGGCTGGCTTCTTGGTCGTCGGGGCAGAAGACGCAGGTATTGAATCGGGTCTCAGCGGAATTCTGCTCGCGGTTGGATCGGCGGTCGGTGTGTCATCCCGGCTCCTCCACGGACGATTGGCGGATATCGGGCGGATCCGCCCCATCCGGCGGGCCTCAACCTTGATGTACTTGGGATCTCTCGGATTCCTACTTTTGTCGTTCCATCGCCCGGCGACCTACCTCATCGGTCCTCTCCTCGCCTTCGGCTGTGGATGGGCCTGGCCAGGTCTCATCAATCTGTCGGTTCTTCGGAACAATCCGTCAGCGCCCGCGGCAGCAACGGGAATCAGCCAGACGGGCGTCTTCATCGGATCGGGGACGGGTCCGATCCTGGGTGGCCAGATCATCGAACACTTCGGGTACCGAGTCTTTTGGCTCACGGGCGGAGCGATGCTGGTCGTGGCCGGCAGCGGAGCGGCTCTTCTCAGCACGAAACTCCGGGCTCGATGACGTCACCACTCCGCTGAGGACCGCAATCGCTTCTCTGAGCCGACCACAGCTACTGTCGAACTGTGACAAGCACACCGGCAACAGATACCCCAATGGTGACCGCTCAGGTCGAAGACTCGATCGGGTGGATCACCTTCGATCATCAAGCCCGTCGCAACGCGATGACGGTTGAAATGTGGCGAGCTGTGCCCGGACTCTGCGCCGAACTCGAGGCAGATGCTTCCGTTCGAGTCGTCATACTTCGAGGGGCGGGCGAGACGGCGTTCGTGGCTGGGGCCGACATCAGCCAGTTCAGTGAAGAACGCGGGCCCGGGAAGAGCGATGGCTACGCATCTGCGACCGCGAATGCAACCGACGCTCTTGCTGCGCTCTCCAAACCGGTCATCGCCATGGTCCACGGCTTCTGCATTGGCGGAGGACTCGCGATCGCCCTGTCTGCCGACATCCGCTACTGCGCCGATGATGGACAATTCGGTCTACCACCGGCGCGCCTCGGCATTGGCTACGCGGCCGAAGGCACCGGCGTCCTCGTCGATCTTGTCGGCCCGGCGATGGCCAAGGAGATGGTGTTCACCGCCGACTGGTTTGATGCAGACGCAGCCTTCTCGATGGGTCTGGTCAATCGAGTTCTTCCAAAGGCTGACCTCGAGTCGTTCGTTCGAACTCAGGCCGCCACGATGGCCAAGCGGGCCCCGCTCAGCCAGCGAGCGGCCAAGCTTGCAGTCGCGGATCACCTGCGGGCCGAACCGGATCGAGACCGCCAAGCGGTCAGCGATGCGATTCGAACCTGCATGGAGAGCAATGACTACGCCGAAGGGGTCAAGGCGTTCATGGAAAAGCGGTCACCGAACTTCGTCGGCGAGTAGCCGGGTCGCTTCCTGGCGGGTTGTTCAGATGATGCGCGAATCGTGGCCGGCCCAGTATTCGTCCTTGAGCAACCGCTTGTAGAGCTTGCCCGTCGGATGACGGGGGAGTTCGTCACGAAAGTCGACGGTTCGAGGACACTTGACATCGGCGAGATGCTCTCGGCAGTACGCCATGAGTTCTCGACCCAGTTCGTCGCTCGGCTCGATGCCCTCTGCAACCTGGACGATTGCCTTGACCTCTTCGCCGAAGTCCTCATTGGGCACGCCGATCACGGCAACGTCAAACACCTTGGGGTGCATGGTGAGCGTGTTCTCGGCTTCCTGCGGATAGACGTTCACCCCGCCCGTGATGATCATGTACGCCTTGCGATCAGTCAGATAGAGGTATCCGTCCTCATCCAACTTGCCGACGTCCCCAAGCGTGCTCCAGCCCTTCGGGTGACGCGATCCGGCTGTCTTCTCGGCGTCTCCGTGGTACTCGAATGTTCCACCACCCTCGAAGTAGATCGTTCCCTCTTCGCCCTGGGCGACAGGCTCGCCGTCTTCGCCAACGATGAGCACGGTGCAATTGATCGGGATACCGACGGTTCCCCTGTGACCGAGCCACATCTCAGAGTTGCAGTACACGAATCCGTTGCCTTCGGTTCCCGCGTAGTACTCGTGGATGACTTCGCCCCACCAGTCGATCATCTGCTCCTTCACCGCTACCGGGCAGGGGGCAGCAGCATGCACGACGGCGCGAAGGCTGGACACGTCGTAGGCGTTGCGAACCTCGGGATCAAGCTTCAAGAGCCGAACGAACATCGTGGGGACAACCTGAGTGTGGGTGACCTTGTGCTCGCTGACCGCCTTCAGGTACTCCTCGGGATCGAAGCGTTCCATGACCACAACCGTGGATCCGTTCAGCTGTGTTCCCATGCAGAAACGAAGAGGCGCTGCGTGGTAGAGCGGGGCAGGGGAGAGGTAGACATCGCCCTCTCCCATCCCGAACAGGGTCGGCAGCATGCCGGCAACGGCATGCGGTGCCTCATCCAACGGGAGGAGCTCGGTGGTCGGCACAACGCCCTTCGGGCGACCAGTCGTTCCGGAGCTGTAGAGCATGTCGAACCCTGCAACTCGTGCGGGTAGCGGCTCAGCGGACTGGCCAGCAATCGCGTCCTCGTAGGACTCATACCCGTCGATGACGCCGTCCATCATCAACCGAATCTCGACGTTCGGCATCTGGTCGTTCAGTTCGCCAGCCTGATCTCGCTTGTAGCTCGAAGTGATGAAGGCTTTTGCCCCACAATTCTCGATGATGTACGCCATCTCTTCGGTGGTGAGTCGAGAACTCATCGCGGTGTAGATGAGTCCCGCGTAGTGCAGACCCCACGAGAGCGGCAGGAAATTCGGATGGTTCTCAAGGCAGTAGGCGACGTGGTCACCTGGCTGGAGCCCTGCAGCCCGCATGAGCTGGGACACCTGATTCGCCTGAGCATCCAACTCCGCGTAGGTGATCACCTGCCCGGAACTCGCCATGATGACGGCGGGGCGGTCGGGACTTGAAGCTGCGAAAACGCCTGGGTGCATGGCGAGCGAAGGTACCAAAGTGCAAGCCCGGTCAACCAATACGCTGTCGATCGCAACCCCGCGCGACGATGACAGCAATGGACGGCAGCAATGGATGAACGTGACGCGCTCTTCACACAAGTCGGCACAGACTTCTTGCCAGGGCTGCTGACGACGGGACCCTGGCGGCGTGACGCTCAGCATGGTGGCCCCGTGGGGGCGCTCGTGGCCCACGCCTGTGAACGAGTCATTGACGCAGACTCACGGGTTGGTTCGCTGACCTTGCTGCTCACTCGGCCCGTGCCCCTCGCTCCGCTGCGTGTCGAGGTGGACACCCGAACGCTCAGCCGCCGAGTTACCGAACTGCGAGCATCGGTTGTTGCGGCCGAATCTGACGAGACGGTTTGCGAAGCGACGGCGCTTGTCCTGCGAGGCTCGACCCTTCCAGAGCCTCTGTGGCAACCAAGTGAAGCCGCCAAGCTTCCGCCCGCCGAGCAGGAGACGACGGTTGCTGACGCGGCCTCGACCGAAGAAGGGCCTGCGTACCATCGCGATGCCGTTGAGTTCCGCGCCGTGAGCGGCGTTATTGGTGAACCTGGTCCGGCAGATGTCTGGATGCGATTGCGACACCCCGTCGTTGCCGGGCATCGTGTCTCTTCTCTCGAACGAATGATGGCGGCAGCAGACTTCGGTTCGGGGATCAGCGCCATCTACCCATTTGGTGGAACAACCGCCCTGATCAATCCGACCGTGCATGTCGCCGTCGTGCGGCCACTCGTCGGCGATTGGGTTCGACTCACGGCGACCACGCGCCTCGGTCCAGATGGCATCGGACTCGCTTCCTCGATGCTCGGCGACGAGGAGGGAGTCGTCGCGACGAGTACACAATCGGTAATCGGCTGGAACCCCACATGAGCGAATCACTGAAGTTCTTCGAAGAAGTCATGGCGGAAAGCACGCCGACGATAAGCCGCAAGCTTGCCGCCGTGGCTCAGATCGACCCTGGGGCGTGGAGCCCCGAACGCATCGAGGAGCACATCATCGAGCTCGTACTCAAGATGGGCGTCTTCGAGAGTGGCGATCAGTTCGTTGAGCATTTTTTTAGTGAGCTCGAATTCACACCGAACGTGCGCCACTACTACGCACCGGAGAACTCGCTCATCCATCACGTTCTCGAACGGCGAAGGGCCATCCCGCTGACGCTTGCGATCTTGGCCCGAGAGGTTGGCTGGCAACTCGGAGTCCACCTCACCGTTGTCGGGATGCCGGGACACGCACTCATCGGTGACGGATTGACCCACGACCGTTGGTATGACCCATTCGCGGGAGGCAGGCGTCTCGAACGAGAAGACTGCGAACAGATCTTCCACCGGCTGAGCCCGGGGGCAGCGTTCACTGACCAAATGCTCGCACCGCTCAGCGAGCGGGCCATGATCACCCGAATGCTGGCAAACCTTCAAGGCGCCTACCTCAAGCAAGGCAACATCGGCCAGGTTGCAGCCGTCCTCGAGCGGCTTATCCGCGTTCCTGGCAGCTCGATTCGCCATCGGGTCGAACTCGCTGGTGTGCTCAATGCGCTCGGACGCGATGACCAAGCTGCTGAGCAACACGACGCACTTGCTGAACTCAACCCGAAAAAGGCAGCGCAACACCGAGCTGCCGCGGCGCGACACCGCGCTCGCCGCAACTGACACCCACGAACTCTCGGAGCTTCAATGATCGATCCAACAACCAAACGCTCGCTCGGACAGATGATCAAGGGAGTGCAAGTCGTCGGCGCTGCACACAACGGAGTATCCCGGCTGTACACCTCGCACTGGGTGTCCCAGATCTCATTCGAAGAACCGATCGTGATGGCCTCCGTCAGCCCAAAACACGACACCCATCCGCTCATGATCGCGTCCGGTCGTTTCAGCGTCTCGATGCTGGCTGCTGATCAGGTGATGGCGGGACAGTACTTTTCCTATCCCGGCCACAAGTTCCGATACGTCGCTGATGAGCTTGTCGAACTCGACGACGACGGCCTGCCCTTCGTTCCAGATTCGATCGCCTACCTGACCTGTGAAATTTTCGAGCGGATCGAGCGATTCGATCACGACCTGTTGCTCGCCAACGTCACGAACGTTCGAGAAGGTCGCCTGGGCGAACCGCCGCTTCTGTATTCGGCGCGGCACGGGTGGCGCATCACCGGCGACAACGCTCGCGAGCGCGGAGTCTCGATTCGTGATCAGCTCCTCGAACGAGTTGCCGAGCTCCCTGACTAATTGCGCCAACTTGACCAGCTGGTCAAGTCCTGAGCAATCGATCTACGATCTCGAAATGTCTGCAACCTCGATCGATGCCGAAGCACAAGTCAACGCGGCCTGCGACGCGCTCCTCGAATCCCACGATCCCGCCTCGATGTCGTCCACGGAGTTTCTGGGGCATCAGTTCGATGCAGGTCTGGCCTGGATTCACTTCCCCGAGGGACACGGTGGCCTCGACATGGCCCCCAGGCTCCAGACACTGGTCAACACCCGCATGAGTAAAGCGGGTGCCCCCAGCCCCTACATGCGCAACCCGATCGGGTACGGCATGGGTGCACCCACCGTGGTAACTCACGGAAGCAAAGAGCAGAAGGACCGCTATCTGCGTCCGTTGTTCACCGGGGAAGAAGTCTGGTGTCAGCTCTTCTCCGAGCCAGGTGCCGGTTCGGATGTCGCAGGTCTTGCGACCAAGGCCGAGCGAGACGGTGATGAGTGGGTCTTCAATGGCCAGAAGGTCTGGACAACCCTGGCCCATTTGGCCAAGTGGGGCATGCTGGTGGCCCGGAGCGATGCCGACCAACCAAAACACAAAGGGTTGACCTACTTCGTCGTCGACATGGAGCAGCCCGGCGTTGAAGTGCGCCCGCTTCGTCAAATGACCGGAGAAGCAGAATTCAACGAGGTGTACTTCACCGATGCCACGACGCCGGATGCTGAGCGACTGGGCGACGAAGGTGACGGTTGGCGAGTTGCGCTCACCACGCTGATGAACGAGCGGGTGTCCATCGGAGGCACCGTTCCCCCGAAGGGTTCCGGGACCATCTCGATGGCCGTCGATGCCTTCTCCAAGTCACCCGCCGCTGGCCCCGTGGAACGGGACGAACTGATGAAGTTGTGGGTACGGGCCGAAGTCCATCGCCTCACCAACATCCGGGCGAGCCAGAATCGAAAGTCCGGCACCCCGGGCCCCGAGGGATCCGTTGGCAAGCTCGAATCAGCGCTGCTCAATCAAACCGTGCTGTCGTTCACGGCCAATCTTCTTGGCCCAGAAGGCATGTTGTACGGGTCCTACGATCTCGGCCAACCCAGCTCGGCGATGGATTTCTCGACTCCGCAGAAGGCATTCTTGCGCAGCCGAGCGAACTCGATCGAAGGAGGCACAACCGAAGTCATGAAGAACATTCTTGGTGAGCGGGTACTCGGCCTTCCCGGCGATATCCGAACCGACAAGGCTGTCAACTGGTCTGACGTGCCCCGCAACTGAGCGATGGCCCCGTCGCATCAGCGGCTGAACAATTAGTGATAGAGGTACAACTCCGGCTTGTCACGCAAGTGACCCATGTCGTTCAGGCTGAGTACCGAGCGTTCACCGGAGCTTGCGCACATGAAGCGGTTGATGCTCGTGTAGTTCGGGTTGAAGAACATGGAGGCATCGAGTCCGAGGACGTCGGCAGCCCACGCGTTGATCACGCCGCCGTGGCAGACCACAGCGACCTTCTTCCCCCGATTCGAGTCCACGATCTCGGTGAGTGACGACACGACCGTGTTGTTGAACTTGTCGCGTGTCTTGCTCCCGTTTTCCGCCAGAAATGCCTTCCAGGCTTCCTTGTCTTTCTTCATTTCCTCGACGGGGATGTAGTGGCTCGCGTCATCGTCGAATTCGCGGACGCCGTCCTCAACGGTGGCCTCGATGCCAAAGGCGGCTTCGAGCGGAGCGGCTGTTTGGCGAGCCCGCACCATGGAACTCACGTAGATGTGATCGAGGGGTTCACCCTTCATCCAGTCGGCCATTGCCTGAGCCTGCGCGTGTCCGACATCGGTCAGATCGGGATCAGCGGGTCCGTCGGCGTTCTCGATGCGTTCCGGGCGGCCATGTCGGATGATGATCAACTCCATGGCGGGCGACGGTAACCGACCATGCCGCCAGACGCCTCATGGGTCAACGCCGACCGATATCACCACATGAACACTTGGAGCGGGCCTACGCTCCAACCCAATGCGCCGCACGAAGATCATCGCCACCATTGGACCCTCCTCGGACTCCGAAGCGACGCTGACTGCCATGGTTTCGGCCGGGATGGACGTCGCCAGGCTCAATCTCTCCCATGAGAGCCTCGAGACCAGCCTTGCTCGATACGAGCGCATTCGGACCGTCGCCAAACGGGCTGGTCGTCCCGTGGGCATCATGGCGGATCTGCCGGGCCCCAAGGTTCGGATCGGCGCCCTCGCTGAAGGCGTGATGCTCGAGGTTGGCGAAGAGATCGAACTCGTACCGGGGACCGATTCCAGCACGGCCAAAAGATTCTCGGTTGACTACGGCGGCCTCCTGACGGACTTGCGGGAAGGCGACAAGCTGACCATCGGCGATGGATCGGTAGTCCTCGAGGTGCAGGATCGTCAACCTGACCACGTCGTGAGCCGGGTGCTCTATGCGGGGAACGTGCAAGGTCGCCCCGGACTCCACATTCCTTCCGATCGGCTCAAATTGTCGACGCCGACGGACAACGATCTCCGACTCCTGGATGCGTTCATCGATGTCGGGGTCGACATGGTCGCCCTGTCGTTTGTTCGTTCGGCTCACGACGTTCGCCGGCTCGCCCTGGAACCGGCACCTCGTGGACCGCTCGTCGTGGCCAAAATCGAGACTCGAGCCGCGGTTGAGAACCTGGACGGGATCATCATGGCCTCTGGCGCCGTGATGGTGGCGCGAGGTGACTTGGGAGCCGAGTGCAACATCGAAGAACTTCCTCACCTGCAAAAAGACATCATCGCCCGATGCATTGCCCTGGGACGGCCCGCAATCACGGCGACACAGATGCTCGAATCGATGGTTACTGCGCCGTCACCGACTCGGGCCGAAGCCTCCGACGTCGCGAACGCTGTCTTCGATGGAACCAGCGCCGTGATGTTGTCAGGAGAAACAGCGATCGGGACTGATCCGGCGCGAGTCGTTGCCACGATGTCGCGCATTGCAGAGCGAGCAGATCAAGAGTTCGATTATGCGGGCTGGGCCCACCAAATTCGGCGTGACCGACTCTCTGAACCCCAGAGCGTCGATGCTGCGGTGACCGATGCCATGACGATGGCTACCTGGCGCGCCGCCTCCGAAATGGGCGTTCAGACGGTGTTGTGTATCTCCCGGTCGGGCTTCACGGTTCGAGCCATCGCTCGATTCCGGCCTCAGGCGACGATCCTCGGGTTCAGTCCTGATCCACGGACAATCCACCAACTGACCATCAGCTGGGGCGCCGTCCCGATCCAAATTGACCGGATCGGCGACAACGCAGAAAGCGTGCACCACGTACTCGACGTGGCCAAAAAGGGCGGACACATCCGCTCCGGAGAAGTCGTTGCCGTGCTCGGCGGCTCGACCGCAACGGTTGGAGCGACCGACACCCTACGGCTTGTCCGATGCCCCTGAACGAGCCGGTCAGAGAAGCCCCGGTCATGGATCGGCTCTTCGCGACCCTGCGCGAACGACTGAGCGAGCTCGGAGACCGCAACAGGGACGAGTCGCCGGATGGCCTGACCGCTTTCGTGCTCTCTGGCGGAGGCAACCTCGGAGCGGTGCAGGTCGGCATGTTGCGAGCGCTCGTCGAACGCGACGTCGTACCTGATCTCGTTGTCGGCTGCTCGGTCGGAGCAGTCAACGGTGCGGCGTTCGCCGCCGAACCCGGTATTCGAGGCGTGCATCGCTTGGAGCGAATCTGGAGCAGGCTGGCGGATGGCGAACCGGACATCATGCCAAACCGCGGACTTCTGCCCATGGCCGTCCAGCTCGCGCGAAAGGGTCCAAGCATCCATAGCCAGGATGCGCTTCATCAGCTCCTCACCGACGAGTTGGTTGCCACCGAGTTCGAGAACTTGGCCGTACCGTTCGCGTGTGTAGCGTGCAACCTCGATACCGCGGGCGAGCATTGGTTCGATAGTGGCGAATTGATCCCACGTCTCATGGCTTCGGCGGCGTTGCCCGGGATCTATCCACCCGTCGAGCTCGACGGCGTTCGATTCTTTGACGGGGGAGTGGTGAACGAGGTTCCGCTCGGCCGCGCCGTTGAGCTGGGGGCCACCACCATCTACCTGCTCCACGTCGGGCACCTTGATGACCGGGCAATGGACCAGGCAAACCGGCCCTTCGATGTGCTCGCTCATGCCTACTGGACGCTGCGGGCCAACCGTCTCGATGACGAACTGGCGCGCCTGCCAGACCACATCACCCTGCATGACCTCGATGCTGGGCCAATTCCCAAACTTCGCTTCGACGACTTCTCACTCGGCCGAGAACTGATCGATGCCGCGTACGAATCGACAAGCTCGCAACTCGATGGTGCTGCTGACGGCGAGCCTGAAGTCGACGAGAACGGGTAGCTTGCCTCGGTGACCTCAATCGATCTCAGCGGTACCGGCCCTCCCGAAACAGTGCTCCCAGCGGCTCCTGCGGCCTGGATGGCAGAACTCGCAGCAGCCATGGAGCTTCCCGAAGCTGAGCAGCACGCTGCGGTCTCGGCCCTTGTCGCTGCCAATCCTCGTTTTCTCGACGGCTGGGCGCAGCTCGGCGAGCTCGGACGCGACGTCATGGAGTCCTACGGCGCATTCCGGGTGGGCTACCACCGCGGCCTCGACGCGCTTCGTCAAAGCGGATGGCGTGGATCTGGCTATGTCCGGTGGCAGCACCCAACGAATCAGGGTTTCCTCCGTGCCCTCGCTGGGCTGCAGCGGTGTGCAGCTCAGATCGGCGAGCAAGACGAAGACGAGCGATGCATGATGTTCTTGCGTCAGCTCGACCCAAGCTGGCCACCAGCAGAGTTCAGCTGATCTCCAACATGTCGGGTCCGCTCATCGGGGCCATCCTGACGGGTGGGCAAAGCAGACGATTCGGATCTGACAAGGCGCTCGCAGATGCTGGCGGGATTCCCATGGCGGCTCGAGTTGCCGCCGCGCTGCGCGAAGCAGGACTCGACCCTGTCGTCGCAGCCGGGGGAACGGCGGGTGCTGAACTCGGCCTGGTCACGATTCCTGACCGGTCACCCGGCGCCGGACCACTTGCCGCCCTCGCATCGCTTCTGTCATGGGCAGGACGAGGAGGTGTCGTCGTTGTTCCCTGTGACCTCCCGCTCTTGAAGGCACACGACGTCCGCGCCATCGCCGAGGCCTGGTGTGAAGAGCCATCGCTCGTTGCGGTCGCTGAGGTCCAGGGCGTCCACTCGGTTTCACTCGCGTGCTGGCCGGCACATTCTGCTCGCCGGCTCCAAGTCGCAGTGGATCAAGGCCAGTCAAGGTTTACCGACGGCCTCACCATCGTGGGCGCCAATCCAGTGCCAATTGAGGGCACGTCGCTTCTCGATGCTGACGATGCGGCGACGTTGGGGCAGCTTCTGGAATATGACGGTGACGAATCGGGTACCGCCTCTGACCCTCCCGACGCCTAGGGTGGGCGTTCGTGGCTGATCTGATCACCGACCAATCCGAGTTCGAGGCGATCGTCGACGATCTCGCCACCGCTGATCGGTATGCACTCGATACTGAGTTCCACCGTGAACGCACGTACTACCCGCAAGTTGCGTTGGTGCAGCTGGCCTGGGCGGACCGCCTCGTCCTCGTTGACCCGCTCGCTGTTGACCTCGCTCCGTTGGCCAAAGCCCTTGATGGGCCGGGTTTGTGCGTCCTTCACGCCGGAATCCAGGATCTGGAAGTTCTGGAACTGGCCTGTGCCACCGTTCCGTCCCGGCTGTTCGACACCCAAGTCGCCGCTGGCTTCCTCGGGGTTTCCACCGGATCGCTCGTATCGCTCTTGGAACGATTCATGGACACGACGATCCCGAAAGGGGACCGCCTCACCGACTGGTTGCGCCGCCCACTGACTTCTGACCAACTCGACTACGCCGCAGGCGACGTCCTCTACCTCCTCGAACTGACCGACATCATCACTGCTGAGCTCACCGAGATGGGCCGACTCGAGTGGGCCCAAGAAGAGAGCACGATTCTGCTCACTCGACCCAGGAACCGACGTCCGCCCGAAGAAGCCGTGCTCCGCATCAAGGAAGCCCGGTCACTCAAGGGGAAAGCGTTTCGCATTGCTACCGCCCTCGGCGCCTGGCGAGAGCGAAGGGCCGCACAACTCGATATCCCAGTTCGTCAGGTTCTGCCCGACATCGCGTTGGTCGCGATTGCCCAGCAGGCACCGACCACCGTCGAAGGGCTCAAGAAGATTCGGGGAATCGATGGACGTCACCTTCGCAAGGGAGCTGACCGGGAGATCCTGACGACCGTCGGAGCGGGGGCTCAGTCCGAAGAAGAAATCAAACCGCCAGCTCGGGGCCCCGATATGCCCCGCCAACTCCGACCGGTGGTCACGCTGGTGACGTCGTGGATTGCGCAGTTGGCCCGCGACCACCGACTCGATCCCGCCATTCTGGCTACTCGGTCAGACGTTGAGGCTCTCCTGAGCGGCGAAGATGGCCGTCTCATGCATGGGTGGCGCGCTGACCTGGTCGGCGAGCCCATCGCACAACTTGTGAACGGAAATGCCGCGTTGGCGTTCGACGGTGATGGGCGTCTGGTCCTGGAAGCTCGTAGTCACGAGCCTCTCGAGACACAGAAACAAAAGTAATTTTCGCATCGAGCGACCGCGGTTAGAGGCATTGAGCGCATTTGAGTGCGGTTGGGCACTCCTTGGGGTATTTGACTGACATCGGATTGAAACGGTGCCGGTTCGCAAACCTGGTGCCTTGAGCCCTACACTGAGACTTCTGTCTTGCTACAGGGGGGCTACATAACGCTCTCCACAGGCACCGCCAGCGTTTTGAGGAGTGTCCCATGAAAAAGGGGCGTCATCGCCGTTACGAAGAAGCTCGAGCCCTCAAGCGGAGCTCCTTCGATGACATTGATAGCCTGATGGAACGGATCGACGACGATCCGTTCGATCTTCCAACAACCGATGAGGCACGGGAAGTCGTCAACGACCATTTGGGCGAACCGACCGAAGATCCTGACGTCGAAGACGACGAAGAGGACTAGCGATTCATCGCGTCATCACCCGATGACCGATCTACGCAGCTGACGAGTCGTTCAGCTGCCGAGCCATGCACGCAGCGAAGGTTCCTAGGGACCCGTGAGTGAGCTGCGAAGTTCTGCGACGATCTCATCGCCGTATTGCATAACTTCGGCGGGATGAAAAATGGCGATCGGGCGTGTTACACCCGCACGCTGCCGTAGCCGCAGCCAGCACTCAGACTGTGACTGTGAGTCGTAGTCGGGCACGTCGAGCAAGATTCGGCCAATGGTGATTCCCGCCGATGCGTCGCTTCCACGCACGCCAGGATGCCGATAACTCACGGCCTCCAACCCTGCACAGCTCAGCGTTCCGTCAGGTCCGGCAATGATGCTCGGCAGCCGCCCGTCAAGAAGATCATGCTCGACGATGAGCACAATGAGCGCCAGGAGGACAGCGTGCTGGCGTTGCGTTCGTCGGTCAACGAGATCGACAACTGCTTGCAGCGTCGGAGCGATCCAAGAGGCGGGCTGCGCACGTCGCTCGGTATCGTGCGGCAACAGCGACGACGCTGTAGCGATGGCTTGACGAGCATGACGAAGTTGTTCGTCGTCGTACGCCCACTGCGGCATGGTGTCGAGTTGCCCACCAAGTTCCACGATCGAGACTGCGACGGCAACCGCCTCAGGAGTGGAGAGGTCACCAGCCTCGATGAAGTTGCGGACGTCCGGAGCATCAAGCGCTTCCGCCGCTCCCAGCTGCAACAGTGCGGGGAGCGAGATTCCGGTCAATCCATGCGCGGCCAACAACCGGTCGGTGTCAGCACCCAGACAGGCCCACAGGTTGACCGTGGGGTCATCAATGGGCAACGTTGGGCTCTCGGTACGTCCTCGACTCGTCTCGGCAGTGCTGATCACGTTGGACCTCCGTGCCATGTAACGGCAGCTTCGGTCGAGAAGTTGAGCCGAAAGGCCTAGAGATCTTTCATCGCTGCGGGCGAGAACTGATCGCGACTGGTGTCGGACGACTCCCCGAAGCCACGAGCTCTTCGAGCTCGGGCACCAACCGCTCGTAGATCTCTTTGCCAACCATTTCGATCAGCTCGTCGCGGGAGGTCTTGTACACCGGATTCGGAGCCTGATACGCCTCGTCCTGTTCAATACACCACCAATGAAACTCATCGCCCCCGGGGCCCCAGTCACGGCGGTCCCAGGCCCTGATGAACACGGTTTCAAAGTCGTTGTCGTCGGTATGGATGTCGAGCCTGATGGGGACCTGCCAGCACACATCAGGCTTCCAATCCAACGGCCGCTCGCCATGGTCGAGGGCGGCCCGGTGAAGAGCACAGCCGCCGCCACCTTCGAACGTCGACCGGTTCAAGAAGATGCACGCACCATCGGCCTTGCGGGTGACCCAGTCACCATCCTTGTTCTGCTTGAACGGCCCGCCTTTTCGATTGGCACGCGCTTGATATTGCCATTGTTCAGGAGTGAGCCGTGCTGTCGCTTCTCGAACTTCTTCCAGGTCTTCCTCGTCGACGAAGTGGGCGCCGTGGACGCAGCAACCAAGCACTTCGGCCCGATCGACCTCGACGTCGATCGACTGGCAACCCTGGCCGTAGATGCAGTTGTAGGAGGACAGAAGAAACGTTGCATCGAAGAGCCACGTGTCGCCGTCATCATCGAGAATCGATATCCAACGATGGCCATCTGACGGTGGGACTCCGGGCATCAGCGCACGCTATCGGCGGCACAATGAAGCCATGGAGCACCAAGATCGGATCGAAGACATCCGCACTCGGATCGAACACCTCAGCGAGGAACTCAGCGACCTCGCACTCGACATGTTGCGGGAAGCAGTCGACAACGGAGCAACCAAACGACCGAAAGAAGACAAGTCGTTGGCTGCGGCGCGACGTGCACTCGAGAAGGCTGCTCGGTCGCTCGACATCACAATGGAAACCGAGTAGCCCCAGCTGCAACGACAGATCCGAACGGTGCGACGAACCGTCGTAGGCGAGCAACAGGATTTCACGGCGAAACCTCTCAAGATTTTGACGGACCGGCGCCGATACACGAATTCTCCAGGGCGACTCCTCGAGCCAGGGCGCCGGCGCCCCAGACCTTCGCCGTCACTTCATGACCTCAGACAACTTCCGGCAACTCGTAGACGACCTACCCGATCTCATTTGCCGGTATCGGTCAGACGGCCTGCTGCTCTACGTGAACGATGCCTACGCTCTGTTCTACGGACGTAGCGCCGAATCACTCGTCGGATTGTCCTTTCTCGAACTCGCGGAACACGAATATCGAGATGAGGTCGAGCGGAGTCTGGCCCGAGTCCGACGGCTCAACCTCAACGACGCTGTTGTGGTCAATGAACACAGAGCTGTCGATGCGCAAGGCCGCATCCGCTGGCAGCAATGGACCGACAAGGGAGTGTTCGATCAAGAAGGTGAACTCATCGAGATCATTGCAGTAGGACGAGACGTTACCGAGCGACGAGCTGCAGAAGAGCAAGCGACCTATCTCGCTTCTCATGATTCACTCACCGGCCTACTGAACCGCAGATCAGTGCTCGTCAGAATGGAACGGCTTCTTGCCAACGCACGTCGGGATCAACAGCTAGTCGGCATCTTGTATCTGGACATCGACGACTTCAAATCGATCAACGATCAGCGAGGCCACAGCGCAGGGGATCGAGTACTCGAGGAAGCGAGCGAGCGAATGGTCGCATCATTTCGCGGGAGCGACCTCCTCGCCAGGATCGGTGGCGATGAATTCGTCATCGTTTGTCCCAGTGTTCAATCTGATGATCAGCTTCTGCCGCTTCTCGGCCGGCTCGAGGCCACCCTGGCCGAACCCATGCTTGGGCTCGACGGACTCTCGCTTACGGCAAGCGTCGGATGGATTCTCAGCGATGGTGTCGACACAGCCGAGGACCTCCTCGCTCGTGCCGATCGCGCCATGTACCGATCGAAGGCGCGCCGTGACGGCGAAACCGCTCGCCAGAAATCTCAGGCGTCGTCCTCCGACGAAGGTTCCAGATCATGAATCTGATCCGTCACTGCCGTGAGATCGTCGGTCACTCCAAGTTCGTTGATGCGATGGATCATCCCGACCAGCCGAGCGAACGATCGGTTGTTGAAAGCCATCACGAGTCGTGGAAGGTCGACATGATCACCATCGCGACGCTCCGCGTCGGTTGCTGACCCGACTTCTATTTCGCCCTTGGCGAGAATGTCGCCGTACTCCGCGTTGAGCGTGGCGATCGCCTCGGACCCGAGCGGATGCCGGAGTCGGAGAATCAGCTTGCTGCCGACAAAGCGCAGCGAGTGATAGATCCGGTAGAAGTTGCAGAGATACTCAACTGCCTCGACGGGATCGTGTGTATGGAGGTACAGATCGGTGTCGGCTTGGCTGACCATGCCGTTGCCCGCGAGGCTCTCCTCCACGAACGATGCCCAGCCACTCCAGTAGTTCGACTCTGGGTGATCGAGGAGCACGATCGGAGCGGGGAACGACTTTCCCGTTTGCACCAATGTCAGAAGTTCGAATGCCTCATCGAGGGTGCCGAATCCGCCAGGGAACAGAGCGAACCCATCGGTCTCTTTCATGAAGAACAACTTGCGGGTGAAGAAGTAGCGAAATGTCGCCAGCTTGGAGTCGCCATCGATGATTTCGGCTGCCCGCTGTTCGAACGGAAGGACGATATTGACACCGAAGCTGTTTTCGATTCCCGCGCCTTCAATGGCGGCGGTCATGATGCCGGGACCGGCTCCGCTGATGACCATCCAATCGCGTTCTGCCATCGCCCTACTGAAGTCCGAAGCCAAGATGAAGTTGGGATCCTCCGGCGGCGTGCGAGCTGATCCGAACACCGTGACCTTGGAGCGGCCTCGATCGATCGAGAACACCTGATAGGCGTTCAGCATCTCGGCCAGTGTCTGCGATGCGATCTTCAGCTCGAGGCGACCGACATCGGCAACATCCATGTCCAACGCCGTGACCACGAGCTTACGAATGAGATCATCATTGCGGTCCTCGCCGACGGCGGCGAGAAGCTCGGTAATCAAGGCGTCGACTGGAGCTTCACCGAACACATTGCGAGGACGTGGTGCGGTCATGAAGGGCTCCCGAGGGTGATCACCATCGGGCGGTCAGACAAGTTGTGGCTCACCCGCAGAACGGTAGCCCGGCCGTCCGTAGAGCGTTGTGCGCTCGACGAGCCTGCGGCCCATCGGTTCCACGAGGTCCTTGAAATCCTTCGGCGTCACCTCTTGACCGTGTGAGGACCCAGCAGCGCGCGAGATGTTCTCATCCATCAGCGTTCCGCCGAGGTCGTTGCAGCCGGACTGCAGCAGCTGCCGCACACTGTCGAACCCGATCTTCACCCAGCCGGACTGAATGTTGTCGATATAGCCGCGATACGCGATGCGGGCCACAGCATGGATCAACAGATTCTCTCGGAACGTCGGCCCGCGCCGTGCCTTCTTCTGGAGGTAGATCGGCGATGCCATGTGCACGAAAGGAAGCCCGACGAACTCGGTGAATCCACCCGTCTCAGCCTGCAATTCGCGGGTGAGAAGGAAGTGCTTGGCCCAATGCTCAGGGCGCTCGACGGCACCAAACATCATGGTGACGTTGGAACGAAGGCCAACGCTGTGGGCCACCCGATGCGCCTCGAGCCACTCCTC
>CALHCB010000126.1 GCA_937930695.1 uncultured Acidimicrobiales bacterium | reverse complement strand
GAGATCCGCCGCAGATAGGTTCGTTTGATGGCTGACCCTCTCCGGATCATGTTGACCAACGATGACGGAATCGACTCGGTAGGACTGCACGTTCTCGCCGAGGCAATGAAGCCGTTCGGCGACATCACGATCATTGCTCCCGACCAAGAGTTCTCTGGTGCCGGTGCAGCAATCGGCGCAATCTGGGAAAACATGCCCGAGGTTCACGAAGCTCACGTCGAGGGATTCGATACGTGCTGGGCAGTCTCCGGACCTCCCGCTCTCTGCGTGCTGTTCGCACGGCTCGGCGCCTTCGGCCCGCCACCTGACCTCGTGGTGAGCGGAATCAATCCTGGAGCCAATGTCGGCCGCAGCGTCTATCACTCCGGCACCGTCGGAGCCGCTCTCACTGCCCGCAACGGGGGTATCAACGGCGTGGCCGTGAGCCAGTCGGTCAGCAACTTCGGAGTCGAGGGCCAAGCCTGGGGCGAGGTCATCGCTGATCTCCGGTGGGAGACTGCAGCCGCGGTCGCCGCAGCTGCAGTGGAGGCCATTATCGAGTCGCCGCCCACTGACGACGCCCGCGTGCTGAACATCAACGTCCCGGATCGACCGCTCAGCGAACTCGATGGATGGGAATGGACGACCGTCGGCCAACAGCCACCCCGAGCCATGACCGAAGTCAACCTCACCCCAAAGCCTGGGCACACCGGGTCCCACACCGTGAGTTTCGTCTACGGCGACTCGGTCGAACAGGCCGCAGGAACCGACACCCAAGCCATCCAGGACGGCAAGGTCTCGATGACCTGGCTGAGTCGCTTGACGGATCTCGGAGCAGCGAACGCTGCAACCGATCTCGCCCTCGAGTCACTCCTCGGCCGCGGAGCAACTGGGTGACCGAGCCTCCGGTCCTCCCCGTTATCGACGTCGGCACGACAATCGACCACGACGGCGTGTCCTGGCCGACGGCGGTCATCGACGCGATGGACAATCCTGAGGTTGCAGACCTTGCACGAGTGCACGATGCCGACGGCATCGGCGACATCTCGACGGAAGCGTTGTGCATTCCATGGGCCGAGGGCCATCTCTTCCTTCTCGGAATTCGAATCAACAAACCCGTGAGCTGCGCCTTCGCAGTCGGCTTCTCTCTCCCCGCGCATCGTGAGGCCCTCGTCGAAGCCGCAGAAGCAGGGCAGCTGGTCATCGCCACGACTCCACCCGAAGATGCGGCGACCCATCAACCGCTCTGGCTTGCCCTTGATCTCGACAAGCAGGGTCTGCTCGCCGCCCTTCCGTAGACCTTTCGCGCCGTGACATGATGAAGCGATGACCTCTACTGCGCTCGCCGAGTTTGTTGCCACGTGTCGAGAACTCGCAAAGACCCAGGATGCTGTTCTCACGATCCGCGACGCGATGGAGCAGCTTGTTGCCGATCCAACAAAGCTCGATGACGAGTTTCCACTCACCGGAACGGACAGCGACGTCACGCTCCATGAAGACGAGCACATCTCGATCATCACATGCGAGACGATGCCGGGCATCAATCAACCCCCGCACGATCACCTTCTCCAAGTCGTCATCGGGATCATCGATGGCGCAGAGGTTCACCGCTTTTTCCATCGTGGGCCAGACGGCATCGAAGCTGCTGGCGGCCGCACGATCGCGGCCGGTGATGTGCTGTCCATGCAGCCCGAGGCGATTCACGCCATCGCGGCACAAGGGCCCGAGACCTGCCGAGCCGTCCACGTCTATCTCGGCTCGCTCAGCTCAGTTGATCGCTCGTTGTTCCATCCCGAGACGTTCGTCGAAGAGCCCATGACACTCGAGCGATACGCCGAGTTCGGCCGACCAGCGCCTGCCCGGGTTTGATCAGCTAGAGTCGAACCTGGTCTTACCACCATGTGGGAGAGCGGTTGGCATCGCAGTGGTCGTCCTGAGAGGGCTCGGCTGCCGAAATGAACCAGCCCGCCGAAGGAGCAACCGCCCCGGAATCTCTCAGGCACCCGTACCGCATGTGTGTTGACCGCTCTGGAAAGCGCTCGGTTCTTCCCACATAGAAGGTCGCCGGGCCACCGAAGGTGATCAAACTCTCAGGTTTCTCAGACAGAGGGGGCATCAATCGAAGCGACTTCGAGGTGCCCATGACCGAATCTGACTCCGCCAAGATCACACCGCTCCACGAGCTCCATCTCGAGCTCGATGGACGAATGGTCGACTTCGCAGGATGGCAGTTGCCCATTCAGTACGAGGGTGTCATCGCAGAACACACCTGGTGCCGCGAGTCTGCTGCGCTCTTCGACGTCAGCCACATGGGACTCGTCGAGTTCCGAGGCGACAATCCGGCGGCTGCTTTCGAACGCATCAACCCGGCAGGCCTCACGACGCTCAAGCCGGGGGCGATTCGCTACGGGTTCCTCCTCAACGATGAGGGTGGCGTCATTGATGACCTGATGGTCACCAACAACGGCGATCACCTCGCTGCAGTAATCAACGCATCCCGACGAACCGTCGATGTGCCGTACATGAGTGACCGCATGCCAGAGGTCGACATCACCGAACGTGACGACGTAGCGATCCTTGCGCTCCAAGGACCAAAGGCTGTCGATGCCCTCGCTCGCTTGGCTCCGGCTGTCGCCGATCTGTACTTTCTACAAGCCGCGACAATCTCACTGCTCGACACCGAGATCGCAGTCTCCCGGTCGGGCTACACCGGCGAAGACGGATACGAACTGCTCATTCCGGCCGACGCAGCCGACGCAGTCGCCCGTCTCCTACTCGAGCAGCCCGAGGTGAAGGCTGCAGGTCTCGGAGCCCGCGACACACTTCGGCTCGAGGCAGGTCTCTGCCTCTATGGCAACGACCTCGACGAAAGCATCTCTCCCATCGAGGCAGATCTCCGATGGGCCATTCCGAAGCGACGTCGAGAATCCGGCGATTTCCCCGGCGCCGAACGAATTCTCGATGAGTTCAACAACGGACCGCGACGCGTTCGAGTCGGTCTGCTCGCCGATGGCCGCCGACCGGTCCGTGAACACAGTTCACTCCGAGGACCAGACGGGCAAGATGCGGGAGAGGTGACGTCTGGCGGATTCGGACCCACGATCGACCGCCCCGTTGCTATGGGCATGGTCCCACCAGCGCTGTCTGCCATTGGCACCTCACTCATCGCCGACGTTCGAGGCAAGGACGTCCCCGTCACCGTTTCCGAACTTCCGTTTGCCCCCCACCGATATCACCGAGCTCCAAAGGCCTAGCCATGATCGACAACTTCGCTGACCGCCACATCTCGCTGTCCGACGATGAGCGAGCCAAAATGCTCGCCGAGCTCGGCTTTTCGACACCCAGCGAGCTCCTGCTCGCCGCGGTGCCAGACAACATCCAGGTACACGATCGACTCGCCGTTGATGAGGCACACTCCGAAACCGAGGCGCTCGCACGACTGCGGGCCCTTGCGGATCGCAACGCTGTGTTGACCTCGCTCATCGGGACTGGTTGGAACAACTGCATCACCCCAGCAGTCATTCGCCGCAACATGATCGAGAACCCTGCCTGGTACACCGCGTATACGCCGTACCAACCCGAGATCTCACAGGGTCGCCTCGAAATGCTCGCGGTGTTTCAAACCACGATCGCGGATCTCACCGGTTGTGAGATTGCCAACGCCTCGATGCTCGATGAGGCCACCGCCGCTGCCGAAGCCATGACAATGCTGCGTCGAGCGGACAAGACCAAGCGCAACGGATTCTTCGTCGATGCTGATTGTCATCCCCAAACCATTGCGGTGATGCAGACCAGAGCGCTGCCGCTCGGTATTGAACTGACGATCGGTGATCCTGAGGTCGGCTCGTTTGCGACCGACGACATCTACGGAGCCATTTTGGCCACGCCAGGATCGAGCGGCCGCCTCCTCAACGCTGGTCCGATCATCGACACACTCAAGGCGGCTGGCGTCGGCGTTGCGGTGACGACCGACCTTCTCGCGTGCGTGTTGATGACGCCGCCGGGCGAGCTCGGGGCTGACGTTGTCGTCGGCTCGGCGCAGCGCTTTGGCGTCCCGATGGGATTCGGTGGCCCCCACGCTGGATTCATCGCAACCCGTGAGAAGATGGCACGATCCCTCCCCGGTCGTCTCGTTGGGTTGTCGTTGGATGCCGCGGAGCGGCCTGCGTACCGTCTCGCTCTCCAGACTCGCGAGCAACACATTCGTCGAGAAAAGGCGACCTCCAACATCTGCACCGCACAGGCGCTGTTGGCCAACGTCGCAGCGGCATACGCCTGCTGGCACGGCCCGGAAGGCCTCACGGAGATCGCTGGTCGAATTCACAGTTTGACGACCCAACTTCGCAGAGCGCTGAACGACGCGGGCATCGACGTCAACGAGACGTTCTTCGACACGCTCACCGCCGTCGTTCCGAACGGTGCCGCCGCCGTCGTCGCCGCTGCCGTCGAGTCTGGAATCAATCTGCGCCTGATCGACGAGGACCGCATCGGGATCTCCCTCGATGAAACGACCACTCCCGAAATCGTCGCCAACGTCGCCCACGCGTTCGGGACTTCCGATCTCACGGTGGACCTCGACACGTCAGGCAACCCGATCCCAATCGACTCTGCGGTCATACCTGCTCCCCGCACCAGTGCGTTCCTCTCCGACGAGCGTTTTCACCGCTATCGCAGCGAGCACGAAATGCTTCGCTGGCTTCGTCGATTGGCCGACCGCGACCTCGCCCTCGATCGCACCATGATTCCGCTTGGATCCTGCACCATGAAGCTGAACGCCGCAGCCGAGATGGAACCGATCAGCTGGGCCGAATTTGCCAACATCCATCCGTTCGCGCCTGCGGATCAATCAGCCGGCTACCGAGAACTGATCAGCGACCTCGAACACACCTTGGCGGAGATCACCGGATATGACCGAGTATCGCTGCAGCCAAACGCGGGCAGCCAAGGCGAGTACGCAGGCCTGCTTGCCATCCACGGCTATCTCAACAGCATCGGAGAGGGTCATCGCAACATCTGCTTGATTCCGTCCTCAGCCCACGGCACGAACGCTGCGTCTGCGGTCATGGCAGGCATGAAGGTCGTCGTTGTCGCCTGTAACGACAGAGGCGACGTCGACCTCGGAGACCTCGACGCCAAGATCCAAGAGCACGGCTCGAACCTCGCGGCCTTGATGATTACGTACCCGTCGACCCATGGGGTCTACGAGCACACCGTCGTGGACATCTGCGCCAAGATCCACGAGGCAGGCGGCCAGGTCTACACAGACGGCGCCAACTTGAACGCACTGGTCGGTGTGGCCAAGCCGGGTCAGTTTGGATCCGACGTCAGCCACCTGAACCTGCACAAGACCTTCTGCATCCCCCACGGTGGCGGCGGGCCAGGGGTTGGACCGATTGGGGTGCGGGATCATCTCGCGCCGTTCCTACCGGGTCACCCGCTTGACGACGCGCTTGGGGACGAGGGCACGATCTCCGGAGCCCCGTTCGGCTCGGCCGGCATTCTGCCCATCTCATGGATGTACACGAAGATGATGGGACCCGATGGTCTCCGACGAGCGACCGAGGGAGCTGTCTTGGCTGCCAACTACGTGGCCCGACGGCTTCGCGAGCACTTTCCTGTGCTGTACACCGGCCCAGAGGGACTGGTCGCCCACGAGTGCATCATCGATGTCCGCGGAATCTCTGAAGAGACCGGTGTCAGCGTTGACGACATCGCCAAGCGATTGGCCGACTGCGGCTTCCACGCACCCACCATGTCCTTCCCTGTTGCAGGCACCCTCATGATCGAGCCCACTGAGAGCGAAGGCCTCGTGGAACTAGATCGTTTCTGCGATGCCATGATCGCTATCAAAGCCGAGATCGATCAGGTGGCCAGTGGCGCTCTCGCGATCGAGGACAGTCCGCTCCGCCACGCTCCGCACACCGTCGAGGTGTTGACGGCTGACGAGTGGACTCGGTCATACAGCCGGACCACTGCGGCGTTTCCCATTCCGGCGCAGGACAAATACTTCCCACCAGTTGGACGCATCGACAACGCCTACGGCGACCGAAACCTCAACTGCTCCTGTGCCCCGATGTCGGCCTACGAATAGCCGAAGGCAACACCAGCCCGGCTAGCTGGCGTCGTCGGGATCGCCGGGGGCTGGTTCGTCGACCGGCGCGTTGCGAAATGCCCGTGACAACAGCGGCGTGGTTGGACTGTCGTCGGCGGAGTCGTCACCGAAGTCGAACGCATCGGTTCCCTCGCCGGTGTCGTCATCGATGGAGGCAGCCCATTCCCACGGGAATCCTCGATCGGCAGGCCGACGAACTGATGGCCGATCATGGGGACCCTCGACTTCCGGAGGAACCGTCGATCCCTCGTCGAGTTCGAGAACCGTCGTACGTGGTTCGGCGAGGTCGGGTTGGGGTACCGACTCCAGGTGACGGCGGGGCATCGCCAGTCGATTGTCGACCATCGTCCACCCCATTGGAGCGGTCCGAGTCTTGACGTGATCCAAGCAAAGTGGGATTCCGCCGGTGGGTTCGGTGAGGTCGATGATGATGACCTGAGATTCCGATGCGTTGAACTGAAGGCTCGCGGCAGCTTGGTGGCGGCAACTCAATCGCGCACACAGCAAGCCCATGTGACTGAACGTAGCGTTCTTGCCTCTGCGAGCGGTGGATGTTCGACAGAACGGAGCGGACACCAAACCGAGGGACCGAGAACAATCGATGCCACGATGGAGCAATGGACGTGGTCGTTTCTCCTCTTATTGCATCGCTGAAGAACCCCGGAGCTACACAACTGGTTCGGGTCGCTTCCCTGTCAGGTTTTGGGCTACGGGACGACAGCGACGGAGCGATTGTCGCTGACGGTGTGCTTTCAGGACGGGTGCTCGGTGGTCTGTGCGATCCAGCGATTCTCGAGGCCGCGGCCGACAACGATGGGCGACGGACCCTCGAGACTCGGGTAACCGACGCTGCGGCCGATGCCGCGGGAATGGTGTGCGGGGGAACCGCACATCTTTTGCTGTCGCCGATCGCTGAACTCCCTGCCCAGCTGGGAGAGTGGCTCCAGGCCGCAGTCCCCGTAGCTCTGGTCTGTGCCGCAGATGGCTCGCCGGGCGACCTCGTCGTGACCAAGCGTGAGGCCGCCGGCGATGGTGAGGACGACCAACCGCTACTCGATGCTGCCCGCGACGCTCTGGCGGGCGGGACCACAACCTCACAAGTCCTCACGATCAGCGATTCGACATTCCTCATTTCTACGATCGTTCCGAGCACCCATGTCGTTGTTGCTGGATCCGGCCCGATGGCGGAAGCCATTGCGGCGCAAGGTCGCCTTCTCGGCTGGACCGTCGAGATCAACGAAGACGTCGATGCAGGAACTTCCTTCTGCGCCACGGCCGGACCGGCCGACGGACTCATCGTGCTCAGCCACGACCGAGCCATCGACGTTCCGCTTCTCGATGCCGCGCTTCGGTCTTCGATTGGCTACATCGGTGGAATGGGTTCCCGGGGAACCCAGACCGCTCGACAGAATCAACTCCGTGATCTTGGCCATGATGACCAGTCTCGGATCAACGGTCCCATCGGACTCGATCTCGGTTCTCGCAACCCGGCGGAGACCGCCGTGGCCATCACCGCTGAGTTCTTGGCCAATCGAACTGGGCGAAATGCGGGCCGACTGACAGAATCGCAGGGTCCAATCAACGGTTGATCGGACCCACCGCCGGTGATGGCCTCACCCACCGGCCAGTGGACAGCGGGGAGATTCCAACATGACACCGGCGAATCAGATGCGACCGAATCCGATCAAGGACCGACTGGCCAACGGCGAGACGGTCTTTGGCACCATGGTGTTTGAGTTCCTCAGTCCCGGACTTCCGCAGATCTTGCAAGCCGCAGGCGCCGACTTTGTCTTTTACGATATGGAACACAGCGGCTTCACGCTGAGCGATGTGAAGACACAGCTCGCCTTGTGCCGAGGCCTCGACATCGTCCCGCTCGTGCGGCCTCGTGCCACGACGCACGAACACACCGCACAGCTCCTCGACCTCGGAGCCATGGGCATGCTCTTCCAGATGTGTGAAACGGCTGAGCAGGCTGAAGAGCTCGTCCGCTTGACGAAGTATCCGCCAACCGGACAACGAGGAGCGATGTTCGGCGGCGCCCACGACGATTACTCATCCATGTCGGTCCCCGAAATCATCGAGGGCGCCCATGATCGAACGATGGTGTGTGTCTTGATCGAGTCGGCGAAAGGCGTTGCCAACGCCGAGGAGATCATGTCGGTTCCGGGCATCGATGTCGCCCACCTCGGTCATGGCGATCTCTCGCTGTCGCTCGAAGTACCTGGGCAAACCGGTCACCCGACGATGCAAGCTGGCATCGACACGATCCTGAGCGCCTGTGAGGCTCACGGCAAAGCCGCAGCCTGCCTTGCGGGCGATGTCGAGACAGCAGTTGAGTGGGTCAACCGAGGGTTCCGGATGGTCAGCTATAGCTATGACATTGGTCTGATGAAGTCCGCCCTGAGTTCGGGGATTTCATCGATTCGAGAGGAGATCTGATGCTGGACGAAACCACCGTCACCACCTACAACGAGCGGGGTTGGGTCGTGCTCCCCGACGCATTCTCACCTACCGAAGTCGGTGTGATGGAAGCCGCCGCCTTGAAAGTTCTGGAGCGCCCAGGACCCGAGATCGGACGGGAAGCAGACGGATCACCCCACGTCTGTTGGGGCATGCACCTGTTCGATGAGCGATTCGATGCGTTGGTGCACCACCCAACACTGGTCGACGCCGGCAGGCAGCTCTTGGGTGAGGACGTCTACGTCCACCAGTCTCGAATCAACATGAAACAGACCAACGGTTCGATCGTTGCGTGGCATCAGGACTTCGGGACCTATCACCGAGTCGATGGAATTCCCGATGCTCGAGGGATCATGATCGCTGTCTTCCTCGATGATCTCCGCGACGTCAATGCTCCGCTTCTCGCCGTGCCTGGCTCGCACCGTGAGGGCCTCGTTTCGACCGCTGCCGTCGATCCGTCGTCGCCCGACTTCGACCAGGTCTCGAAATATCGCTACGACATCACGCCGGAGACAATGTCGAGGCTCGTCGACCAATACGGACTCGAGAGCATCACTGGCTCCGCCGGTTCAATGCTTCTGATGGACATGACCGTGGTCCACGGATCATCGGTCAACATCAGCCCGTTCCGTCGCCTCGTTCTCTACGTGAACATCTGTCCGGTCGACAACCGAGGCGAAAGCTACGAACGTCCCGAGTACTACGCCGCCCGTGACTTCTCGCCACTTATGCCGGATTCGACGGATCGTCTGGCACAGTTCGCATGATCAGTTTCGAACCGCTCGAAGAACCGCTTGGAGCGCTCGTCACCGGTTTCGACCCGGGACGCGAGGCTGATGCCTCGCTGGTAGAGGAACTCGCTCGCGGACTCGCCGATCACTCGGTGCTCGTGTTCCGGGGTCAGGAGATCAAGCCAGAACAGTTCGTGGCCCTTGGCCACGCTTTTGGAGAGCTTGAGATTCTCCCGGAACCAGACAAACGAGACCCCGATCACCCCGAGATCTTCAACCTGAGCAATGTCCGGCCTGACGGCACCCTTGTCGAGTTCTCCGAACCCCAAGCTGTTTTCCTGCGCGGAACACAACGCTGGCACACCGACAGTTCGTTCCGGGAACTTCCGTGTCTCTGCACGATGCTCTACGCCGTGGAGGTACCGCCGTCCGGTAGCGCAACCCAGTTCGCCGACATGATGGCCGCCTACGAATCGCTCCCGGCAGAGCAGCAAGCCGATCTGGACAATCTGCGGCTGATCCACAGCTATGAGTACTCGCGAGCCAACAATCCTGGCGAGATGGATCCGATGGACGACGAGGAGCGGGCCAAGTTTCCCCCGGTCAGTCATCCATGGGTCCGGTCACACGCCAACGGACGACGCTCTCTCTACATGGGCGGGCACGTCTCCCACATTGAAGGCCTCGACGTCGACGAGGGCAGGACCAAAGTGGCGGCACTGACCGAAGCGGTGACCACAGCAGAGGTGACCTACGAGCATCAGTGGCAGCAGCACGATCTCGTTGTTTGGGACAATCGCACGACACTTCATCGTGTCCTTCCCTACGACATTGCGAACGAACGCCGGATCATGCGTCGTCTCACGGTGGCGAATGCCGACCCCGTGATCTAGTGAACCTGCTCAGAAAGCGGCCCATCACGCCGATGGAACAAGGATGGCCACTCAAACTCGGCCCGAGTACCCGCGAATGACTCCATACGGCGCCCCCTACCGCGAGCCGGTGGGGATGAAGCGCGTCGCGATGGCGAAAGCCCGAGAATCGCTGCGTTCCTTCGGTCAAGCAACCGCCGGCTTTCGAGCCGATCCGAACTATCTCGTCATTGGCACAAAGCGCGGCGGGACCACATCGATGGCTCGCTGGCTGTTGGATCACCCTGACGTCATGCCGCTTTTCCCCACTCGGGAGACCCGCAAGGGCACCTACTTCTTTGACGTGAACTACGAGCGCGGCGAGAAGTGGTATCGGTCTCACTTCCCAACTCGCTCCGCGATCGATCGGCGTTCAGCCAAGGTCGGGAGACAGCAGCTCGTTGGTGAAGCCACCCCGTACTACCTCTATCACCCTCATGCCCCTGCGAGAGCTCGAGCCCTCGTGCCAGATGTCAAGGTGATCGCATTGCTGCGTGATCCGGTCCAACGAGCCCACAGCCACTGGATGGAGCGCTCGAGGAACGACGTTGAGACCCTCAGCTTTGCTGAGGCCATCGCGGCTGAAGCTGAGCGAACCGACGGCGAAGAGCAACTGATGATCGACGATTCGTCCTACGTAAGTTTCGGGCACCAACACTTCAGCTACGTCGATCAAGGACGCTACGCCCGAGGACTGACTCGTTGGTATGAGGCGTTCCCGGCAAGTCAGATTCTGACCCTCCGAAGCGAAGACCTCTACCAAGAGCCCGCAGAGACCTACGAGCGCGTCCTTCGGTTCCTTGATCTGCCCGATCACGAACCGGCAGCGTTCACCGCCTGGAACAACAAACCGAAGGCCGAATTCGACCCCGGACTCGAAGCTGAAATTCGAGCGATGCTCGCACCCGACGTGGCGGAACTCGAGGGCCTCCTGGGCCGCTCAATGGGCTGGGGCTGAGGAGACATCGCTCATGGCCAACGAGCCGCGACAGCGGGTCCTCTTCATCGGTGGACTCGGACGATCAGGCACAACGCTGATCGAAAAGATGCTCAACGAGCTAACGGGCACGTTCGCCGTTGGTGAAACGCTCCACCTGTGGGAGCGGGGCGTGAGAGACGAAGAACGCTGCGGCTGTGGCGAACCGTTCGCAACATGTCCCCATTGGTCTGAAGTCGGACAGCTGGCTTTCGGCGGGTGGAACAATATCGACGTCGACCGAATCATCGACCTGCGATGGGCGATCGATCGAAGCCGCAAGCTTCCACAAATTCTGGCCAAGCACCGCAAGCCGGGGACAGCTCTCGACGCCGACCAAGCTGAATATCTCGACCACCTTCGGCCGGTACTCCTGGCATCCGCGGAGCGATCAGGCGCCGACGTGCTGCTCGACTCGTCGAAGCATCTCTCGACTGCCGCGCTCTTGGCTCTGGACCCTGCACTCGATCTGCGGGTTCTGCATATCACCCGAGACCCGCGAGGCGTTGCGTACTCCTGGACCAAGGAGATCAGTCGTCCAGAAGCTGACAATTCGCTGATGCCGACCTACAAGCCGTCTCGAACGGCAACGCGCTGGGTCACAGACAATCTCGGATTCGACGGCTTGGCCAAGCTCGGAGTTCCCACGCTTCGGCTGCGCTACGAAGACGTGCTGGCGACCCCAGAATCGTCGTTGCGTCAGATCGCAACCTTCGCGGGGCTCACTCCGGAGGACGGACAGCGCGATGTCGCCCTTCCGTTCCTCGACGGGGACCGGGTGTCGCTTTCGACCCCGATGCATTCGGTTGCCGGCAACCCACTTCGGTTCGGTGGTGACGACATTGTCTTGCGTCTCGACGACGCGTGGCGAGACAAACTTGATCCTCGGGCAAAGGCCACCGTCACTCGCATCACGCGGCCAGTTCTGAAACGCTTCGGCTATCGACCCTGAGGTCTGATCTCGCTACCCGAGCACGACTCTTCCGTCGGCCGTCCTGACGCCTTCGGCCGCAAGATGTTCTGCCTGTCGCTTGGGGTCATGCGGAATCAACCGACCGTTCGATGCGACAACGCGCCACCACGGCAGATCCTCGATTCGGCGCAGCACACCGCCCACCGCTCGTGCGGCTCCGGGAAACCCAGCTTCGGCCGCGACCTCGCCGTAGGTCATCACATCGCCGGGCCCGGTGCTGTCGAGGACTTTCACCACAGCCGCCTGAAACGGGGTGAGCGATTCGGCGGTCACGAGCGCATCAGTTTTCGGTCCACCACGCATCGAGGCGGGAGAACAGCTCGTCGTCATCAAGTTCGCCTTCGTCCCGTTTGATCGCCAACAGGTAGCCGAGTGCCTTGCCGACCTTTGGTCCTCCGCCCACCTCGAATCGGTCCATGATCGCCTTACCGTCGATCTGGGGGCGTTCTGCAGCCAGAGCATCTGCCTTCGCCAACTCGACAATGCGTTCCTCGAGTTCGTCGATGAGGCGATGGAGTCGCGCTTCTTTTGATCGGTTCCTCGTGGTGCAGTCGGCGCGTACCAGTTCGTTCAAGTGGCCAAGCAGGTGGCCTGCGTCTCGGGCATAGCGTCGGACCGCAGCGTCCGACCATCCGTCGCCATATCCCTTGAAACGTCCGGAAAGCCGTACGAGTTCGGCAACGTCACGGACCGTCTGCTTCTCGTATTCCAGCTCCCGTAGACGCTTCTTCGTCATTTTGGCGCCGACGGCCTCGTGATGGCGGAAGGTCACGCCCCCGTGCTCGAACGAGCGAGTCGCCGGCTTGCCGATGTCGTGGAACAGTGCCGAAAGTCGAAGGACAAGATCCGGCCGAGTCTTTGCCGTGACCGCAATCGTGTGCGCCAAAACGTCCTTGTGCCGGTGGATCGGATCTTGCTCGAGCTGAAGGCCCGGCAATTCAGGAACGACTTCAGCTGCGACGCCGGAGTCGCAGAACTCCCACAGACCGCTGGTGGGGTCGTCCTCGAGGAGGATCTCATTCAGACGGGCTCGACCCGCTTCAACACTCACGAGCCCACATCTACCGTGGTCTCGGCCAGTTGTCTACGTGTAATGCGCACCGAGCCAGAAGTTCTTGCGATGATGTTGGCAGGCAGATCCGTGTCGGAGAGCTCCGGAATGTCGATCTCAACGTCACCTCCTGCCTCTTCGACAGCCACCCGGTAGCTCCCATCTTCGGGCAACGTCGCGAGAATTGGCTCGGTGGAACCAACCATGAGCAGCCGATTTGGAGCAACGGAAAAATCGAGGGTGAGTGCCCCCTCCACGCTCGAAACATCGAGTTCCCCCGTTTGCAGCGCTGTTCCGATGACGTCGCCATGAGCCACGATGCGGGCAGACCCCGTGATCGGGCCGAGCGCCACATGGCTGCTCTCCGTTAGAACGGTGAGCGCTCCGTTGAACGATCCGACCGTGACAACACCGCTGCTCACTACGACCAACTCCGTGCCCGGTGGCGCGCTCACAGTCACCGACGATCGACACGGACCGCGGCCGGGGCACCCAATCCGAACGATGATGTCCTCACCGACCTTCAACTGCTCGCTCTCCGGCCCGCTCAGGATCCAGCTGTCGCGATGTTGGAGCGACCCCGTCTCGGCCTCCTTGACCTCGACGGGTCCCGCGGTATTCACCACCACGATTCGCCGTGGGGCACCAAGGTCGATGACGGTGACAGCAGAGCGATCGGCAAGCCCAATGAACAGCACGGCCAGCACGACCAGCCCGGCCAACCAACGCCACCTGAACAACTTCCGATCCGAAAAGGTGCTCGACATCATCGCCGCCCGGGGTCACAACGCACGCGGCACTCAGCGACTGAGAGCAAGACGATCGAGAAGATCTCGGCTCGACGTACCAACGGCAACCTGATACTCGCCAGCAGGTGTTTGCCAGCCCGTTTCGTCGTCCCAAATCTCAAGTGTTCGCGGCGGGATCACAATGCGAAGCGTCTGTGAACTTCCGGCCGTGAGACGAGCGACGGCGAATCCGCCGAGGATCCGCACCGGCCGCCGAGCATCGCCACTTGGCGGTTCCACATAGGCCTGGACAACACACTTTCCTGCGCGATCAGATGCGTTCGTGACGACGATCTCGACGCCGATCGAGCCGTCTGGATCATCCATCTCAACGAACGTCGGATCACCAAACGTGAAGGCTGCGTAGGACTGGCCATAGCCGAAGGGACGCAACGGATCGACGTCATTGGCGTCAAACCAACGATGTCCGATCAGGCTCGCTTCCCCGTAGTGCAGCAGATCCTCATCACCAGGAACGAGGCCTGCCGTTGGTGTCTGGTCGAGCGATCGAGGAAAGGTGACGGGCAGTCGCCCGCCAGCATCAGCCATCCCGCTGAGCACGTCGCCCAAGGCTGAACCGAACTCTTGTCCCGGATACCAAGCCAGAACTGCCGACGGCACCGCATCAAGCCACGGAAGGTCGATCGGTCCACACGCATTCACGACCACGACCGTGTTTGGATTTGCGGCGGCGACCCGCTCGACCAACTCGTTCTGGCGACCAGGGAGTCCAAACAGTGGTCGATCGTGGCTCTCGGTCTCCCAATCTGCGTCGAGCCCGACCACCACTACGGCGACCTCTGTTGATGCGGCGGCACGCACCGCAGCATCGAGGAGAGCATCTTCGTCAACGGGCGCAAGATGTCCGAAACGCACCCCGGCGAGGAGGTCGTCGTCGCCTCGGGACCATTCGACAACAACCTCGGCGACCGTTCCTTCAGCAAGCTCAATCTCGCCGATCACCTCGGTGCTGGCCTTCTGAAAGAATCCGTCGCCAGGCGTCATGGACGTCCAATTGTCGGCCACCATCACGCCGTTGACGAATACTCGCGACGGCCCGACAGCAAGGACACCGAACTGATGCAGTCCGCCCGCGTCAACTCGAAGCTGTCCTGTCCATCGCTGTGACCAACGCATTGGGTCGGGCAGACCGTCAATCCCGCCGGCCACCATGACCGAAACGTTGCGAGTTGTTCTCTCGAAGACCGGGACTCCCGAGAGATCTTGGGACCCGAAGATCTCGAGACGAATCGGTCGTTCGTCGCCGACCCATTGAGCGACATCGACCTCAGGCAGATAGCGGTGGGCCAGACAGCCCGGTTCGTGCTTCAGGATCGCGGACTCGAAGACCTCGCTCAACCCATCGAGCGGACTCGAGAATCGATGGGCCGCGAGTTGGGCTGAGCCACCACCCTGGATGACGCCTGGGTCGGCATTCGGTCCAACGACGGCGATCGATGCCGGGCTCGCCAAGGGCAGCACGCTGTCGCGGTTACTCAGGAGCACCATCGAGTCAGCCGCCAGTGTGCGGGCCAGGGCTCGTTCTTCCGGGAGATCAACGCTCAGCTCGGGTGACTCTGGCTCGACCGTCGCACCGGGACCAACGACACGCCCCGCTCGCTGCGCAAGCTGCAGCACTCGTCGCACCCGCTCGTCGATCGCGGACTCGTCGATCTCGCCCGCGTCAAGCGCTCGTTGCAGGTGCTCACCGAGGACAAGCGGTGGCCCCGGCATTTCAAGATCCATTCCAGCTTCAATGGGGCGGGTCGCGTGGTGGGTGGCGCCCCAGTCCGACATGACAAGACCATCAAAGCCCCACTCGTCGCGCAGCAGGTCGGTCAGCAGCCAGCTGTTCTCAGTGCAATGGACACCGTTCAATTTCGAGTAGGCGCCCATGATCGTCCAAACCCCGGCATCGACAGCTGCTTCGAACGGAGCAAGGTAGACCTCCCGAAGTGTCCGGCTATCGACCTGAGACGAAACGGTCAGGCGTCGATATTCCACATCGTTTGCCACAAAGTGTTTTGCACACGCGCCGACACCCTCGTCCTGGACTCCCGTGATGAAGGCAACTGCCATCACCGACGTGAGCAGCGGGTCTTCGCCGAAGCTCTCGAAGTTTCGGCCCCCGAGAGGATGCCGGGCCATGTTGATGGTCGGAGCAAGCAGAACATGTGAGCCTTTTCGGGCCGTTTCTCTGCCGAGGAGTCGACCCACCTCAGCGACAAGCGTTGCATCAAACGTTGCTGCGACGCCGATCGAAGCGGGCAGGCAGACTGCCCGCGCACCGGTCGTACTGTCACCACGCGCCCCATTGGGGCCATCGGTCACCTTGACCGAGCCCAGTCCGATCCGCTCGATTGGCGCGGTACGCCAAACATCAGAGCCAGAAAGCAGAGCAATCTTCTCATGCGTATCGAGCAGGTCGATCAACGCTGAGACAGTGTCGGGAGCCATAGCTCGCGACACTATCCGTCGAGGGCTGGTTGGACTCCCGGATGAGACTCGCTAGACGAGAGTGAGCAGAATCACCGCGGCAACATGGAAGCTGCCGAGCAACGTCGCAGAGCGGGTCGCGAGGGGCTCGCCCTCTGCCGCCACGAGGGAAGAACCGACGAGGAGCAGCGCCGCGATCGCCAGACCGCTCCAAAGCGCCCCAGCCGCGATGCCGCATAAGACGACGACCGTGGCGAACGCTGACACGACGAGGAAGCCACGCCGTTCGGTCAGCTGTCGCCGTCCACTGAAAACTGCTGAAACCGATTCCGCTGAATGTTCCAGTGCCGCAACCACAACTAAGCCCCTTGCTTTCGTACGAACGTCGCCCTCGAGACGTTCTCTCCGCCTTCGCATCCTGCACCACGGCCTGACGCAGAAGTGTCAGCGAGCTGACACTGCGGCAGTTTCGTCACGCGTTCGTCACGAATGACAACTCACCGTCACGTTTGATCACCGATTTGCAGGGGTCTGTGTCACTTCTCGACCCAAGAATTGAATCCCGACTGATGAACTCGGGATTTGTCGCGACCATTTGACCTGGTCAAACGTCATTCCTTGTGCTGGGCCGTCCTCGTGGTGGCCCCCGTCATCATCCGAAAGGTTGTGAGTTGCATGAAGCGCCTAGCTGGAGGTGCCCTGATTGGAGCCTTGGTCGTCGCTGGCCTTGGACTGTGGAGCGGCGTCTTCGCCGTGCAATTCCCTTGGCAAGTCCTTCCCGACTTCACCGATGTCGAGGTCCAAGTGAGCTTGCCCGAAGAGGCGCGCATCGTGGCCGTCGAACCGATCGCTTTGGACTGTCGGGCTCGCGTCTTTGCTGAGGTCCCTGTTGAGGGGCGTCGGGAACACACCGTCTTTGGCAAGGTCTACCGGACCGACACCGTCAACATGACCGCATTCGGCGACGTTGATACGTGTGTCGAAGGAACCTCGACGAGCGTCACCTATCACCGAGATGGTTCCACCGAAGTCGTGATTCCCGGCGAGTCGATCTTGTTCGTCCGCCCGAGGGTCGACGCGGTCCAGTCTGCGAGCACCGTGAAAGTCGACAAGGGTGCCTTCGGCAAGGTCACCGACGTTGCTCCATGGGTGTCTGACGATCTCGGACTGACTCCGCTGGCCTATGCCTACGCCCAAAGCGTGATCGGCTCGAGCGAATGTATGCAAGCTGCCTACACCGTGACCGAGCAGGTCTTGATCGATGCCTATACCGAGCAGTTCCTGTCCAACGGCGCCGATCCGTCCGAACTCACGGTTCGAATCGACGGCGAGCCGAACTTCATCGACTCCCCGGCCCCCGACCTCGGTGAGGTCGACATGCAGGTCAACGACGGCGAGATCAGCTGTGTCGTGAGCGATGAACTTGGTGGCGGCCAGTCAACAAACGACAGCCGCTGAGCCTTAGCCCCCGATGATCAGCCGTGATCGTCATCGAGACCGGGGCTGATCTCGACCTCGGGTGCGATGCCTGGATCGACAGGCGGGTCCGTCACCGGCGGATCTGTTACTGGCGGGTCGGTGGCTGGCGGGTCCGTTGGGGCAACAGTGACCGACGTCGGGATCGTCGGCACGGTCGGTGTGGTGAAGGTCGGGATCGTCGGCACCGTCCACGTCGGCAATGGCGACGTGGAACTCGGCTTGGCCGTTGTCGTGGTGCGCTCCGTCGTTGTCGTGCGCTCCGTGGTCGTGGTGCGTTCTGTGGTTGTCGTGCGCTCCGTGGTTGTCGGAGCAACCGTCGTGGTGGCCTGGGTTGTTCCTGGCGGCGCCGTCGTGGCGGTGCGGCGGGCCGTAGTGGCGGGCCGCCGCGTCGTGGCAGGCCGAGACGTCGTCGCCGTTCGCACCGTGGTTTGAGAGCCCGCGGTTCCCGCCTCTTCGGAGGTGGAACTTGCGGCCTCCGTGGTCGTCGACTCGTCCTCCTCGTCGGGCAACACAGCAGTCGGACGAAGCGTGGTGAACTCAGGCTCAGTCGTGGAGGTTGTCTCGGGAACGGTCGACGTTCCGCGGACCTCGACGATGGTCGGGCCACCGTCGTCACGAACGAGCGTGGCGATAAGCGCCACGCCTACAAGATTGATGCCACCGATGAACAGCAACGAAAGAACGGCAGTTCGTGCCCGCCGCGAGCGCACTCGTTCCAACACAACTTCAACAGTGTGGCCAACAAAACGCCGACTGCGCCATCATCTGAGCAGATTTCCCCGAACCGTTACGCTGTGATAGTCACGTGCATATGAGCGATCAACCAGTCAAAAAAGCTTGGGACATGGTGGAAGAGGCCATGGCCTCGATCGACAACCTCTCCCCCGAGCAGGTCCTGGAAGAACAGGACAACACTGATGTGGTCCTCGTCGACATCAGAGATTTTCGGGAGCTCTACCTCAAAGGCAAGATCCCGGGCGCGATTCACGCTCCGCGAGGCATGTTGGAGTTCTGGGTCGATCCCCAGAGCGAGTACTACCGCGATGTCTTCTCTCCCGAGAAGCGATACGTCCTCTACTGCGCCGCCGGGGGCCGCTCCGCACTTGCGGCGAAGACGATGAAGGACATGGGCTATCCGGACGTCGGCCACCTCGAGCCAGGTTTCGCTGGATGGGAAGCCGCCGGACTCAACATCGAGGCGACTCAAGACGGTTCCAAGTGGGTTCCCGCTCCAAAGGACTGAAGGTTCGTTGGTCTATTGCAGCGTGATCGTCTGATCGCCGCTGATCTCGACGCCGTCCAGATTCAGAAACACTGGCCCACCTGAACAATCCAGACCTTCGATGATGACCGTTCCTTGCGCCACGAAAAGCGTCTCGGTCTCACCAGAACCCAGGGTGGTGTCAGAGGCGAGTTCATCGAGTCCCGGATCGATCGCTCCTCGCGGGTTGATATTCAGGAAACAGATCTCCTCGCCCGTCTGATTGTCGAATGTCACCTGGAACACTTCTGATGGCATCGCCGTGACCTCAATGGCCTCCGCGAACACAATCTCACCATCGACGAACCAGACCATCTCGTAGAGCCCGGCGTCGAGGCCGTCTTCGTTGATGGCGCACACCCAGTAATCGAAGCCATCCGTACCGGCCTCCCATGTTTCTGCGAAGAGGCTGTAGGCATCCTGGATCTCTCCGTCGACGAGCCACACAGCATCCCAAGCGGTGCCATCTGGCACCCCGAGCCAGTTGAACCACACACAGAGGTCGGTCTCGCCCGCGATGGCGGTCAGGACGAATTCAGTGTCTTCTTCAGGCTCGCCGATTCCAAGGCTGAAGGAGGGTCGGAAGGCGATCACCTGCGCAGGGTCGAATTGCGGATCGGGCGCAGTCGGTGCCGCATCCTCAAACCGCATCGGCGTCGCAGTACGAGCCTCTTCAAGAAGCGGAAGCGCCAAGTTCACGGGGCGGATCCCGTTCAAGAATCCGCCGATGGGCACGCATTGGTCCTCGCTGTTGATGATGCCATCGTTGTTGGTGTCAGCCAGCACTCGACAATCGACGATCGGCCCGTCGGTTGTGGCCGAGGCCTGCGTCGGCACGCCGATCAGCTCGCCCGCTGTGTTGACCGCAGTCCCACCACTGTTACCGCCCGCGATGGTTGCGTCAGTCTTGATCCAAGATCGATCATCCAAACCAGCCTGGGAGGTGAAGCCCGAAACTGAGCCATCGGTGAACGTGATCGTGTCGCCACCGATCGAGGGATAGCCAAGAATTCGAATGTCTTCGCCAATCTCAACGGCGTCGCTGTCGCCGATGATGAGCGCAGGAAACTCCGCGTCGGTGAAGGCTTGACCACCGAGGGTTCGAGCGATTCGCAACACCGCGAGATCGAGCTCTGCATCGGCCACGAGCAGATCGGCCTCGAACGCCAGCACCGGCGGTTGGCCGGAGTCTTCGGTAATCGCGATCCCGATCGTCGAGAAGTTGCAGAACGAGTCACGAGCGATGACGTGCGCGTTCGTCAGGATCGTGCCATCACTCTCCACAATGGTTCCCGAACCGGAGCAAATCGGAATGCCATTTGCGTCGAGCAACTGCACCTGCACCGTCGACCGGGAAATGTCGGCAACGCTCGGCGGTTCGTTCAGAACCGATGTCACCGGTGCTGAAACTTCGGGAGCGGTCGTCAGCGCGGTCGTCGCCACAACCGAGGTCGCCGGCGAAGCGACGTCATCTGAGCTTCCGCCTCGACCGGCGAGAAAGGCACCGCCGCCCACCAGACCCAATGCCAGGACGCCTCCGGCAATGAACAGACCCTTGCGGCTCTTTTTTGGCGGCACGGCGGCACCGACTGGCACGGAGGGAGCCGAGGGCGGATGAGTCGGCACTGGACGAGGTGCACCTGGAGGCAACGGGGGTGTTGTGGGTGTCGGCGGTGTTGCTGGCGATGCCGAGCGCTGCCTGGTTGGCCGAACTGGTCGGGAAGGCGCCTGGGGCGGGAGAGGCGGCTCGTTCGTCCCGTCTGGATGCTCGGTCACCCAGATCACGCTAGGCCGAATCGACTAGATCTGTGGGGCACTTGACCCATCCCCAATCCTCGCCCAGGCCTTTGGAAAAACAGTTGTTGTGCCGAAGGGAAGGGGTGCCCTCCCTCCGATTCAGAGCAGCAGGACTGTTGCTTGTTGCCAGCGTCCCGTTTGCGGCGCCTGTCGCGGCCCAGGAACCAGAGAATGAGGCAGCCGACGAACAGGTCGTTGAAGCGTTCGTGTTCGAGCCGGTCGACGTCGATCGCAAGGAATACGAACTCAACCCTGAGACCTTCGATCTGCAGGTAACAACGTTCACCGAGGTCGGCTGGATGCAAGAAGACCTGCAACGTCAACGCAAGAAGGCCGTGATTCGTGAGGCGTTCGCTGCGGCTGATCTGCGCGAAGCGGAGTCCTACCGGACCGAAGCCATCGATGAGCTCGACTTCTCCAAGAACCGCCTGGAGTCCATCGCCGCATCGTTCTCTTCAGCTGCAGTCGAAGGGTTTCTGTCTGATCTCAGTGGTGACCTCAACAATGTGATCGCGCCCGATCTCGACGAGATCGCGAATGCTTCCCTTTCGGACTACACCACTGAACAGATTCTGATCGACCGAGTCGCCGCCGAGGGCGCCGTCGTCAAGGCCGAGTCTCAACTGGAGCGAGCCGAGGCTGCCGTCGTCAGTGCGAACTCCAAACTCGAACGAGCGAATGCAGAAGTCGCAACAGCAGATGAAGACATCGCAGCCCTCGAGCTCCGGGTCGAGGAGCATGCTTCGATCGCTCTGACGATGGACCGGGAGGCAGCCGGCCTCGGCGAGTCGTTCGCTGCCCTGGAACCAGCCGAAGGCCAACTGGTCAGGAATTCTGAGGTCCAACTCGCCTCGGTCGCTGGCTTGTTCAAAGTCAATGTCCAGATCGAGGATCAGCTCGACGCGTTGATCGCTCATGCCCGAGTGGACGGTCTGGCATTTGGTGGCGGTGCGTACCGCACCGTCGAGTCTCAAATCGCGCTTCGGATCGCACATTGCGGCGGCGGAGCAGTCGCCGAGACCGAACCACTGCCCGAAGGAGCCACGCCAGAAGATGCGGCAGCGGCTGCAGAGGCGGCTGAAGCAGCGGCGGCAGCCAGCCGTCACTATGCGATCTATGAAGCTCCTGCTGGATCGTGCTCGCCGCCGACGGCGATCCCTGGCCAGAGTGAACACCAAACAGGTTTGGCCATCGACTTCACTGACGGCGCAGGCAACATCCTCACCTGGGGCAGCCCCCACTTCGCATGGCTGAGCGCCAACGCTCACCTCTACGGCCTCTACAACCTGCCGAGCGAAGCCTGGCACTGGTCAACCACAGGTCACTAGCTGCTCTTCGTCGTTCAGTCGTCCGTTGGCAGTCGGTATGCCGATGCCGATGGCTTCATTGGGCGGGCATACCAGAGCGGCCGGCGAAGCCCATGATCTCGGGCATCAGGATCTCCCGTGCCCGCTGGCCGTGTTTTGGTGAGCCAATCGAGGTAGGCCTCTCGTGACTTGTCCGTATCCACGACGACGTCGCCGTACTCGTCGCCAGCCTGCGCTGGCGTCACCCTGACTCGCTGATGCCAGCACTGCATGCCAGACACGGGATCTGGCTGCACGGAGAACGTGGCGTTCTGATGCACCCCAGTGTCGGTCCACCAGATACGTCCCGTGTCGGGATCCGATGACTTGTACGGCTCGTTGCCGTGCTCACGCTGCAGCTTCCATTGGCTGCCGGTGTTCGTGACCGTGGCTTTACCCGCACCCCAGGATCGGGCTTCACCCTCTTCGAGGCGCCAACGTCCCATGTGATGCGATGCCGCAACAATGCCTGGACGGATGCCCTCGGTCCGCCAAGAACTGATGATGAAGTGACCGATTCTCGTCGTGATACGAACCAGACCGTTCTCTTCGATACCGAGCTTCTCTGCGTCCTCAGGATGAAGCCAAAGAGGATGCCGGTGGCTGATCTCGTTGAGCCATTTGGAATTGGCAGAACGAGTGTGGATCAGTGTGGGAATACGAAAGGTCGGCAACAAGATGCGTTCGTTGCCACCTGAACCGTCCTCTGCCGGTTCCATGTCGAGGTCTTCCCAGTGCACCTGCGACGGGATCCACTTGGGCGTGGCAACGTCCTTCCAGCCCCAGTCGGCCAACGTCGTCGAGTACAGCTCGAGCTTTTTCGACGGAGTCGGGAATCCTTCTCGGGCTTCTCCATCAACGTCCACCGCAGGCGAGCCATCGCCCAAGGGAGTGAGCGTGAGATCGTCGAGATCATCAAGGTCACCCGTCCAGCTGCCCGGGGTTCCCGCCTTGCGGTAGACGCCGTCGTCGTCCATCTCCGAGCCATCGAGGGCATCTGGATCGACCACTCGTTCATAAGGTTCGTACGGGTCTGTCGGGACCTCGAACGCGGAACGGTCGCGCATGAATTCGAGTGGGGTCTGGCCTGCGGCCTCGGCTGCTTCAGCGAGGCCGGGGACCTTCTCTTCGAACATCTTCCCGTAGTACTCATCGATCGTGATCGGTTTGCCGGGGTGCAGTTCGCTCTCGAACCACTTGCGGATTCCCATCGAACCGTCCGGGTCAATCTTCCACGACAGGTCGATCCAAAACTCGTTCTCTTCCCAGACCTCACCGGGGTTGTACTCGTGACTTCGAGCGTCCGGACCGAGGTCTCCGTCGCCACCGTTCTTGCGATCTTTCAGCTCGGCATACCGACGGAACACCGATTGGCGGAACGAGACCCATCGGCCAGCATGTGTCTCATAGCTCGTGATGTCGTGACGCTCAGCGGCGACGCCCATCGGAAGCACATAGTCGGCGAACCACGCTGTCTCGGACCACGTTGGGGTGAGGGCAACGTGGCAGTGAACCTTCGATTCGTCCTTGAGCGCTTCCATCCACGTGAAGCCGTCCGGGTTCGTCCAGATCGGGTTGTAGACACGACTGAAATAGACATCGAGCTTGCCTCGCCCCTCCTTCAGGAAGTGTGGGAGGAGAATCGACATCTCGTGATAGGCGAGCGGGTACTCCTTGGGCCACTCCAGCTCGTTCCACTTGTCCATGCCAGGGGCACCAACAGGTTGAGCCGGTTTGAACTTGTTCATGCCGTTGCCCGCCGTACCGCCCTTGGTCGCAACCGATCCCGTCAGCACATTCAGGAAGAAGAGGCAACGAGCCACCTGCCAGCCACCGAGATTCCCGGCGCCGGCCGCGCGCCAATTGTGCGAGGCGAACTTCGTGGGGTGTTCCCCGATCAACTCGGCGATTTCGCGAATCGTCGCCACCTCAATGCCGGTCTTCTGCTCGGCTGCCTCGGGTGTGTAGTCCTCGTATTCTTCCAACAACGCGGTGCGGACAGACGAGAACTCCACCGGCAAGTCCGGCCGTGTCTCGCGCAGGTACGTTTCCCAGTTGGTCCAACGCTCGAAGAATTCAGCGTTCCAATCCTCGGACTCGATGAGCAGCCTGGCGATTGCGAGAAGAAGGAACGGCTCGGTTCCCGGCCAGGTCGGCAACCAGAAGTCGGCCTTGGCACCCGTGTTCGAAAGCCGAGGGTCGACACAGATGATCTTGGCTCCGTCGGCCTGTGCCTCCATGATCCGTTGGGCATGAGGGTTGAAGTAGTGACCGGACTCGAGGTGGGCCGAGATCAAGAAGATGACCTTGGCATTCGCAAAGTCCGACGAGGGCCGGTCGTGGCCCATCCATGACTGATAGCCAATTCGGGCATTCGAGGAGCAAATGTTGGTGTGACTGTTGTGGCCGTCGACACCCCACGCCTTGAGCACCCGCTCGGTGTAGCCCTCCTCGCCAGGTCGACCGACGTGCCACATGATTTCGTTGTGGCGTTCCTCTTCAATCGCCGTGCGAATTCGAGCGCCAACTTCTTCGAGGGCCTGATCCCATGAGATACGTTCCCACTGTCCCGAGCCGCGCTCTCCGACCCGTTTCATCGGATACATGATCCGCTCGGTGTCATACACCTGATTGAGGGTGGCGGGCCCTTTGGCGCAGTTTCGGCCTCGGCTTGCCGGGTGTTCTGGGTTGCCTTCGATCTTGACGATCTCGTCAGTGTCCTGATCAAAATAGGCGACAAGTCCACACCCGGCCTCACAGTTGAAGCAGGTGGTCGGCACCATTGTGTAGTTGCGCTCGACCTTGTCAGGCCACGCCTTGGCGTCGAGTTCTTTCCAGTCGTGCCATTGATCGTGCGGTGGGTACTTGTTGAGATCAGTCACGAGATTCCTTAGGAGAGCGGCACAGATTGGCCGGCTCGGATGAAGGCGGTTTCGGAAAAGAACATGCCGCCGAGGGCGCTGAGCCCGGCAATGGCGGCAAGAGGCGCGCTGGTCACATCGCTTGCTCGATCGATCACGAGCAGTACTGCGGGCACGGCCAGTCCCAGACCGACCCCGAGCCAGAACACGTTCGCATGCGCACCCTTCACCATCGAATGCACCGCCAGCTCGACGTGACGACTGCCGTGCGACGCCGTTTCCATCCACATCAAAAAGGCGACGACGCCGAGGCCTGCGAGGAAAGCCCAGCGGATCGCGGCGGCGTCAGGAACATCGAGGAACAGGTCCAAGATGGCGTAGGCCGATCCTCCGGCCACGACCGCTCGAGCGAGTAGCGTCGGGAGGAGCAACGGGGTCTGCCACAGATCTCGACCTTCGCATTGTGCAAACAGGAACGCCGTGTACCCCGCGGTACCGGCACCAGCGATCGCCGCCGGAACAGCGAGCACCTTCAACAGGCCGTCGGCGTTCGCCACACCCGCTAGGAACCACAATCCCAGGACCGCTGCGAAGGCCATGAGGATGTAGGCCCCTTTCACCAACCACGACGACCAGTTGCCTTTGGTGAGGATGTAGTAGAAGCGGCCAGGCTGCTTGAGATCAGCAACGAGCAGCGCTCCGGTGACACCGAGGAAGATCGCCGCCACGACTGCTGGAGCGACGCCGACGGCGGCCTGGTGATCTGCGTTGCCGAGCAACACCTGAAGGGCCGCCATCAACATCACGCCGCCCGCGATGGCCTTGGTCACGAAGTAGCCCGAAACCTTCTCTTTCCAGGTCATCTCGTGTGCGGTGGTATAGGCCGTGCGAGCCACGACGCCGTTTTCGTCGGTCGGCTTTTTGCCAAGCGTGACCTCGACCGTTGGGTGGCTCTTGCCTCGCGGGTCCCGCAAGGTGTCGGCCCAAATCATGCCGTCGTTCGCGATCGCAGTTCGGGTTGGATCGAGCGACGCTTGATCAGCTCCTCGGTAGTAGACCTTGGGCTTGGTGTTCTGCTCAGGTGATCGAACAGCTACATCCTCGCGGGCGATAATGCGGCTGATTTCACTGGTGGGATCGTCGAGGTCGCCAATCTTGATCGCCTCGGTAGGGCAGACAATCTGACACGAAGGCTCCAAGCCAACCTCGAGCCGGTGATTGCACATGTTGCACTTGTGGGCCGTGTTCGTTTCTGGGTTGATGTAGAGCGCGTCATACGGACATGCATTCATGCACGACTTGCAGCCGATGCAATCGTCATCTTGGAAATCGACCACGCCGTTGTCTGAGCGAAAGAGCGCCGAGGTCGGGCAGATGGTCATGCAGGGCGCATCGTCGCACTGGTTGCAACGCATCACGTTGAACTTGCGGGCAACGTCGGGGAACGACCCCGTCTCGATGTACTTGACCCAGGTTCTGTTCACCCCGAGCGGTACGTCGTGTTCGCTCTTGCACGCAACGGTGCACGCGTGACAACCGATACAGCTGTCGCTGTCCAACAAAAACCCGAGTCGGGTCATGAGCTCTCCCAAGCGCCGTATCCGCCGAGAAGGTCAGACACGTCTGTGAATCCTGCATTGATCATTCGACTCGCAGCGATCGAGGACCGGAAGCCACCGGCGCAGTACACGACCGTCGGTTTCGCAGCATCAAGCGAATTGAGTCGGTCGTTGAGTTGTGTGAGCGGCACGACAAGAGCTCCCTCGATGATTCCGTCTGCTGTCTCGCCCGGCTGACGAACATCGACGAGCTGCAAATCCGAGATGTCGGACATCGCGGTCCGAAGACCAGCTACATCAAGGCGTGATCCACGAGCGACCGATTCTGGGTTCGATGCCATCGCCTCGATGGCATCACCGAGAAAGCCGATGACGTTGTCGAAACCAATTCGAGCCAGCCGGTTCTTTGCCTCGCGTTCAACCCCAGGCGTGGTGACCAAGACGATCGGCACGTCGGGTCGAAGCACTCCACCGGCGAACTCGGCGTAGCGGCCAGACAAACCGATGTTGATCGAGTTTTTCAGGTGGCCAAGTGCGAACTCGTCTGGTCCCCGAGTGTCGAGCACGACGGCGCCAGTTTGTTGGTGACTCGTGGTCTCAACAAGTGAGAGCGAAGGGGGAACCGCCGCTTCGTCGAGCAACGGCCGAAGCTCCCGGTTGAGCTGCGCGTCATAGGAGAAGTACGCAGGTGGTGCCGTTTGGCCCTCATTGACGGCAGCCACGAACTCGTCCTTCGACATTGGTGCCAGTGCGTAGTTCGTTTCCCGCTGGTCACCGATTGTCGACCACGTCTCGGTCGACAGGTTCTTGCCACAGGATGACCCGGCCCCGTGCCCGGGATACACGCGGGTCGTATCCGGGAGCGTCAGCAACTGGGTATGCACCGACTCAAAGAGCATGCCGGCGAGCCCCTCTGCGGTCATCCCCTTGGACGAGAGCAGGTCGGGACGACCAACGCCTCCGACGAACAACGTGTCGCCGGTGAGCACTCCATAGGGCTCCTCGCCGTCGAAGACCACAATGCTGATCGATTCGGGGGTGTGTCCTGGCGTATGGCGAATCTCGAGTGACACGGTGCCCAGCTCGATGCGTTCGCCGTCTCCCAACATGCGAGATTCGAACTCTGTGTCGGCGCCGGATCCGTAACAGATCGGGGCCCCGGTGGCTTCGGCCATCTCGAGGTGTCCGGACAAGAAGTCCGCGTGCAGGTGCGTCTCAATGATGAGTTCGATGGTCAGGTCGTGAGCGGCCGCGCTCTCGAGGTAAATCGAGATGTCGCGTCGCGGATCAACGACGACCGCCCGCTTCGACGCCTCGTCGCCGATGAGATAGGACGCCTGGCTCAGGCACTCCAAATAGTGCTGCTCAAAGATCATGCAT
>CALHCB010000125.1 GCA_937930695.1 uncultured Acidimicrobiales bacterium | reverse complement strand
GGTTACGCCATGCTCAACGAGATGGCAGCTGACGAAGAGATGGCATGGCTGGCGGAAGGGATTCGGTCCGTTCCCATAGATCAGACCGAGGAGGGGATGCATCCGCTGATCGGCCCGTTGGCTTCGACTCCACCGGGAGGGCGTCAAATGCTGGTGATGGCGAATGCGATGGATCAACGACCGACGATTGACAGTCGCGCTCCTGAGCGAGATCGCATCATGATCGATACCTGGCGTTCGATGGTTTACGAAGCGACCGATCACATCGAACATTTCAAGCTCGATGCGGGCGAGGCGGTGATTGTTGACAACTATCGCCTCTTTCACGGTCGAGAGCCGTACGTGAGTGAGAACCGACGAATGTGGCGAGTGTGGTCGTGGACCGATTCCGCCGCCTTCGGAGTTCCCGAAGGCGTCCTTCACTCCGACAGTCGCAATGCACGCCTCCGGGTGTAGCCGGGCGCATGACTTCGGGCTCCGACTTGGGGCGCAGCTCGTCGTATTGAAAGCGTCACGGCACCGATCGGCGCAGCGTGACGACGACTGGATGGTGATCACTGCCCAGGGGTTCGCCTCCAAGCGGGCCAACGCGAAGACCGACGACGTCGAAGTCTGGGCTGACGAGAACGTGATCGAGGCGTAAGAGCGGCGGGACGGGAAGGGGATCGAGCCGTTGGACCGGCCAGGTGGCGTCCATGCCGCAGCCCGCCTCGTCGTGCACGTCGCGAAGGGCTTGAGAGGTCAGTTCGCGGAATGGGCGGTGGGCGTCGGTGGCGTTGAAGTCTCCGCCGATAATCGTTGGGCGGTCCCCCCCGACTATGTCGCCCACTTCATCGAATTGGCGCTCCCAGGTCTCAACGGTTCTCGAACTTGTCGGTGCCCGCATGTGAACCGAGGAGATCTGCACGATTGTTCCAAGGGCATCGAAGTCGGCCGAGACCATCGGAGGGCCGGACCTCCAGTCCAAGGTCGGTTCGCTTGTCGCAGGCAACCGGCTCCACAGCGTTGTGTCTTGGTCGCTGACACGAAACGTGAACTGACGCAATGTGCCGTCATCGAGAGTGGCGAGGAACGATGGCGATGCCTCCTGGAGAAGGAGTACATCGGGGTCGGCGGCGATGATGTCTTCTCTGAACCGCTCGGGTAGTCCTCCGTTGTTTCCTCGCAACACGTTGGCCTGGTAGATCACCAACGTGTCCGGCTGCCCTGCCTCGGGTCGGCGACAGTCGACGAGTGCGTCGAAGGGCCAGATGATGAGCGTTCCCACGAGGAGGACGGCGGCAGAGAACCACCGCAACATTTGCCCTCGGAAGATGATGCCGATGCCGAACGCAACTGCAACTGCGATCAGGGCAAACGGGGCCAACGCGGCCAACAGAAGCGATGTCGGGTGCAGCGGCGGTATGTATCGGAGAACGAGCGAGAGCAGGCCGCCAAGGGCTCCGGCCCAGCCAGCCAGATGGCTCAGAGTCCGCACCACATGCGCGAACGCACCTCGGGTTCTCTTGCTGCCAGACGTCATGCGGAACGATCAACCAACTGCAGCGACACCGGACCACGAGTACATCGTCTGAGGGTACGCGCTTGGTCGGGGAGCGGTTGTACGCGCTGTAGAACGTCTGTAGTGCGGAGGGGGGGACTCGAACCCCCACACCCAAAGGGCGCCAGGACCTAAACCTGGTGCGTCTGCCAATTCCGCCACCTCCGCGTGGCACTTCGGTAAGCAGGCTACGCCACGACCACCGAGATTGGTGGAGTGAGACGGTCGTAAATGGTTGTGAGCCTCCACCAATCCGGAGAGCGCTGAGATTGGTGGAGTGAGACGGTCGTAAATGGTCGTGAGCCTCCACCAATCCGGGGGTGCGGGTGGGGGTGCGGGGTGGGCCGGAAGATGGCGGATACGATCTGTCTCTATGACAACCCCTGGATTGCCAGTCGCTGATGGCGGCGCCGGAAGCGGATTTGGCTTCGACATCTACCAGCAGCTCCTGAGCTCACGAATTGTGTTCCTGGGCCAGCAGGTCGACGACACGATCTCCAACGCCATCGCGGCGCAGATGCTCTACCTCGCGGGTCAAGACCCCGAGAAAGACATCTGGCTCTACATCAACTCACCCGGTGGCTCCGTCACTGCGGGTATGGCCATCTACGACACGATGCAGTTCGTCAAGCCCGACGTGGCCACCGTGTGCCTCGGGCTCGGCGCTTCGATGGGCCAGTTCCTGCTCACCGCTGGAGCTCCCGGCAAGCGCTATGCGCTTCCTCACGCCCGCATCCTCATGCATCAGCCCAGCGCTGGCGTGCAGGGTCAGGCCTCCGACATCGCCATTCAGGCCGAGAACCTGGTGAAGATCAAGCGGGAAATGGCCGAGCTCATCGCCGAGCACTCTGGCCAGGACGTCGAGACGATCATGGAAGACTCCGATCGCGACAAGTGGTTCTCTGCCGAAGAGGCATGCGAGTACGGATTGTTCGACAAGGTCATCGCCCGCGCCGGCGAGCTTGGCTGAGTCGATTCGTTGTTAGCTCCGGCTGGCCCACGCTTGTTGGGCCAGCTGGCGCAATTCAGTGATGGCGGCGCCCTTGCCGTCTGCGTGTTTGAACATCCACGATCCCGAGATCAGCACGTTCGCTCCGGCGCCCGCCGCACCCTCGACAGTCGCCGAGCTGATGCCGCCGTCGACCTCGAGGTCGATCCAGTGGTCAGCGGTGTCGAGCAGCGCCCGGGTCTGGGCGATCTTTGGTTCCATCGTCGAGATGTAGGCCTGACCACCGAACCCGGGATTGACGGTCATGACCAAGACCATGTCGAGTAGATCAGTCACATGAGCGATCGTCTCGACGGGAGTGTGGGGGTTCAAGGCCACGGCAGGCGATGCCCCGAGTTCTCGAATCATCGCCAGTGTGCGATGCAAATGAAGGCAGGCTTCCGCGTGCACGATGATGATTTCGCAACCGGCTTCGATGAAACTCGGGATCAGATGATCGGGCTGCTCGATCATCAAGTGGGCTTCGAAGGGCACCGAGACTGCCGAGCGGCACGACGCAATCACGTCGGCCCCGAAGGTCAGGTTCGGAACGAAGCGCCCATCCATGACATCCCATTGGATCCGATCGACGCCGGCAGCCTCGAGCTCAACGCACTCATCTCCGAGCCGAGCGAAATCTGCTGGCAGCACCGAAGGAGCGATCTTGATCGCAGGGATCTGTTCGGACGGGGCGGCGGAAGTGTGATCTTGGGACACGGCGGACAATCATGCCAGATCTAGCCGCCGGATCACATGGTGAGGGACTCGTTGTCTCGATCGAGCGGGTCGCCACCGGCGGGGCAGGTGTGGGACGCCTCGAAGATGGTCGTGTGATCTTCGTCGATGGCGCGCTACCGCTCGAACATGTGCGAGTCGAGATCACCCGTGAACGCAAGCGTCATGTTGAAGCCCGAGCCCTCGAGATCATCGAACCCAGCCCACATCGGGTGGCACCTCCGTGCCCCCATCTCGAACGTGGTTGCGGAGGCTGTGATTGGCAACACGTTTCGGTCAACGCAGCGCACGATCTTCGACGTGACATTGTCGTTGACTGTCTGACCAGAATCGGGCGGTTGCAGAATCCCGCTGTGGCGGCCGGACCAACCCTGCCAACTGATGGGTATCGAACGGTGCTCCGAGCTGCAGTTGTCGATGGCAAGGCAGGTTTTCGCAAGGCCCGAGCCCACGACGTGGTGTCTGTTGATTCCTGCATCGTCGCTCACCCCCTGGCAGAAGAGATCTTGGTTGATGGCGTGTTCCCAGGAGCGACCGAGATTTCCATCAAGGTCGGGGCGCGGACCTCAGAGCGCTTGGTTGTGGTCGACACGACTGAGCGGTGTTCGGTTCCTGATGGCGTGACGATCGTCGGACCAGGACAAGACGCCTTCATCCACGAACGAATCCACGGCCAGGCACTTCAGATCTCGGCCCGATCCTTCTTCCAATGCCGACCCGACGGTGCGGAGGTCTTGGTTGATCTGGTCGGCAACGCACTCGGGCCGGCCCTGGATTCGGCGGGCAAAACGATTGTTGACGCCTACGGCGGAGTCGGCCTGTTCGGAGCGACGCTCGGCGCTGGGCATCGAGTGATCTCGCTCGAAGCCTCGGTCTCCTCGTCCAACGATGCGGAGGTGAATCTCGCTACCGCTGGGACAGCAAGGGCAACCGTTGTCCGCGGGACGGTGGAGGCATGGACACCAGAACCGGCAGATGTGGTCATCGCCGATCCGTCCCGGAAGGGACTGGGGCAGAGAGCGATTGACGTACTCGCCGCGACCAACGTCCCCGTCCTGGTGTTGGTTAGTTGCGACCCGGCGTCGCTCGGTCGCGATGCGCGAGGGCTCATCGAGGCCGGTTTTGCGCTTGAATCCTCAACCACGATCGACCTCTTCGGTCACACCTCTCACGTCGAAGCGGTCAGCCTGTTCCTTCGGTGATCTCGTCGTGGGCCGCGAGCGCTTCGATGAGGTACCCGCTGAGACGAGCGACCCGTCCATAGAGGTCGAGTTCGTCATCATGCGGTCGATTGTTTGTCGTGCGGGCGACCTCGATGAATCCGATCGCTTCGCCGACCTCGTTTCGCACTGCGGTCGTTGCGACACTCGGCCACCGGTCTTGACCGTCCAGCTCTGTCAACCCAGCCCAAGTTGGTGCGTCACCAATGTCAAACTCGAGGACGGTCTGGTTGTGGCGCAGACTCTCGGCCAGATTCGGGGCCACGTGATCGAGGAGCGCCACCGGCGCACCGCCGAGACGACTTGTGAATCCGTCAGGGAGCGCGTTCGACGAGAATGTCTGAAGGATGCCGTCCTCCACGAGATGGATCACCGCTCCGGACTCTGACAACTCGTGCTCGAGAGCAAGAACGAGGACGTTCAACGCTGCGGGCAAAGTCAGCTGATCGTCGATCGCACCAGCAATGTCTGCAGGCACGATGTCCAACCATTCTTCGACAAGGAGATCCCTCACACCACAAGTGTCGGCTGTGGAGCTCCGAGATGAGAGATCAAACCCTTGATTTGGGGAGCTATTTCTTCGCTCTTTCCTTGGCGCGGAAGTCGGCCTGCTCTTTCTTGCGAGCAGCACCCGTCGCAGCCAAAAGCTCCCGGTTCGAATCATCGACCCGCATGAAGTTGGCTCGCCAGTCGTCGGACCCCCAACGGGCCGGCGACTGAACTGTCGTTCGGGCAGCGATGGTGGATGGGACCATGTCGAGCGCGAGCTTTACAACTGACCGCTGCATCTCGACATCGCCGGGTTTGCCGATCGGATTTCCTAGTGGGAAGTCAACGAACAAGAACCGCGGCACTCCAGCCTCTTCGACAATGTCGCGGGCGCTGCCAATGACAACGGTCGGGATTCCCTCTGACTCGAGGTGATGGGCGACCAAACTCACGGTTTGGTGACAAACCGGTCAAAGGGGGATGAGAAGCACGACGTCGACATTGTCTTCTCGGCACCAGTCGGCGATCGTCGCCGCGTCGATTCCCGTGCGCCGCTGGCTGTAGTCAGTCGGGACCCCATAGAAGCGATGGTTGAGGCTGCCAATGATTCCCTCAGAGGCCAGAGCTTCGAGGTGGTCGAACGGAAGGAACGAGCCGAGATCGTTGGTGTGCGTGGCATCCTTGTCCCACGAGAGGTCATCGGTGAACATGCGTCCTGGATGGCCCTCGACAGGGCTGTTGTACACGATCTTGCGTTTGCCAGGCTCTTCCGGCTGGCCGCCGTCTTCTCGAGTGAGAAACGACGTCGTGATGACGGCGACGTTCGACTCGGACAAGGGCTTGGTCGGCGTGGCCAGCGGAACATCGTCGTACGCCGCCCATCGGTACGGTTTGTCGTACCCGTGAGCGGCGTAATATTCGCGTGACTTGTCGATGTAGCTGACGAAGCTGCGGTGGGACTCTCGACGTTGGGGCTTCACTGCCATGACCTCACATTACGCAACGTCGAGGTCCCACTTGCAACTTGTCTGTCTTCGTGTTCAGCCGATGGCTGATGCCTTGTTCGCATCTGCGGGTGTCTTGATCACGACGAACCAGAGCACGAGGAGGGTGACCATGCCGGCGACGACCCCGACGATGTTGCCGATCACCCATGACTTCATGGCGACCGAAACTGCGGCTCCGGTGAGAAGCATCGAGAGTTGCCCGCCCTTCCAGGCGACCCGAGGGGCCAGGAGGGCGCGCTGCTCGAACCGAGCGACGACAGCAACAATTCCGGCGAGAAGGACGAAGGACAGACCGATCAAGGGGAGCTTCTGCATCCACCAATCACCAGTACCGACCGCCGCAGTGGGGAGCTTCCCGAGGGCGTAGAGCACCGCACCGGCGCCAGCTGCAGCGGTCATGTGCCAGAGGTAGACCGACATGGCGACTGTGTTTGCGGCAACAACTCCAGCCCAGGCCCGTGGGCTGGCGGAAAGCCACCGGTTGATCGCAGGAGCAAAGGCGAGGGCGGTGGCGCTGTAGGCGGCTCCAAAGAGCATCAGGGCGAGCGTCGGGGGATTGGCAGGGGAGTGCTCGAGGTTGGGGACGTTCACCATCGAGGTGGGGTATGGGCCGACGGTCACCGCGATGAGGGCGGCGATCCAAAGACCGGCAGCGCTGGCAATCAATTTGGTGCCGGTCGGAAGAAGTCCGTCACGCCATGCAAAGCCAGCGACCTGGAAGAGCAACCATCCCAGAATCCAGTTGAGCTGGGGAAGGTAGGGAACTCCTGCAAAGCGAGTGATTTCGAGCGCTGCGAAAAGCGCAAGACCGCCACCGGCAACGAGACCAGGGTTGCGACGAAAGGCCGGCAACACATACGGGGCGATTGCCGTGTCGATCGTGTAGTTGGCCAGGAACCACAGTGGGATGGCTGCGGCAAGGGCGCCGGCAGCAGCGAGGTGGCCGACGCCTGCCACCGTGGCCAGCGCAAGAATGGTTGTCCAGGTTCCGGCGAGCACGATGGTTGGTGCAATCATCCGGCGAAGGCGAGCGATGACCCAATCTTGTGGGCGACCATTGTTCTTGGTGTGCGCATCGAGCGACATTGCCGAGGAGAAACCGCCGACAACGAAGAACAGTGGCATGACCTGGAAGAGCCAGGTGATCCACGACATGCTGGGTGCTTGTTCGAGGGCGTTGCCGCCAACGACTGCACCATCGGAGTCAACCGTGAGTGCAACGGCTGCCCAGTGTCCGAACGCGACTGCCGTCATGGCGACAGCCCGGTAGAAGTCGACGGCCCGGTTTCGGTCCGACTTGGCCTGCGCTGCCATGTCCGACAACGACGTTGTTGGAGTCGTCGCAGATTCTGCGTCGTTCGATGGGGGAGAGAGAGTCTTCGAGGTCATGTGTCCATTGAGCCGGACAGCGAGCCTCTCGTCTGCTGGGGGAACCCCCCA
>CALHCB010000124.1 GCA_937930695.1 uncultured Acidimicrobiales bacterium | reverse complement strand
CGAGCATCAGCCAGCTCTCGCCAAAGCGCTGCCCCTCAAAGAGGCTGCAGATCGTTTGAGAACAGCCAACTCGCTCGAACAGCTCTTGGCGCAGCTCGAATCTCGGAACCTCACGGATTACCTCGGCACCAAGTGGGATGTTGATGACCCGTACAAGCGGGGGAAGCGTCGCTACAAGAAGATGGTTGAAGAGGTCAACGGGCTGCTTGGCCAAGTCATCACTCCGCTCATCAACTGAGTGAAGGGTCGCCGTTGGCCTGTCGGGCCCGCCGCGAGATTTGGGTGCTGACCCCGGGGGGCGGCGGCATTCCCGGGGTCAGCAACGGTGGCCGACACTAAGGCCAAACACCGTTCACACCAAGAGTAACGCTTCGTCACGCTTTGATCCTGAGTGAACAAGCCCCAACAAGTAGGTCGTTGGCCACCCCCAAAACACGGCCCCACCCCTCTGTTGGAGTGGGTTTTTTGGCTGAAGGACCATGGCTTGCAATGCCCGTGCACTCGCGAGGTGGTCGATTCTCCGAACCCCCGAATTTTCGGGTGTACGCTCCGTTCTCGCTCGACCGGCGTCAGTTGCGGCGACCGGTTCCAAGCTTGACCTCGACCTCGTGATTCGCTCGCAGTTGCCCGCAGGCGGCGTCGATGTCGGTGCCCCGGTTGGCCCGAACGGTCACGTTGACACCTCGGTCTTCGAGGTCAGAAGCGAACTCGCGAATGCGTTCCTTCGGCGTTCCGGTCGTCGGCCAACCCGGTGTTGGGTTGAGGGGGATGAGGTTGACGTGGGCGTACGAACGATTGGCAACAACAGCGAGCTCTGCCGCGTCGCTCGGCCGATCGTTGACGCCATCGATCATCGCCCACTCGTAGGAAACCCGTCGCCCAGTTCGATCCCGGAACAACTGCGCGGCAGCCACAACGTCGTCGATGGGGTGCTGTTTGTTGATCGGGACGAGTTCAGTCCGCAGCTCGTCGTTGGCTGCATGAAGTGAGACGGCGAGACCAACCTGCATCTCGTCCTCGGCGAAACGAAGCATCTGGGGAACCAACCCAACGGTCGACACCGTGATCTTGCGGGCCCCGATCTCAAAGTCCGTCATCAAGCGGCGGACTGCCTGAACGACGCGGTCATAGTTGGCGAACGGTTCACCCATGCCCATGAACACAACGTTCGAGAGGCGTCGGGGATGGGCCGCGTCGCGTGCACTCACGACCTGTTCGAGAATCTCTCCCACGGTGAGGTGTCGTTCGTAGCCCGCCTGGCCCGTCGCGCAAAACCCGCATCCCATGGCGCAGCCCGCCTGAGACGAAACACAAACAGTTGAGCGCTTTGAGTAGTGCATGAGAACGGTCTCGATCGAGGCGCCGCCGCTGAGATTCCACAGCTGCTTCACCGTGGCCCCGTCGTTGGATCGTTGCTCGGTTGCGAGCTCGAGAGCTGGAGTCAGCTTCTCGGCAAGTTCTTCACGAAGTGTCTTTGGGAGCACGGTGAGCTCGGACGGATGAACGCCCTGTTCATACAGGCCCTTCCAGATCTGGTCGACTCGATATTTCGGTGCGCCGTCGAGAAGGTCGGCAAGCTGCTCGCGATCGAGATCCCATGGGGAGACGGTGGTCATGCGGTTGCTCGTTCCCACGCCATGTCGGTGCGGGCCACGTCAAAGCCGAGCCGACGATAGGTCCGGATGGCAGGTTCGTTGTCAGCCTCGACGTAGAGCATCCCAGTGCGAAGGCCCTGCTCGGTCAGCCACTCGAGTCCAGAGGCGGTCATCGGAACTCCGAGGCCCTGTCCATGGAAGTCCGGGTCGACCCCAATCGCATAGATCTCGCCGAGTCCTTGGGCCTCGTGGATCTTTGTCCAGCAGAAACCGGCAATCACGCCGTCTCGCTCGTGGAGGCGAATGCCGCCTTCGCGATTCCACGGTTCGGCAAGCTTTTCTTCGAGGTCGGCAGGAGACAGGTTGCCTTGATCTGGATGATTGGCGAACGCTCGATTATTGACCGAACGCAGTAGCTCTTCATCTTCTCCTCGAACGAAGGCTCGGGTTGTCAGTGCCTGTGCCTCCACCGGCAGCGAGCAACGCATTTGATGGAGCGCTCTGACTCGCTGCATGTCATGTTTGGCGGCGACGAGGCTGTGCCATTCGAATGAGGGGCGGCCCCAGAGCTCGAGGGTGTCGACATCATGGGCTTCGATCGCTGGTCCAAGGTCGGCCAACATCTGATCGAGGACGTCGGCTTCGCCCCACCACTGATTCTTTGACACCAGGGCATCGAGTTGCAGCCGACCACGAAAGGTTGTCCCGGTGAGCACGCCGACGGGGTGGCCAGTGGGCGCACAAACGAGGGCTGCCGTGAAGTCGACATCAGGTTGGCGAATGTTGTCGGCCCACACATCGGAGAACCGGTCGTCCCGGTCTTCGATCGGAAGCGCGTGCTGCAACAGGTGGCGAGCCGCCTCGATCACCTCATCGGTTGCGTCGGTGACCACTCGTGACTCCACCGTCGGAAGTCTAGATGGCCGCCCCGGCACTACCCTCGGCCGCATGGCTCGTCCCCGCACTCCCAAAGGCCGCGCGCAGCGCACACACGAGCGGTTGGCGCTCGAATACCCCGAGGCAGAGTGCGAACTCGACCACGAGACTCCCTTCCAACTCCTGATCGCCACCATCCTCTCTGCTCAGGCCACTGACGTTGGCGTCAACAAGGTCACGCCCGGGCTGTTTGCGCAGTACCCAGATGCTGAGTCATTGGCTGGGGCTCAGCTCACCGACGTCGAACAACTCATCGGATCGCTTGGATTGTTCCGGAACAAAGCCAAGAGCGTCGTGAAGTGCGCGGGTCAGCTGATGGATCTGCACGACGGCGAAGTGCCGACCTCGATGAAGGATCTCGTGGCGCTCGCCGGTGTTGGACGCAAGACTGCCAATGTCGTACGCAGCGTTGCTCTCAACCAGCCGGGCCTCCCGGTGGACACGCACGTCTTGCGGCTGACCAGGCTGCTGGAAATCACGACGTTGGAAGATCCGGTCAAGGTCGAGCTGGAACTCAACCCGATGGTCCCGGCGATGGAGCGAGGCGAATTCAGCTTGCGAATCATCCTGCATGGGCGCCGAGTCTGCATCGCCCGTCGACCTCGGTGTGAGGACTGCGTGTTGAACGACTTCTGTCCATCGTCATCTTTGTAGACGTTCCGAGATTCTGAACGAGCGCTGGAGATTCCGGCGGTCAGCGGGCATCTGTCGGAACTCGACAGAAAAATTGGGGAAGATCACCCACTCGGGAAACATGGTGGTTTAACTTACGCGTATCCAGGTTCCCGCCACCTGGTAGCAGCGAAGTAGGGGATCCGCCGCCCCTCTTCGCGCCGCTGGCGCCTCCGTTTACGGAGGCGCCAGTGTTAGTTTTGGCGAGCAATCCACCGCACTTGTCGCGCGTCCTGGCTGTTTCTGACTACGAACGAGCTCGGCGCTGGGCTTTCTCCAACCGACGAGTGGCCGTGATCAGTTGACGGTGGACTTCCCGTAGTTCGGTGCCGATTTCGTCGTCATCGTCGAGCCCAACCGTTTGCTGGCGCAGGCGGTCGATGACATCGTCCAAGCTCGAGTGAATTGATCCGAGCGCACTCACGTCAACGGGCACCGATATCTCCTGCCATAGAGGGGATGTCCTACGGTACCGTCCTGTTCGTGACCGTCCAGCCGCCCTCCGAATGTCGGCCTGAACCTGGAGCCTCAACTTGCTGAACCGGCTCGATCTGCGAGGCCATGGCACGAATGTGTCTGCTCTGTTGCCCCGCCCAACCCTCACAGGCGACGAACCCGTCGCCATCGTTCGCGAGATTCTGGCCGACGTCCGGGCTCGGGGGGACGCTGTGCTCCTGGAACTGACGGCGAAGTTCGATGGTGTGCAGCTCGACTCGGTGCGCGTTCCCGATGCGGATCTCGATGCAGCGGTGGCGGCACTGTCCCCAGAACTGCGTGCGGCGATGGACGTCTCGATCGCCAATGTGAGGACCTTCCACGAGCACCAATTGCGATCTCCCGAAATCATCGAGCGCCCTGGTGTGAAGATCGAGGCGTACCAGCGTCCAGTTGATCGAGTCGGGGCGTATGTGCCGGGTGGTCGTGCCGAATACCCCTCAACCGTGATCATGACCGTCGTGCCGGCCCGGGTGGCCGGGGTCGACGATGTCATCGTGTGTGTGCCACCTAGCGCGGAGCATGGGGGCATCGCTCCATCGGTCCTCGCTGCAGCCCGGCTCGCGGGAGCGAGCGAGGTTTATGCGGTCGGAGGAGCGCAGGCGATCGGCGCCATGGCGTACGGGACCGAGTCGATCGCTGCGGTCGATGTCATCGCAGGCCCAGGCAACGTCTTCGTGGCGCTTGCCAAACAAATGGTCTCGGGCGACGTCGGCGTTGCCGCTGCCTTCGCCGGACCTTCTGAGGTCGTCGTTGTTGCCGATGAGACTGCCGTTCCGGCCTTTGCGGCTATCGACGTGATGGTGCAGGCTGAGCACGGTCCGGACGGCTTGGCTTGGTTGGTGACATGGGACGAAGCAGTTGCCGATGCGATCTGTGCCGCCGGTGATGAGTTGATGGCAGTCGCTCCGAGAGCCCAGGACATTCGCTCGACATTGGACGCCTCGGGATATGTGGCGCTCGTCGATGATCGAGATGCAGCGATCGCGGTCGTCGATGCAATTGCACCCGAGCACCTCGAGTTGCAGATCTCCGACCCCGAGACGCTCGCTCGGCGTGTCCGCAACGCCGGCGCCATCTTCTGCGGGAACTACGCGCCGGCCTCGGTTGGCGACTACGTCGCCGGGCCCAGTCACGTGTTGCCCACCTACGGCTCGGCTCGATTCGCCAGCGCGCTCACCGTTTCGGACTTCCAGAAAGACCACCACATCGTGTCCATCGATGCCGAGGGGTTGGCCGAGCTCGGCCCGCACACCCAAGCACTGGCAACACAGGAGGGGCTTGCGGCCCACGCCGATTCGGTGCGCCTTCGGTTGGAGTCCTCATGAGTCGGCCGGCAATACGGGACGATCTGGCTGCGCTCGAGGGCTATCACTCTCCTCAGGTCGATGTCGAGGTTCGGCTGAACACCAACGAAGCGCCCGGTCCTCCTCCTGCGGAGTTCGCAGCTGCAGTGAGTGAAGCGGCGGCTGCCGTCGACTGGCATCGCTATCCCGACAGGGGAGCGACGGCATTGCGGGCTGCGCTCGCCCGCGTGCATAGCTCCGCTGATCTTGTCATCGATTCCTCCCAAATCTTCTGCGCCAACGGGTCGAATGAAGTACTGCAAACGATTCTGCTCACCTACGCAGGGCCTGGCCGGTCCGTGCTGACCTTCGAGCCGACCTACGCACTCCACACCCACATCGCTCGATTGACAGGCGCTGACCGAATTCAGGGTGAACGCACCGATGACTTTCTCATCGACCCCGAGAACGCCGTTGCGTTGATCCACGAGCACCGGCCCTCGGTCACGTTCGTCTGCTCGCCGAACAATCCAACCGGCATGAGTGAGCCACCAGAAACCGTGTTGGCCATGCTCGAGGCTGTGGAGGCAGTGGATGGCCTTCTCGTTGTTGACGAGGCATACGGACAGTTCTCTCCGTGGTCAGCATTGTCACTTCTCAGCGACGACCGATCGATGGTGGTCAGCCGCACGTACTCCAAGACGTGGGCCATGGCCGGAGCACGGCTCGGTTACCTGATCGCTCCGAATTGGGTTGTCGATGATCTCGAAAAGGTCGTGTTGCCCTATCACCTCGATTCGGTGAAGCAGGCTGCAGGTCTCGCCGCGCTCCAATTCGTTGACGATATGGAGCAGCGCGTTTCGATGATCGTGGAACAGCGAGGGCGGATCGACACCGAGCTTCAGGAGCTCGGTTGCAAGGTCTGGCCGTCAGGCGCCAACTTCATTCTCTTCCGTCCGCCAGAAGGCGACGGCGACCGAGTGTGGCAAGCACTCGTCGAACGGTCCGTTCTCGTACGGAACACAGCAAGCTGGGAACACCTCGATGGTTGCCTTCGGGTGACTGTCGGAACGGCCCAGGACAATGACCAATTTCTCCGCGCCCTCCGGGAGGTGCTCCAGTCATGAGCAACAGAACATCGACCAAGCGTCGAGCTACCAAGGAAACATCGATCGAGATTTCACTCGACCTCGATGGCTCCGGGACAACCGACATCAGCACCGGGATTCCGTTCTATGACCACATGTTGGATCAGATCGGACGCCATGGCGGTTTCGACCTGACCATCAAGGCCGAGGGCGACCTTCATATCGACACCCACCACACCGTCGAGGACACCGCCATCGTGTTGGGTGAGGCGTTCGCCGAGGCCCTGGGGGACAAGGCAGGTGTTCGTCGTTTCGCCAGTGGCCAATACCCACTTGATGAAGCCCTCGTGGAGATCGCGCTCGACCTGTCGGGACGTCCCTACTTTGTGTGGAACGTCGATCTCCCCGAGTCAATCCCGCTGGGTGACCCTGCATTCGATCCGTCGTTGGCCGAACACATCATGCAGAGCTTCGCCACAGCAGCTGGCATCACGCTTCACGTCACGATGAAGGACGGCCGAAATGTCCACCACATCATCGAGGCGTCGTTCAAGGGACTGGCTCGCTGTTTGCGCGATGCCGTTCGCATCGACGGCGGCGGCATCCCCTCCACCAAGGGCCAGCTCTAAGTGGCGATCAAGATCGCCGTGCTCGACTACGGCATCGGCAACCTTCGCTCTGCACAGAAGTCGCTGATCCGTGCCGGTGCCGACGCGCAGTTGACTGCTGACCCCGAGGTCATCGCCGCGGCTGACGGAGTCGTGCTGCCCGGGGTCGGAGCCTTCGGTGCATGTATGGCCGCGCTCGAACGTACGGGACTCGACGTGCAAGCGAAGCAAGCCGCGGACTCTGGGCGTCCGTTCTTGGGGATCTGCGTGGGCATGCAGCTGCTCTATGAGGAGTCAGATGAGAGCCCTGGCCATCCCGGCCTTGGCATCCTCAGCGGGCGTGTTGTGTTGTTGCCTGAGGGGGTGAAGCGGCCCCAGATGCAATGGAACAAGCTGCAACTCACTACCCCGGGACATCCGCTCTTCGCCGGGTTGGATGAGGCGTGGATGTACTTCGTGCACAGCTATGCAGCGGAGAACACCGATGCCACGATTGCCACCGCCGACTACGGCGGGCCTGTCGTCGCGGCGGCGGCTGTCGACAACGTCTGGGCCACTCAGTTTCACCCGGAGAAGTCCGCAGATGCAGGCAGAACCTTGCTGGTGAATTGGGTCGACTGGGTCGGCCGCCGAGCAACCTCATGATCGCCAGGTTCACGAATGCCAACGGCATGAACGGGCGAACCAACTATTCGGACGTCAGGAACTAGATGAAGCTGTATCCCGCGATTGACCTCCGAGGCGGCAACTGTGTCCGCCTTCTCCGAGGCGACTACGCACAAGAGACCGTGTACGCCGATGACCCGGTGGCCCAAGCACAAGCGTTTGTCGAGGCTGGCATCGAGTGGCTTCATGTTGTCGATCTCGATGCGGCCCGCACCGGCGATCCCATCAACCGTGAAGTGATCGGGCGTATCTGTGCTGCGATCGACGTTCCAGTGCAGGTCGGTGGCGGCGTGCGGACCCGCGAGGCGGGCCAAGCGCTCTTCGATCTCGGCGTCACACGAGTGGTCATCGGCACTGCCGCACTCGAGACTCCTGATTTGGTGCGAGATTTGGCCACCGACCACCGCGTGGCGGTTGGCCTCGATGCACATGGTTCAGAGGTTGCAACTCATGGTTGGACCGAACGAACAGGCCGTACGGTTTCTGAACTTGCCGCTGAATTCGCCGACGCTGGAGTCGACGCGCTCGTGGTCACCGAGATCAGTCGGGACGGAACGCTCGAAGGACCAGACACCGGCGGACTCGCAACACTGCTCGGCGACACCGAGATCCCTGTGATTGCCTCAGGGGGTGTCGGGAAGCTTGATGATCTTCGTGCGCTCTCCGCAGTCGAACGAGCAGGACGTAGGTTCGACGGTGTCATCGTTGGCCGAGCGATCTACGAGGGCACCGTCGACGTCGCTGAGGCACTTGCCGTGCTCGCTGAGGATGCGCAATGAAGGTCGTACGAGTCATCCCATGTCTTGACGTCGACCGAGGCCGGGTGGTGAAGGGCGTGAACTTCGTTGATTTGCGCGACGCAGGCGATCCCGTTGAGCTGGCGGCCATCTACGACACACAAGGGGCCGATGAGTTGGTCTTTCTCGACATCACCGCGTCGTCGGATGATCGAGACACCACGGTTGCCATGGCACAAGCGGTGGCGGAGCAGGTCTATATCCCGTTCACGATCGGTGGCGGAATTCGCACCGTTGACGACGCACGTCGACTCCTTCGAGCCGGAGCCGACAAGGTCTCGGTGAACTCGGCGGCTGTCGCTCGACCCGAGTTGGTCTCAGAAATCGCAGCTGAGTTCGGGAGCCAATGCTGCGTCGTGGCAATCGATGCCCGGCGATCTGGAGAAGTTGAGACCAGCTTGGGCCCAGTGCCTTCCGGCTTCGAGGTCTATGTGAAGGGTGGCCGGGAAGCGACTGGTCTGGATGCCGTGGCCTGGGCTGAGAAGGTTGTCAGCCTTGGGGCTGGCGAGATCCTGCTCACGTCGATGGATCGGGACGGCACCCGAGAAGGCTTCGATGTGGTGATGACACGGGCGATCAGCGACGCTGTCAACGTGCCGGTGATCGCGTCTGGGGGAGTGGGCGGGGTTGCCGATCTCGCTCCTGGTGTGCTGGAGGGAGGAGCTGACGCGGTCCTTGCCGCGAGCATCTTCCACTTTGGAGAGTCAACGGTGGCCGAGGCGAAGGCTGCATTGTCCTCAGCAGGCATCACGGTTCGTCCTGCTTGAGTACCTCGTTTGGGGATCACCGGAAACGTGTCGGAACCTCAGGTATTCGTGAGAATGAACGACGCCGCCTCGTCCACGACCACCGAGAGTTTGCCGGCCAAGAAATGGTCCGCCTGTGGCACGGTGACAATGGACGTTTGGTTCCACTCACTGGTTCGTTCAGTAGCGCTCGAGGGCGGATTGAACTGATCGTGCTCGGGTACCAGCAGCAGTTTCGGGCGATTGTCAGCTCCTGACCGATACGCCTCGGGCTCGAGCATGCGAAGGGGCGGAGCAACTCCGATCCATCCGGCGACACGTTCTGCGTCTGAAGCGAGCGCCATATCGGCGCCGAATGACCACCCGGAAACGAACAGCGGAAGTTGCTCATCGACCGATTCGCTGAGCGCTTCGATGGCGGCCGCGACGTCGAGTTGCTCACCGATCCCTTCGTCGTGAGAACCCTCGCTCCCTTCAACGCCCCGAAAGTTGAATCGAAGGCACGACACGCCATGAGACGGCAGCGCTCGAAAGAGCGCGTCGCCAACTGGGGCATGCATCGAACCTCCGTGCAACGGATGGGGATGGCAGATCACGGCGCACGCTGTAGGTAGAGCTGCGGGCGCTAATTCGCCAACGAGCGAAATCCCATCACTGGTGAGGAATTGGAGGGCGGTGGGAGCAGGTGTGGTCGCTTCGTCGTCGGGCATGGCCGGAGACGGTAGCGTTCTCGCCGTGAGCAAATCAGATTCGGCTGCTGCCGATGCCAAACTCCCGATCAAGATGCTCAGCGATCGGGTGCTCGTTCAGATGGAGACTGAGGGCGATCGTAAGTCGACGGGCGGAATTCTCATCCCGGCGACTGCTCAGGTAGGCAAGCGCCTCACCTGGGCCAAGGTCGTGGCGATTGGTCCAAACGTTCGCTCGATGGAGTTGGCGGACCGAGTGCTGTTCAACCCTGAAGATCGGTACGAGGTCGAGGTCGGCGGATCTGACTACATCATGCTTCGGGAGCGCGAAGTCCACGCCGTGGCCGCGGAGCGTTTGGACGATTCTCCGACAGGCTTGTACCTCTAAATTGGGTGAACAACGGTGTGCGCGATCGTTAGGATCTCGGCCATGCCTGAGGCAACTTCGATTTCCCCGTCCGCCGATCAACTCGAAACCGTCAAGTACGACGACGACGGACTCGTTCCCGCAATCGTGCAAGATGACGCAACCGGCGCGGTATTGATGATGGCGTACATGAACGCCGAAACGCTGGCCATGTCTCTCGACCAGGGTCGCACCGTCTTCTGGAGTCGATCCCGGCAAGAGGTGTGGCGCAAGGGAGACACGTCGGGCGATCGCCAGTTCATCCGGTCAGCGGCATACGACTGTGATGGTGACACCCTGCTGTTCAAGGTCGAGCAGGAAGGCAATGGAGCTTGCCACACCGGCGAGTATTCCTGCTTCTACCGTCCTTTCGGCGAGTGACCACCACGCTCGAAGCGTTTCGGGCGTTCGCACAGAACTACCGAGCGATTCCTGTCACCCGCGAACTTCTGGCTGACCTGACCACACCCATTGCTGCTTTTCTTCGCACCGTTGGCGATGAGCCAGGTTTCCTGCTCGAGTCCGTAGAGAACGGCGAACGGTGGAGTCGTTTCAGCTTCGTGGGTCGCCGGCCCCACGCATCATTGATCGCTCGTGACGGCAAGGTCGAGATGATCGGGTCTTTGCCCGACATGGATCTTCCTCTCGACAAAGGAATCTTGGCGACCGTCGAGGTGCTTCTCGAGCGGTACCAGGCCCCCGTGCTGCCCGATCTGCCGCCACTTACCGCCGGACTGGTCGGCTATCTGGCCTACGACGTCGTTCGGGAAATCGAGAAGTTGCCGGACGTCCCCGAAGACTCGCTTGGGTATCCCGACGCCATGCTCGACGTCATCGGCGAAATGGCCGTGTTCGACCACTGGCGTCAACGGGTCACGCTCGTGGCGGTTGCCCTGTTGCCCCAGGACGCGACCGACGCACAGATCGATGCCGCCTATGAAGAGGCGCTCGTCCGGCTCGACCAATTGGCCGCAGACGGTGCCCGACCGATCGATGAGCCGATGCTCGTGCCGCCGGACCCCAATCCAGAACTCCCGGCTGTGAAGTCGTCGATGCCGAGTGGGCTCTATCAAGCCGGCGTTGAGGCGGCGAAGGAATACATCCGGGCAGGCGACATCTTTCAGGTTGTCCTGGCCCAACGGTTCGACATCGAGCCCGAAGAAGATGGCGAGATCGGATTCGAGCCGATCGATGCCTATCGAGTCTTGCGGCAGATCAACCCGAGTCCGTACATGTACATGCTCCGCCAGCCGGACCTCACGGTCGTCGGGTGCTCACCCGAGCCGCTCGTCCAGATTCGCGACCGTCGAGTGATCTCTCGCCCCGTAGCAGGGACGCGACGTCGTGGCCGAACCGATGAAGAAGATCGCCGCATGGCATCTGAGCTCGCAGAGGACCCGAAGGAACGGGCCGAACACGTGATGTTGGTGGACCTGGCTCGCAACGACCTGGGCCGCGTGGTCGAGTACGGGTCGCTCGAGGTCGTCGAGATGATGACGCTTGAGAACTACAGCCACGTGATGCACCTCACGAGCCAGGTCGAAGGTGATCTTCGCCCCGACAAGTCGGTTGTTGACGTCCTGCGAGCGACGATGCCTGCGGGCACGGTGTCTGGTGCGCCCAAGGTTCGAGCGATGGAGATCATCGACGAGCTCGAACCAGAAAAGCGCGGGCCGTATGCCGGAGTAGTCGGCTATCTCGACTTCTCGGGGAACCTCGACACGGCAATCACGATCCGAACCATGTTCTGCGGCGAGGACAACACATCAGTGCAAGCCGGTGCTGGTGTCGTTGCCGACTCAGAACCCGAGCTCGAAGACCTCGAGTGCCAGAACAAGGCCAAGGCATTGTTGGCAGCCGTTGAACCGGCCCGAACTATGCAGCGTGCTCGCCGTAAGGGCTGATCAAGTCAACCCTCATCACGGTCTGGCAGCTGCCACACGCGTTCGATCTCGGCCCACGCGAGGTCGGCAACCCATTCTGAACCTGATCGCGTGATGTGCACGCCGTCGGGCGCTCGGGCGCGCCGTCGATCGCCGTCAGGGCCGACGATGAACTCGTTGTAGGAGCCGGTTTCGTCGAGGAACAAATCCCAAATATCGATGTATGTCACCCAGGGCCGGCTCGCAGCCTCTTGTTCGAGGATCGGATTGACGGTCTCGGCGAGGGTGATCCAGTTGCCGGTGTTCATCGGGGGCAAGCCGATCCAGATCATCTGGACGTTCGGATAACCGGTGATGTCCATCATCGTTCCGACGCGGACTCGGTATTCGACCTCCCACTCTTCGCTGGGGAAGTTGACTCGCCCTGCGTCCGTGAGCATGTCCTGATTGTCGTTTCCACCAACCATCCACACGATGGCTTCCGGAGGGACGTCATCGATCATTTGCGTGCTGAGTTGACCAAACCAATCGAAGCCATCCGGGCGAGTGAGTCCGGTCGCAATGTTGTAGTCGTAGACGATTTCGGTGAATTCCGGCGGAGCGATCCCGGAGAGGAACTGAGTCACGATGTATTCGCCCAGAGAATCGCCTCCCATCCAGATTCTGAGTGGCTCATCAGCCGTGACGGTGCGAAGTTGTCGAGCGGTTGTCGGCGGAGCGGTTGGAGCAAGCGAAGTGGTGCTGGTTGGCACGGTGTTGGTTGACACCGTGTTGGTTGGCACGGTGCTGGTGGGAACGGTGCTCGTCAACATCGTGCTGGTTGGCTGTTTCGCAGGATTGGTGGGAGCAACCTTGCCGGGAAGCGTTGTCGAAGCCCCTGACGCTGCAAGATCGCCGAGTACGACATCTGATTCATCCGAGGCGGAGCCATCTGCTCCGATCGAACCTGGTTCGGGCCGGTCGAGCAGCAGAGCAACCTCGTCGGCAGGTCGATCAGCTCCGAGCGATGTCGCTGCGTCGTCGATGAGTCGGGCCACCTCGACCCATCGGTCCCGATTCGTTCCCAGTGGCTTGCGAGCGGCCATATCGACGAGCCGCCCTGAGCTGAGCAACCCAGCAACGACGAGTGCAACGACGACGGCAACCAAGACGTCAACCGAACCAGCGCCCCTTGTTGGAAGCTCCGTCTGTTCTTGGGAGTCGACGTCGACTGTCTCGGTGCGGCTACGCATCAGAATTGGAAGTAGATGAACGGGGCCACACCTTCGGGGCCAATGGCTGCGATGAACGCGATCCAGCCGCCGAGTGCGGCGCCGTGCACAACGGCGAACGGACGGTCGAGCAGGGTGGTGAGTCGCTGACCGAGCTGGTCAGGACGGAACTGGAATGCCAAGGCCCCGGCAATCACGAGCCACGGACCGGCCACCGAAACATCGAGCGTTGCGCCGGACGTATCGAAAGCAATGAGGCGGGCGAAGAACTCCATTGCCAAGTCGAAGTTCTCGGCACGGAAGAGCACCCAGGCCAAACAAACGACATTGAATGTCGCGAACCATCGCAGGGGGGCGAGTGCATCTGTCTGCGAACTGTGCTGGGACAACGTGCGGCGACTCCGAACATCGGTCCACAAGCGTTCGGCCGCGAGTGCCATGCCGTGAACGAGACCCCACACGACGAAAGTCCACGAGGCGCCGTGCCACAGACCGCCGAGAACCATGGTGAGCATGAGGTTGCGGTAGGTGGCGATCGACCCGCCCCGATTGCCGCCGAGTGGAATGTAGAGATAGTCACGTAACCATCGAGACAGCGTCATGTGCCAGCGGCGCCAGAACTCCTGGATACTCAGCGATCGGTAGGGATTGTCGAAATTTTTCGGGAATCGAAACCCCAGCAGCAACGCGATGCCGATGGCGATATCGGTGTAGCCCGAGAAATCGGCGTAAATCTGGATCGCATAGGCATACATAGCGAGAAACGTTTCACCTGTTGTGGCCGCGTTTGGTGCGTCGAATACCGGGTCGACGACTGACTCGGCCAGATAGGTCGCTATCACGACCTTCTTCATGAGGCCTCGGCCGATCATCCAGGCTGCTTCGCCGGCGGCGACACGATGGGGGCGTGGCGCCTTCAGCTGCGGAAGAAACTCCGAGGCCCGCACGATCGGACCGGCGACCAGCTGTGGAAAGAACGACAGATAGACGGACACATCGAGCAGCGAAGCCGGCTCGATCTCTCGGCGGTGCACGTCGATCACATAGGAAAGGGCCTGGAACGTAAAGAACGAGATCCCAACCGGCAAGACGATGTCGAGAACGGGAAGGTCTCGATCTGGAACGATGTGAGCAGCAGAATCGAGAAAGAAGCCGTAGTACTTGAAGAAGCCGAGCACACCGAGATTCAGCGCGACGGCGGTCGCCAGGAGCGCGGATCGCCGACGGCCTTCCGAAGGTGCAAGGGCCCAAGCCACAAGTGCGTTACCAGCTGCAGATGCGGCAATGAGGGCGCAAAACCGAACATCCCACCAGCCGTAGAAAACAGCAGACGCAGCCACCATTGCGATCTTCCAGGCCGTGGGGGATCGTCGAAAGACCGAGTGAACGGCGAAGACCATGGCGAAGAACGCCGCGAACGTGAAAGTCGGAAACAGCACAACGAGAACGAGCATGTTGGCATACTGCGAGCGATGATCGATCGCATAGAAGCAGAACAACTCCTGCACAACGGTGTCGTGGCCTTCAACGGTCAGCGTGACGTGATCACGGCGACCGGAGCCGATGTGGCGGAGTACCTCCACGGCCAGGTCAGTCAGGCGGTGACGTCACTGGTGGCCGGGCAGTCGGCGTGGACGCTGTTGCTCGATCCGCAGGGACGAATCGCTTCCTGGATGCGGATGACGAGGGTCGCAGACGATCAATTCTGGCTCGATATGGATGCGGGCACGGGAGAACAAGCACTCGCTCGTCTCGAACGGTTCAAGTTGCGGGTCGACGCGACGTTCATGCTTTCAACGATGAACGTGGTTGCCGTTCGAGGCCCCAATGCTGACCCGACAATCGCTGAAGGGACGACAGCCGTGGTCGCATCGCTCGAATGGCCAGACACCGCAGGGTTCGACTTGCTCGGTGAGGGTGCGGCTATTCCCGAGGGCGTTCCCGAGGCCGACGAGACCGTTCTCGATGCGTTCCGAATCTCACTCGGGATTCCAGCCATGGGCAGGGAGATTCTCGAGAAGACGATTCCCGCTGAGCTAGGCATCGTCGACATGTCCGCGGACTTCACCAAGGGTTGCTATGTCGGTCAGGAACTCGTGGCTCGGATTGACTCACGCGGGAACAACACACCTCGAAGCATCTTTCGACTCGAACTCGAATCGGAGCATTCCTCAGACATCGAGCTGTCGCTGTATCAGGCAGGAGACGAGGTTGGCCACATCACCAGTCTGGCGATGTGGGGAACGGGCAGTGTTGCTCTGGCATCGATCAAGCGAGCCGCCGATATTGCAGCGCCTATGACGGCAGGCGCCAGTGGTGCAACGGTGACGCTGAAGGGCTAGCTCCCTGTGGGAAGTCGGACCGTCATTTCGGTTCCATTGACGATGCCGGCCGTAGCTCGTACTGATCCACCCATCGCTTCGGTCAGTTCTCTCACAATGGCCAGTCCAAGTCCGCTCGAGCTTTCGGCCCTGAGCGGCTGTTGCTGGGTGACATAGAGACGTTCGAAAACGTGAGGAAGGTCGGCGTCATCGATGCCGGGACCGTCGTCGATGACCGACAACTCCACCCAGCCGGCCTCGGTGTGTTCTGTGAGTCGGATGGTCACGGTTGAATGCGCGAACTTCAGTGCGTTCTCAACGAGGTTGTCTGTGATCTGTCCCAGGCGTCCTCGATCGGCGTACACCACGAGACGATGGACCGATGGGTCCTCGGGAACGTCCTGTTGCAGAGCGATGCCGTAGCGGTCCGCAACCGGTTGAAGGCCATCCACGGTCTCAGCCACCAAACCGCTCAGCTCCACATCGGCTACATCGAAGCTGAAGGCCTTGGCGTCCAGCCGAGCGAGATCGAGGAGATCTCGAACGAGTCGACCCAGACGATCGGCGTGTGTTCCGATAATCCGCCCAGCATCAGCCGGGTCCTCGGTTGCGCCATCGGTGAGCGCTTCTGCGTAGCCCTGAATCGCGGTGAGCGGCGTGCGGAGATCGTGCGAAACCGAGAGCAAGAATTGTTGCTCAACGGCCCGAGAACGATCGATATCTGCGGCCATCTTGTTCACTGACTCGGCCAACTGGGCCATCTCCGCAGGCCCTTCGACGTCAGCTCGGGCCTCGAGGTTTCCTGCTGCGATTGAAGCGGTCGTGGCCTCGATCGAACGAAGTGGACCGACGAGACGACGGCTGAGGAACACTGCAACAACTGAGCTGAGCCCGAGCACCAAGAGGGCCGAGATCAAGAACCACCGAAACGCAGATCGAGGAATCGGGGCCACATCCTGGGCAATCAGAACACCAATCGTGATGTTTGGCGGCAACTGAATCTGGCGATCAACCCCTCCGAATTCGAGTTGGCGAAGACCAACAACCTGATTGTCTCGGTCGACGATGACGGTTTCGTCCGCGGCATACCGGGCACGCATCCTGTCGCTCAGCTCAAAGATGGCCGAACCACGGTTGCCCCGTGTCGCCCGGTCCCGGATTTCTCCTGTATCCGAGACCGTCACGATGCGGATCTCATCGATATCGAAGGCGCCGGCGACCCCACCAAGGACTGGTCCGAGCCGATCGACAGTCTGGATTTCATTCGACAGTTCGACCACAGCCTCAATCTGGGCCTCGATGCTGTCGGACGCCGAGCTGCGGGCGCCGACGCGAGAGAACACCAACACGCCAGCTCCTACGAGGATGATGGCGGCGAGAGCCGTGCCCAGAAGTGCTGTGAGGAGCCGACGTTGCATCGTTAGCCGAGCCGATAGCCGGTGCCGCGAACGGTGACCAAAGGAAGTTCCTCGCCGACCTTGCGTCGGAGCTGGCGAATGTGAACGTCGACGGTCCGGGTGTCGCCAACCCAATCGGGCCCCCACGCACCGGCCAGAATTTGGTCCCGGCTCAGGGCGATTCCCCGGTTCTCGACGAGGTAGGCCAACAGCGCGAACTCTTGGGCTGCCAGCGTGATGGCTGTTCCCCCGTTGGCCACCTCATGTCGGGCCAGATCGATTGAAACCGGGCCGAATTCGGCGTGCGTCGGGGTTGTCGTCGTGCCCGCTCCACGACGAAGAATGGCCTTCACCCTGGCGACGACTTCGCGAGGTGAGAACGGCTTGGTCACATAGTCGTCGGCGCCCAGTTCAAGCCCCAAGATTCGATCGATCTCGTCGTCTCGAGCGGTCAGAAACAAGACGGGCACGTTGCTCGTCGTTCGCAACTCACGGCAGACGTCGAAGCCGTCTTGCTCACCTCGCAGGCCGATATCGAGAATGACGAAGTCTGGTTGTCGAGACCTGATCACGTCGAGGGCTCGAACGCCTTCATCACAAAGGCTGACGTCCCACCCTTCCTTGCGGAAGTACAACGCGAGCAGATCTGCGATGTCCTGTTCGTCTTCGACGATCACAATCGACTGCACGGACGCAGGGTAGATCCCTATCGTTAGGAGATCGTGAACACCTTCGCCAACAAGTTCGCTCGTGCGGATCGGTCGGGGCTAGCGTCTCGTGGATGTCGAAGATTTCTCTCACTGCCAAGCTCACCGCTGCGGAAGGTAAGGCCGCCGAATTGGAGGCCGCTCTTCACGCCATGATCGTGGCAGCCGAAGAAGAGCCGGGGCTCGAGGTGTACAGCGTCCACAAGAGCGACGAAGACGAGAACGTGTTCGTGTTCTTCGAGCTCTACACCGATGCTGATGCTCTCGCCATCCACGGGAAGGGTGATGGCATGAAAGCTGCGATGGGCGCCCTCGGTGGCCTTCTCGGTGGTCGTCCCGAAATCACGATGATGAAGCCGGTTGTCGCCAAGGGTCTTGACCTCTGACGACCTATCTTGACTCGATTCTCGATGCCCATCGGGCCGCAGCTCGCGCTGATCAACGGTCCCTTGATGCCCTGATCGAAGAAGCGAAGAATCAGCCAGCAGCCCGCGGGTTTCGCGCTGCAATTGCAGCGGTGGACGGGCTCGCCGTCATCTCGGAAGTCAAGCGTCGTTCGCCTTCGAAGGGCGACCTGAAGGCAGACCTTGACCCGGCCGAACTGGCCGGTTCGTATGCGGCCGGGGGAGCGACCTGTCTCTCGGTGTTGACCGATGTCGATCACTTCGGTGGGTCGCCACAGGACCTGCAAGCGGCCCGGAGTGCCGTCGGGGTGCCGGTGATCCGCAAAGACTTCACCGTTTCGGCGCATGACGTTCTTGATGCTCGCATCATGGGAGCGGATTGTGTGCTGCTCATCGCCGCAGCACTCGACAACGCCGAGCTCGTCGACTTCCACGCTCTCGCCATCGAGGTTGGCCTTGATGTGCTGGTCGAGACCCACGACGAGGCTGAGGTCGAACGAGCACTCATCGCCGACGCGACGATGATCGGTGTCAACCAACGTGACCTGGTCACCTTTGAAGTTGACACCGACCGCGCGGTTCGGGTTGCGTCGTTCCTCCCAGCCGACGTCGTGCGAGTCGCTGAGTCAGGTGTGGCTGGTCCGGAGGACGCTGGTGTGTTGCATCGGGCCGGGTACGACGCAGTTCTGGTGGGCGAGGCCCTTGTTCGATCGGGCGATCCCGCCGCTGCTGTCGCAGCGATGCGGGCGGCGTGAACCACGTGTGTTGTAAGCGGAGCGGCACACCTCAGCAGGCCAAGTAGCGTTGAGGCGTGCCTGAAGAAGCTCGAATCTTCGTCAAGATCTGTGGAATCACCGACGTCGACGATGCCTTGCTGGCCGCAGGTCTCGGAGCAGACGCGATCGGCATGATCTTCGCGGCATCGTCGCGCCGGATTACGACCGGTCGTTCACGCGAGATTGTTCGCCGACTGCCTCCCGAGGTGCTGACCGTCGGAGTGTTCCGGAACGAACGGCGGGAGCGAGTCGTTGAGACGGCCAACACCATTGGTCTTCGCGCCGTTCAGCTTCACGGGCACGAGTCTCCGGAGGACACCCGATGGATCGCCGAACGCGTGCCCGCCGTCATCCGAGCATTCTCGGCTCAGGATCCTGCGTTGACTCGACACGCCGAGTACGGGCCCGTGCGCCTCTTGGTGGATTCACCCGAACCAGGGAGCGGGACCACCTTCGACTGGTCCAGATTGGGTGAGCTTCAGCTCAATCGCCCGATCTTGCTCGCTGGTGGTCTCGACCCCGAGAACGTGGCGGAGGCAATCGAGATGGTGCGTCCGTGGGGCGTCGATGTGGCATCAGGAGTCGAATCAAGCCCCGGACACAAAGATCCAGTGAAGGTGCGTCGCTTTATCTCAGCCGCTCGGTCTGCGCCGTTTACCGAGCCGTCGCCAGCCAGTGATCCGTTCGATTGGGCAGACGACCGATGACGATCGGTGATGAAGCACCTTGCGAACTCTGTGAGGCGGCCCGCTTCACCCACTGGTATTTCGAAGACGAGATCTGTTGGGTCGCAGACTGCGAGGCCTGTGGTGTGCCGATGGTGGTCTGGAACGATCACGGGTCCGAGCCACCAGAAGCGGTTGTCGACCACGCCCTTGCCCAACTCGACCGTGTCGCTCGGTCTCGTTTCGGAGATGCCTTCACCATCGATCGAACGATGCGTCAGGTGCCCGATCACTTCCATGCGCATGCCCGTGATCATGATTGGTGGTCAAAGCGGATGACCCGTCCGTTGTCTCGATACACCGAGGTGGGTGGGGAGCGCCAAACACTCACCTGACGGCTCGTCCGGGGAATGTGGGTGGTGCCAGGGCGGTTGTTCTGGCATGCCGTTGTCCTGGACCCGATCGACATATCGACGACAGGGCGCCCTGCTCCTCAGCCTGGCGCTCGTCGCATCTGCCTGCACCGATTCTGGGAGTTCCGAAGATGCAACTGGCGACGCGGATGCGTCTGGAGAGGCTTCCGGGTCGTCGTCTGGCAGCGATGAGTCCAACGAGGTTGAGGCACAAGATGCAGCAGCGGAAGATGTCGCGACCTCCGAGGATGAAAACAGCTTCCCGGAGCCGAACGTGACGCCCGACCCGGACTTTGACTACAACGGCCATGACTACAGCGGGACCCCCGTGCAGTCTGCGCTCAACGCTGGGCCAGACAACCCCGCATTCCCTCCACCAATCGTCAACCCTGGTGACATCGTGTCCGGTGGTCCGCCTCCCGACGGAATCCCTCCGATCGATGACCCATCGTTCGTGTCGTTGGAAGAGGCACAGTCGTTCATCACCGACGGTGACGAGGCGGTTGTCGTCGTCGAAATCAACGGAGAAGCAAAGGCATATCCCGTTTCCATCCTCATCTGGCACGAGATCGTCAACGACGAGATTGGGGGAGTGCCGGTGACGGTGACCTACTGCCCACTCTGCAACTCGGCCGTGGCCTATGACCGCCGTCTTGGCGATCGGGTGTTGGATTTTGGAACGTCTGGACGCCTGTATCAGTCCGCGCTTGTGATGTACGACCGGGAAACGGAGTCGTTGTGGGCGCACTTCACGGGTCAGGGGATTGTCGGCCACTTCTCCGGCGCCCAACTTGATCTCGTGCCGGCCCAGACGCTCTCGATTGGGCAGTTCGGCGAGCTGTACCCGGATGGGGTGGTGCTCAGCACCGACACCGGTTATGTACGGGACTACGGGCTCAACCCCTACGTGGGCTATGACAGCGAGAGCTCTCAACCGATTTCGGGGTTCATTTCTCAGCCCATCGATGAGCGACTCGTGACCAAGCGCCGAGTCGTAGGTGTGGTCGATGAAGCCGGGCCAATTGCCGTCACCCTGTCCTCACTTGCCGAGGCTGGCACGCTGACGATCACTGAAGAGGGCCGAAACGTGGTGCTCTTTCATCGAAGTGGGTTGGCCTCTGCGCTCGACGATTCGAGCATCTCCGGCGGCTTTGATGTGGGACAGACGGGTGCGTACATCCCAGCAGGACCCGATGGTGAAGTGTTGACCTTCTCGGTTGCGGGGAACGGTGTGTGGACCGATGCCGAGACAGGTTCGTCGTGGTCGATCAACGGTCGCGCGATCGACGGACCACTCGCCGGTGCACGTCTGACTGCGATTCCTCATGTCGACACATTCTGGTTTGCGTGGGCGACGTACCGGCCTGGAACGATCCTCGTGGAGTAGATCCGCTCAGTGGTTGTTGACCTTTGGTGCCTCAGCTTGGGGGATCCAACGACGGGCGATTCGAGCGAAGTACTTTGCCACTCATCTTCTCAAAGGGTGGCAACTCATGAAGCCAGAATCTGTCCAAGTTCAACTCGATCGACCGCTTGCCGGTCGTCTTATTGGCTGGGGGGCTCTGATCGCAGCACTTGTTGCGGCGGTCATGTTCGCCAGTTCGCTCGTCGAGCTGCGATCAGCACAGTCGCTCAGCGCTGGGGCATCTCCCGAAGATGAGGCTCCGGTAGTTGCTGCTGTGGTTCCTGAAGCTGCCGCACCAGTCGCGCTGGTTGACGACAATGCTGTCGCCGGTACCTGTCAGACACTGAGTGACTCCGGAAACTTCCGGATCACGGAAAGTGGATCACTCACGGTTCCCGGTTTTGATGGTGCGGGAACACTCGACTCGGTGTCCGTCGCTACCTCAGTCACATTGCAAACGCGGGGCTCGTTCGACAACGTTTTGGTCTCACCGTTCCCCTTCACCATCTTCACGAACACGGACTTCGCTGCGTCGATCTCTGGTCCTGGCGGCGTTGGCTCATCTGCCACTGGATTCTTCGGTCCCTTCACTCAGACAATCCCGGCCGAGACATCTGTTGAGCTTGAGATCGACGGGTTGCTCGCCTCTAATCCTGCTCAGAGTGCACCGGTTGCCGACTACATCAGCTCGGACAATCTCTCGTTTCCCGTGACGAGCGGAGGAACATTCTTGCTGTCCGCAGGTGGCGATGCCGATGCTTCGATCCGCACGACGGTGTTCGCGAGCGTTTCTGTGACCTACTGCTCCACTCCTGCGCCATCGCCGGAGATCACGGTGTCGAACGCCGTTGAGCCCGCAGGTGCCCCTGATGTCGGCTCGTTCTCGTTCACGGTCGATTGCGGCGGTGCCTTGGTGAATTTCACGCTCAATGCTGGCGAGGCCGTTGTGCTTCCCCTCGAAGGGGTTGCTGACGATGCGAACTGCACCGTTACCGAGACCATTGCCGAGCCTGGTCGCTGGGCTCCTGCCGTCAACGGCGTGTGCGGCAACGTGATCGTGATCCCAGCCACCGGACGGGCTGACTTCGTCAACCGTCTGGCTGACCCATACGGTCCCTGCCCCACGCTGTGATCCGCTGATCAAAACGCCACGAACCTGTGCATGAAGCTGACCGTTTGGCCAGCACATCATGCACAGGTTCGTTCGTTTTCGGTGACATGTGCGGTTTGTCGCAGGCAGGTGCCGGGCAACTCGCTCAGGTTCGTTGGCTGGATCCCGCCTGGGCCACTAGTTGCCGCGGTTGATTGCCGACACAACGGCTCGCAGTGAAGCGGTGACGATGTCGGTATGAATACCGACACCCCAAAGCTCTTGACTGCCGATCTTGAGCTCGGTGTAGCAAACAGCACGAGCGTCAGCGCCGGCACCGATTGCATGCTCGTGATAGTCGAGTACCCGGAAGTCGATCCCGCTGAGCTCGCGCATGGCCACGGCAAACGCTTCAATCGAACCGTTGCCCTCGCCATCGATCGTCTGCTCTTCGCCATCAACCCGAACGACGGCGCTCATGAGCGTGCGGTCCTTGCCACTGGCGTTCTGCGATGAACTGAACGAGACGAGCTCGTAGGGCTTGGTCGCTGCGAGATAGTGACTCTCGAACTGCGCCCAAATCTCGTCACCGGTGATTTCTTTGCCCGTGGTATCGGTGACTTGCTGCACGATACGGGTGAATTCGATCTGCAGCCGGCGGGGGAGGTCGAGATCTCGCTCGACCTTCAACAGATAGGCAACGCCGCCCTTGCCAGACTGGGAGTTCACCCGGATGACGTCCTCGTAGGATCGTCCGACGTCCTGGGGGTCAATCGGGAGGTACGGGACTTCCCACAGATCCTGTCCTGAGGCCTCCATGGCCTCGAACCCCTTCTTGATGGCGTCCTGATGGGAGCCGGAGAAGGCTGTGTAGACCAGATCACCGACATAGGGGTGGCGAGGGTGAACGGGCAGCTGGTTGCAGTGCTCGGCCACTCGCCGGACGTCATTGATCTGGGTGAAGTCCAGCTCGGGGTCAACACCCAGACTGAACAAGTTGAGGGCGAGGCTGACGACATCGACGTTGCCGGTTCGCTCCCCATTTCCAAAGAGCGTTCCTTCGACCCGATCTGCTCCGGCCATGACGCCGAACTCGGCGGCCGCCACTCCGGTGCCTCGATCGTTGTGCGGATGCAGCGAAAGGACAACGGCGTCTCGGTCTTTGATGTTGCGGTGGAACCACTCGATCATGTCGCCGTAGACGTTGGCGGTGCTCATCTCGACCGTTGCCGGGAGGTTGAGGATGACGGGATTGCTGGGACTTGCTCCCCAAACATCCATGACTTCTTCGCAGATGTGCTTGGCGAAGGGGAGCTCGGTTCCCGTGAAGCTCTCCGGCGAATACTCATAGCGAAGGTTTGTGCCCTCGATGAACTTTTCGTTGGCGGCACACGCCTTTGCCCCTTCAACGGCAATGTCGATGATGCCTGCTTCGTCGAGCCCAAACACCACACGACGCTGCACCGTCGAGGTCGAGTTGTAGAGATGGACAATGGCATTCTCAGCGCCAACGAGGCTCTCATAGGTGCGGCTAATCAGATCGGGCCGGGCCTGGGTCAGAACTTGGATCGAGACGTCGTCTGGGATCGCTCCATCGCTGATGATTTGGCGCACGAAATCAAAGTCGGTGTCGCTGGCGGCGGGGAAACCAACCTCGATCTCTTTGAATCCGACCTCGACGAGCTTGTCGAACATCATTCGCTTACGGTCCGGATCCATCGGCTCAATGAGCGCCTGGTTTCCGTCTCGAAGATCGACAGAGCACCAAAGTGGTGCCTCAGTGACCTCTACATCTGGCCAGGTGCGATCGGCGAGATCGATCGGCAGGTAGGACAAGTAGGGGCGATATTTGTGGATGGGCATGCGGCCCGCGTTTGATCGCTGGGCTTCACGACTTTGCTGCTTGGCAGGCTTGCTGCTCATGGTGGTACTTCCTCAGTTTTCGACTTCTGCTTCGACTCTTCAACTCACGATTGGACGTTCGGTCACCCGGCGCGTCAGATCAGACGGCCGGGCCCAGAAGTCGAAGGTCGAGGAAGGAACGCAAGACTAGAAATCTTAGTCGATTTCTCCGCGGACCATGCGATCCGTGAAGTTTCGAAGCGTTTCGAGGATTTCGGGGTCCACGTCTTCACGTTGGGCCGCAAGGCTTTTCTTGATGTTGACGTAGACGGATGATTCCGGTCCGCAGTCATCGCAGACATCGAGGTGGGACGCCACATTCCGTGCCGTCTCGGTATCGGTCTCACCGTCGAGATAACTCTGCAGGACTTCCATGACCTGGTCACACGACATGCCCTTGCGGCGTCGGAACATGCGCATCATGACGGTTCTCCCGCCCGGAAGGCACCGGAGGACTCAAGCCCCTCTTCGCCAATGCGTTCACGAATCCGCTTGCGGGCTCGATGCAGTCGGCTCATGACGGTGCCAACAGGAACGCCGATGACGTCGGCTGCCTCTTGGTAGGACAACGCATTGAGGTCGACCAGTTCGACGACTTGGCGAAAGTCCGGAGAGAGTGTTGCGAACGCGGCAGTGACAACTGAATCAAAGACGGGCTCGACGACGGTCTCCTCGGGCCCCTCGGTCTCTGCGAAGTCGACCGAGCGTTCGAATGTCATCTCCGGGTCGTCGAGGAGATCGGGTGTCTTTTTGCGTACTCGGTTGATGTTGGCGTTGCGCATGATGGTCATCAGCCACGCCCGCGGATACCGACCATCGAATCTCTCGATCGCTCGAAAGGCGCGCAGCAGCGTGTCCTGCACGAGGTCTTCGGCATCCGCCGTATTGCGAGTAAGTGATCGGGCTGTTCGGTACAAGACCTCGAGCTCGGGAACCACGTATTTGTCGAACGCGACTTGCGCATCGGACTTCGGAGGGCTCATAAGTGCGACCACGCCGGTACAAACCGGACTTGGACAATCAGCATTCCCTCATTGTCGCACATCGGACCCTAAAGCCAGCTGAAGGTGTCAGCAGATTCAATAGTCGTTTCAGGCGAGGGCGGCCTGGGAACTGTGGCCCGCGTCTGAGCGGTTCACGATCGGACGCTCAGTCCTAGACTCTGTCGGTGGCCAATGATGAACAGACAAGCGGTGATCCTTCCGAGCCCGAGAGCTTGACTGTCTTTGAAGCCGCAGGCGGCTGGCCGTACTTCGAGGCGCTGGTCGATCACTTCTACGACACGGTTCAAGACGATGCCGTTCTTCGTCCGCTCTATCCAGAAGACCTCACGGACGCCCGCCGCCACACGGCGCTCTTCCTCCAGCAGTACTGGGGAGGTCCCGCGATCTACAACGAGGAACGTGGTCACCCGCGATTGCGGATGCGTCATAACCCGTTCGTGATCGGACAGGTCGAACGCGATGCGTGGCTCGCTGCCATGGTCCTCGCAGTCGAGTCAGTGCCGATGCGACCCGACCTCGCCGAGGAGAGCACCGCTGCTGTCCGCGGGATGCTCAACGACTACTTCGACCACGCCAGTACGGCGATGATTAACCAGGCTTGAGGGGTCTTGTAATTTGCCCGGCGGCTCGTCTCGCCTCTAGAACAGTGGCACCGCGATCCGAAGAAGATCTCGAAATCCTTGACTTTGTCATTCAAAAGGGCTCAACTTTCGTCGTCTCCCAAAGGGCGGGACGCGCAAAGCTAGAGGAGTTCGCCGTGAACAAGTCAGAATTGATCGACGCAGTAGCCGATGATTCGGGTGTGTCGAAGAAGGATGTCGGAGCTGTCATCGATGGCATGTTCGACGAAGTGATGAAGCAGGTCTCAAAGGGCAACAAGGTGACCCTCCCAGGTGTCGTCTCCTTTGAGCAGGTGGACCGCAAGGCTCGTAAGGGCTTCAACCCGCAGACCAAGGAGCCAATCGACATTCCGGCTTCCAAGGCAGTGAAGGTCACCGCCGGATCCAAGCTCAAGGCTGCGGCCAAGGGCTGAG
>CALHCB010000123.1 GCA_937930695.1 uncultured Acidimicrobiales bacterium | reverse complement strand
GGGCTTCGAAGAGGAAGAGATCGAAGACGACATCGACGACGACGCCACAGACGACGTCGAGCTCTAGCTCTTCACCATTCGCTGGCCGGCAGGTTCGAGGGACCCTGCCGGCCAGTTGCAAACCCAAGCCAATTACGCCACCGCGTCACAACACGCGCGTCATACCGGAGGGACACCGACATGAGCACCGAACTACTTCTTACACGTGAACCACAAGACGGGATCACAGCCGACCAACCGCACACCGCCGATCCATCAACCAGGCCGACCAGAGCGGCACGGCCACTGCTAGGCGGTGCCAAGCCCATCGAACCGACACCGTCCGTCGCGTCAGTCGTCGCCGCCGTTGCGACGGCCTCGATTGCGGCAGCAATCGCTGTGCAGTTCGCCGCCAACACCTGGTTTGTGCCGATCTCTGACCGGCTCGCCGACGAGTTCCTGCTCACCGATGCCGTCATTAGGACACTCTTCGCACCACTCTTCTTCGGTGCCGTCGCCAGCGTGGTGATTGGAACAGCGGTGTACGGCTGGCTCGACGGGCCGCGGGCGGCGATGAAGGGCTGCGCTCTCGGCGTCGGTGCCGGGACAGCCCAGATCGTTCCCATCGTCGGACTCCTTTCCGCTCTATCCAAAGACGGACCCGCCTGGCTGTTTTCTGTCGCCGGCTACGTTGCCTTTCAGTTTGTTGGCCAGGCGCTCTGGGGGGCGATTCTGGGCTTAGGTCGAGGGCGAGCGGGAGCAGTCAAGGCCGCACTCGTCTTCGGTTTCGTTGGCCCACTTCTCGGACTCTGCAGCGGAGCCGGCGCTCAACTGGTTGGGCTCGCGGACCGGTCAGGGCTGATGCTCGTAGCGCTCGCTTTCGGGATCAACGTCACCGTCTTCGCTCTCCGTGCGCTCTGCCTCGCGCTCGTCATTCGCAGCACGCACTGAGCACGGCATCAACCGATTGCTGGGAGTCCATCGATTGATGTCGTGTTCTTCTCCTTCCAGTACGCATCGATGTCGTCGTCGCTCTTGGTCGACGCCCACTCCATCAACCTTGGCCGCTCCTCCACGAAGTCCATGAACGGGACGGAGTAGCCACACGAGTTCGAGGTGCGATCGATGTCGGCCACGATGATCGAGCGGACAGCCCCCTCTGTCGCAGGAGATTCGGCGAACAACGACGCCAACTCATCCCACTCATCATCGCCGGGGCGAACGACCGAACCCGTTCCGTAGAAGCGCACAATGTTCGGCTTCCCCTCGAAGGCACAGAACATGAACGTGATCCGTCCGTTTTCCCTCACGTGAGCGATCGTCTCGGCGCCAGACCCAGTGAGATCGAGATAGGCCACTCGATGATCATCGATGATGCGGAATGACTCGTACCCCTTCGGGGACAGGTTGACTCGGCCCGAATCACCCGATGGCGCGGTGGCCACGAAGAAGAGGTGTTGGCGGTCGACAAAGGTCCGCATTGAGTCCGTGATCTTCTCGAAGGCTTTTCCCATCCCCTCTTTGTAGGGCATACGGCCTAGGCCCGACAGCCCATTTCTGCGAGGCCTACTCACAGAAACCCGCTAACCAAGAGGGTGTCCGCTCGCCGTGTGACCAATGCAACACGCGCAGTCGCCGACCTCCTCCTACCCTCCGCACGGCGCCCTGTGAATTTTGTAGGCGTTTCGCCTCTCCCCTAGGGCCCCCGTGACTACCACGTTCATACCTTCTCAATTCCGCCGCGCGTCCGAAGAGTGGACAGCAAACCCCAAGGCAGACCTTCTGTCTGGCCTTGTCGTCGCCTTGGCGCTCATTCCCGAAGCGATCTCGTTCTCGATTATCGCTGGCGTGGACCCCAAGGTCGGCTTGTACGCCTCGTTCTCGATCGCCATCATCATCTCGTTCACCGGCGGCCGTCGAGGAATGATCTCTGCGGCAACTGGCGCCATGGCGCTCGTCATCGTTCCGCTCGTCGCCGAATACGGCGTCGGCTATCTCTTCGCCGCAACAGTGCTTGCAGGTTTCCTGCAGGTCGGCTTCGGCTATCTCGGCGTCGGCGAACTCATGAAGTTCGTGCCCCGAAGCGTCATGCTCGGTTTCGTCAACGCACTCGCAATCCTCATCTTCTTGGCCCAAATCCCACACATCTTCTTGAGCGACGGCCACGGATGGGGCGACACGCTCTCCCATGTTGGCGATGCGCTCACCGGCCAAGCCAGCAACACCATGATGCTGAACCTCGGCTTCATCGCTGCTGGTCTGGTCGTCATCTACGGACTGCCCCGCATCACCAAAGCTGTCCCCGCTCCCTTGGTCGCCATCGTCGCCCTCTCGACGATCTCGATCACCATGGGGCTCAACCTCCCCACCGTCGGCGACATGGGCGAGCTCCCCGGATCACTCCCCTCCCTCAGCCTCCCCGATGTGCCGTTCAACCTCGAGACACTCGGCATCATCCTGCCGTTCTCGATCACGCTGGCTCTCGTTGGTCTCCTCGAGTCACTGCTCACTGCGCAGCTGCTCGATGACATGACCGACACCGAGTCCGACAAGAACACCGAATCACGAGGTCAAGGTGTCGCCAACATCATCACCGGCTTCTTCGGCGGCATGGCTGGCTGCGCCATGATCGGCCAATCGATGATCAACCACCGCTCCGGTGGTCGCACCCGCCTCTCAACCCTCGCTTCAGGCGTCTTCCTGCTGATCCTCATCCTGGCACTCGGCGACCTCGTCGCCCAGATCCCCATGGCAGCGTTGGTCGCCGTCATGATCATGGTGTCGGTCGGAACCTTCAACTGGAACAGCATTGTGCCGGAAAGCCTCAAGTCGATTCCCTGGACCGAGACGGCGGTCATGGTCGTCACCGTTGCCATCGTTGTCCTGACCCACAACCTCGCCTACGGCGTAGCCGGTGGTGTGCTGCTCAGCGCCGTGTTCTTCGTCCGCCATGTGTCCCACGTCGTCCAGGTCACCAGCGTGGTTGATCCCGACAATGTGGAGCGACTCTACGCAGTGTCTGGTGAGCTGTTCTTCGCTTCGACAAACGATCTTGTCCACGCATTCGACTACGACGCGGTTGAAGTCAAGCGGGTCGAGATCGATCTCTCGAACGCACGCATCTGGGACACCTCAGCTGTGGTTGCCCTTGATGCCGTCGTGAAGAAGTTCTCTGATCGAGGCATTGACGCAGAGCTGGTCGGACTCAATCGTCATGCTGAGGCACTGCACAGCAAGGCCACCGGCAAAGTTTCCGTCGGCCACTAGCGCTCGACGGCACACGCTGACCTCTAGCGGCCGGATCGCCGCGGCTTGCGATCTGATCTCGAGCGGTTCGACCTGGATCGATCTGACTTCGGCCGATCGCGACGAGCCTGAAGCCTGCGCCCGAGCGTCTCTTTCGCCACCGCGCCCAGCAGCGACTGCGGGCGCTCTCCCCGAACAACAGAATCGATCGTCGATTCGACCTCGTATTCGGCGTCCCGCACCGTGCTGCTGTGCACCATTCGGCTCGTCAGCACCCCGGCTCCGGCGGCAATTGGCAACCCAAGGAAGACCAGGGGGCCAGCCAATATCGAGACCGCTCCTACCGCGATCGACGCGCCAACGGTCACCGCAGTCCCACCAAGAATCGCCTCGTTGCGCTTGTCGCCGACGTCCGCAACGAGCACAACGGCGCCCGGATCATCGTCAAGGTCGACCGCCACGGCCGTGACCTGCTGCACCTTGCCGAGACCACCCTGGCCCTGCACGGAACGCAAGGTATTGGCCACCTTGCCAACAACGTCGCGGCGTTTGGTCGCGATGACTACGCCATCCTGTCGCACCCTTGATTTCATGCCGTGGCCCGATTCCAGCCATTCGACTGTTCGCTCGGTCAGGAACTCTTCGTCGTGAGCCGACGCTCGCTGGGCAGCAATCATCCGCGGTCCGACGATGCGGTCCAGCAATCCCGGATCATCATCAACCCCCAGTTGACGCTCCGCGATCGCGGCTGCCAACGCGCTGGTTGGTAGCCCAACCTCCGCCGCGATCTCTGCGAGCGTGCCGCGCCCAAGAAGCACGTCTGTCGGCTCATCGAGGTGTCGTTCTGCGATCTCGAACGCCCGACGAAGTACGTCTTGTGTTGCCTCGTGGTCGAGACCAACAGCTGCGACGTGGCGCTGCTCAGATTGATGACGGGCGGCCGCCTGATCCGGCTGACCGGAGGAGTCTTCGACCTTCGCCTTGTCAGGCTCGGCCCCGGGCGTGCTCTGGAATGCGCCGGTCATGGGCAGGCCAACAGATTCACAGACCGAGGACTCCGTCGAGCCCAACGCTCAAACCGGGAACCCCGCCGATGCGTTTGGCGGCGATCATCACACCGGGCATGAACGAGGAGCGATCGATGCTGTCGTGACGAATCGTGAGCGTCTGCCCCGTCGTACCGAGGACAACTTCCTGGTGGGCCACGGCCCCTCGCATGCGAATCGAGTGCACGGGTATTCCGGCCGGACCTTTGGCTCCACGGGCACCGGGGAGCGTTTCGCTCTCGGTCGGGTCTTTGGCCCAAGTATCTGAGGCCTTCGCCATTCGCTCAACTGTCGACACCGCTGTCCCACTCGGCGCATCGACCTTCGCATCGTGGTGCATTTCAACAATCTCGGCCGTATCGAAGAACGGAGCGGCGAGCTCGGCAAACCGCATCATGAGTACGGCACCGATGGCAAAGTTGGGGGCGATCAGGCAATTCGACGTCGTGAAGGCCGCCTCGATTTCGGTGAACTCTGCTTCGGTGAAGCCCGAGGTTCCCACGACGGCATGAATTCCGTTCGCGGCGAAGAATTCGAGGTTCTTTCGCGCCGCATCGATGTGCGTGAAGTCGATCACCACATCAACCTTGGCGTGAACCAAGGCGTTGTTGTCGCCCGCAACATCGAAGCTGCAGCCACTTACTCCGGTGACCTCACCGACGTCGATGCCGTCATACCTCGGGTCAATGGCGGCGACGAAGTCGAGTTCCGGATCGCTACAGACGGCGTTGGACACTGCAATGCCCATACGCCCACCGGCTCCAACGACACCAACACGGATTGCGGACATTCCTCAATCGTATGCCTTCGCCTGCAGAGGTGCGTAGCGAGCCTTCCTGGCTTGCCAGTGACTGCTGGCCACCCGATTGACCTCAATCACACATGAAGCCTGACGATCCGGCTTTCACCGGAGGTTCTCCATGCCCTTTCCCTACCTCGATTGCGAAGCGTCACGGGAGATCGCGAACATCGTGGCTCCATGTAGCGCTGATCGAACGCACCGTGCTCACGACAGGCCGCTTCAGATCCAGTCGGCACGACCCGATGAACAGACCATGGAGATGCGTGCCCGTTCAACATCTGATGGACTCCCACGCCTCGAGCTTCGATGACATCGGTCAAGCACAGCGAACAGGCTGCGCCTGAACGGACGATTCGCCGCTGGGCCCATGCGTATGCGAAGGCGGTCGCAGTTCGGAGCGGCCCGATGCCGATTCTCACCTACGGCTTCATGTTGCTCCAACCCAGTGGTGGTCAGGACCGACAGAACTTGCGGTCCGCTGACACAACGCAAGCGTTCGATCTCTCCGCATTTCTCGTCGAACTCGTCAGTTTCGTTTTCTTCGTCGCGTTTCTCTCCATTCTTGGAATCGTCATCGCTCTGATCGTCTCGCTTCCAATGGCCCAACTGTTGGCGACCGTTCGGTACGTCCGATCCACGGCCCGACGACTCGAAACTTCATTCAAAGTTGCGACCGTCCTTGTCGGATCTTGGCCCCCGCTCCTCCTGCTTGACGTCGACGGTCTCGGTGCGTTCGGCGAGGCCTTCAAAGATCACTACTTCTGGTTCCTCGCTCTCGTCGCCGTCAATCTCTGGATCGCACATCGATGCATCGTCCTCAATCGAAAGCTCGTTCCTGAACCGTTCCAGGC
>CALHCB010000122.1 GCA_937930695.1 uncultured Acidimicrobiales bacterium | reverse complement strand
GTAGGCGCCGCCGTCCTGAGACATATGGACCTTCAACGCTTGCCAACGACCGGAACGATCGCCACCAACAGTGGCTTCGAACTCAGCCGCTCGGCCGTGGACCAAACCGAGCATGCTCTCTGATCGAGTTTCAGCCCAGCGAACGGGTGTGTCGATGAGGCGAGCAACTTCGGCGACCACGATGTCTTCGGGGTATCCGCCATTTTTTGCTCCGAATCCACCGCCGACATCCGGGGTGATGACCCGAACCTGGGAGCCGTCGACGCCGAGGGCAGCTGCGAGTGCATCACGGGTGCCGTGTGCTCCCTGGGTCGTTGCGAACTGGGTGAGGAATGGACGTCCGTCCTCACCGGTGGACCACGTTGCGACAGTCGATCGGGTTTCGAGCGGGCAGGGAGCGACACGAGGGTTCTGGAACGTGAGTGAGACGGTGACCTCACAGCCGTCGAGAACGTCCTCTTCGGCTGCAGGGAGAGCGAACGCGACGTTTGTGCCTGCATCTTCGAACAACACAGTGTCGCCCGCTTTTGACGCGGCGAATCCGAGAACGGGGGGCAGCGGTTCGTAGTCGATGTTCACCAGCTCAGCGGCGTCGACGCCTGCTTCGCGTGTCGTCGAGATCACGACAGCGACAGGCTCGCCCACGAATCGAGCTCGATCTGTCACCAGCGAGGTCCGCTTCATCTCTTGATTGAGCATCGGGTGACCGGATCGAGCCTGAAGATCGAGGTCGGCCGCGGTGTAGACCCCTACAACTCCGGGCATGGCCGCAGCTTCACTGGTGTCGATGTTCCCGATTTTGGCGTGGGCCATGACCGAGCGGACGAAGGTGGCGTGAACAGCATTGGCTGGTGCCAAATCGTCGACGTAGCTGCCGCCAATCGTAAGCAGGGCGGGATCCTCTTTACGGACGACGCTGGTGCCGATCATGCTCATGCGGGGTTCCTTTGTTCGCGGTTCGAGCGACCGTACCCGCTCGGCTCGAGCCTCGGCGACCTCACTGGTGCGGCGGGCGGGCAATGAAGGTGTTCTACAGTTTGGCGGGTGACCCGTATTGCATCTCGCCATGGCCTCCAAATCGGAGGAGCGTTTCTCGCCGCTTCTCTGGTGATGGCGGCCTGTTCGTCAGACGCTCCAATCGTGGCGACGGATACCGCATCTGAATCGTCGAGCACCACACTGGCCAGCGATCAGACAGATCCAACCACCGCGACGACGGCCTCAGCCGATGGGTCCGTTGTCGATGACACCGACGGCGGAACTGATCCAGTCGATGAATCGGCCGACCCTGCTGGAATTGCGGGAACAGTCGGCATCCCGGTCGAGGATGGCTGGGAGATGTTCGCCGAGACATGGTTTGTGTGGAACGTCGCTGCTGACGATGTTTTGAACGTTCGGTCTGGTCCCGGCGCTGAACACGACATCGTCGCCACGCTCGCACCAGAAGCGACGGGTATCTCCCGGTATTCCGAAGTGAGCTGGAACGGCGACACAGCATGGGGTGTCGTCGCCCTAGAAGAAGGAGCGGGCTGGGTCGCACTCGACTTTGTTCGCCCTGAAGTTGGCGAACTCACTGAGGTCGGCTCCGGTTCTGCGCAACTTCGTTCCGCTGCAGCGCAAGCACAAGCAGGGTTGAGTGACCCGACGAGCCTCGCGGCCCTTGTCGGCCCTGCTGGTCTCACGATTTCCCTCGACACGTACATCGCTGAGGACGATGTGGTTCTCACCTCGGCAGATCTGGCTGATCCGACCGCAAGCTATGTGTGGGGCTATGAATATGAAGAAGACGACGTTGCGATCGAGCGGACCATCGAGCAGCACCTTCGGTGGGTCCAGGGCTCCCCGGCGTTGACGAGCACGCAACAGGTCGGCTTTCTCGAGACCGTGGGGAGCGGGAACACGATCAACAACATCGATGACGTCTTCCCTGGCTCGTCGGTGGTCGAGTACTACTTCGGGGGAACCGAGTACTACGGCAACCTCGACTGGGACGCGGTGCGATTCGTGTTCGAAACCGACGAATCTGGCGAACCAGGATCGCTTCTGGCGATTCTCAACGCAGCCTGGACGCCGTGAGGTTGCGTCAGCGCAGCGAGGATCTCAGACTCGTGTTGCACCAAGCTTGACGGGAGTCGGCTTGGAATGATCGGCCGTCGGTGTCGGGCGCATCTCGACGCCGATGTTCGACAGCGCCTCGGAGCCATGGCCAGAGACACACTCTGGGTCAGGCCCGTCGAGGGGCATGCCGGTAAAGAACTTGGCAGCCATGCAGCCGCCTTGGCAGGCGTCGAACTGTCCGCAACTGGCGCACGCTCCGGCTGACTGCGGCTCCCGAAGCTCGGTGAACAGTTCGGACTCTTTCCACACAGATGAGAACCCACCGGTGTCACGGACGTTTCCAGCCTTGAACTCGTCGTGAAGTACGAACGGGCACGCGTACACGTCGCCTACTGGGTCAATCAGGCAAACGACCCGTCCCGCGCCGCACAGATTCAGTCCGGGAAGATTCTCGTCGCCGAGAGCGTTCAAGTGAAAGAACGAATCGCCCGTGAGTACCTGGGGACGAGCCAACAACCAGTGATAGAGCTCGACCTGTTGCTCGTGAAGCGGGTGCAGCTCATGCCAGGTATCGGCACCCCGACCGGCGGGGCGAAGGCGGGTCAGACGAAGCTCGGCTCCGTATTTACTTGCGAGCGACTCGAATTCATCGAGCTGACTGACGTTCTCACGGGTGATGACCACACTGATCTTGAAGGGCCCGAAATTCGCGGCCTGCAGGTGATCCATCGCCGCGATCGCGGTGTCGAACGATCCTTCACCTCGCACTCGGTCGTTGGTCTGCGCAGTTGCGCCGTCGATCGAGATCTGGATGTCGAGGTAGTCCATCCCTGCGAGCTGTTTCGCCCGCTCCTCATCGATCCTCGAACCGTTGGTGGAGAACTTGACGCCGACTCCGTTACTGGTGGCGTATTCGACCAGCTCGAAGAAGTCGGGACGGATCATTGGTTCGCCGCCGCCGATGTTCACATAGAAGACCTGGAGCGAACGCATCTCGTCGATGACCGCTTTGGCTTCCTCAGTCGACAATTCGTTGGGATCGCGACGGCCTGACGAGCTGAGGCAGTGCACACACGCAAGGTTGCATGCGTAGGTCAGTTCCCAGGTGAGGCAGATCGGAGCATCGAGCCCCGCTTTGAGTTCTTCGGTGAGGGCAGTCATCCGGGAGATCCGTTTCGTTCTAGTTCGGGAAGCGGCTGCAGAAAGTCCGAAGCCGCGAGGGCGCTGAGTGCCCGTTCAAAAGCTGGTCGTCGAGCATCAGCAACACCGGAATGATCGAACGCCACGCTGACCGATTCGTGGTCGGCGAGGATCTTTAGGAGCGCCACGAGAGCGGGGGAACGCACGAAATTCAGGCGTCGGTTGTCGTAGTGGTACGCGAGTGCCCCGAACGGTTCGGGACGAAGCGCGACACGGGGATGAAGCCCCCAGCGATCGTTCGGATCGAACGACGACGGCAACGCGGCAGTGTCTGACAAGAGAGAAGAGCGTCCGGCGTCTAGTAGACGCCGCACATCCCGTCGATCGAGATTTCCTCGACGAGCAGCTCGTCGGCAAGAAGATCAGTTTCTTGTCCGGAGGTGATGCTCTCGGACGAATCGGCGTCATCGGCGGCCGCGAGATCCGCGGTGTGTGCAGTCGGTTCCATGGCGTCCCAACCTACCCGACGCACCACCAAGGAAGGAAGCACGGGTGCTGCGAAGGGCTCAGCGGAGGTCGAAACAGACCTTGATGGTGCCCCGTCGCCCACTGTTCGCAGCATGAACAAGGGCGTCTTCGTACTTCTCCAGTGGATACGTGGCACCCACAAGACGGCCAAGATCGGCGCTGACGACCAGTTCGGTCGCCATTTCGAATGAAGGACGCTGTGTTCGGTCTGGCAGTGTTTCGGTGCCGTAGGTATACGCACCGACGAGTGCTGTTTCTCGATGCCAGAGTGCAGTGAAATCGATCGTTGCCTTGCCGGGCATGCCGACGAGTACGACGGTTCCCTTGGGTCGGCAAATTCCAATGGCTTCTTGGAGCGAGGCTGCGCTGCCGACGGCATCGATGACGACATCGGCTCCGCCCGAGAGATCGTCGCCGATGAAGAAGCTGTTGGTCTTGCGTCGAACCGAGCGAGCCAGCTCTGCGGGGGCGACAACTTGGTCGGCACCCAGGCTGGAGGCGAGCGCTACCTGTTCGGGGTATTTCGCACCCACGATGATCGTTCCGGCTTCGGTGTAGGCCCGAAGGGCGGCGATGGTCGTGAGCCCCATCGTTCCTGCCCCGAGAACGGCAACCGTTGCACCGCTCGGGATTGGTGTGCGGAGGGCGGCATGAATTCCAACCGCGGTGGGTTCGATGAGCACCGCCTGTTCGTCGGTGATTGCGTCATCAAGCACGTGGAGCTGTGATTCGTGGGCGACGAACTCGGTGGACCAGCCCCCGCCAGTGGACGCGCAGTAGCCGATCTGGATGCCAGGATCGAGGTCTCCGCTCACGAGATGCCGGTAGTCGTCGCAGTCTCCTGGCGTTGCTCCTTCGAAGGGCACATCGAAGCCGCGGGCCGCATGCCCGAGAACAGTCTCAACGACGACGCGAGTTCCATCTTCGAGCTCGCCGGTGACCTCGTGGCCCAAGACGAAGGGGAACGAGATCCAAGGCTCGAAGTAGCGAGAAGACTGACCGTCGACGGTGGACAGATCGGAACCGCAGATTCCGGAGAGGCGAGTCTTCACCCGGTGCCAGCCGTTTGCGGGCAGATCCGGCGCCTCACCATCGACAAGACTCAACGGTCCGGTGGCTGCGCCGCTTCCCGGCCGCAGCCGTGAGCTGATGGCGGCGGCGGCGTAGCGGCCTTCTTTGCGGCTGAATTCAAGAGCCTTCACCAGGCCGAGGATAGGGGAGCGGGTCACCGAACTTTCACTGTCACACCCCCTTCGTAGTGTCGCCTCATGAGTTTCTCGATCGATTGCTCCAGTTGCGTGCGTCAGCACACATCCACATGTGACGACTGCGTTGTCATGTTTCTCACATCTCGCGAGCCCGATGAAGCAGTTGTCATCGATGTCGCAGAATTCGCGGCCCTGAAGCGTCTTCAATCCGCTGGCTTGGTCCCGGATCTCCGTCACGAGCGCAAGGTCGTGTAGCTGATTGCCCGCCTGGGCACTCCGTCGCGAGCAAGCCTGGCCGGTGGCCGGTCGTGGCAAGCTTGTGGCATGGGTGATGGCGATCCGAGACTCACGGACAGCGCACAAACAGAGAGTGCGCTAACAGAGAGCGTGCTGAAGGCGGGGCGCGATGCGGGTCTGAGCGCGGTCGGAGTCACTGGAGCAGACGTCCTCGAACCAGCCGCCACCGTGCTTCGGATTCGAAAGGCCAAAGGCTTGTCCGGATCGATGAACTTCACGTATCGGAATCCGGCCCGTTCGACGGACCCGAGTCGTGTATTGCCTGCGGCGCAGTCGATCGTGGCAGGTGCACTCAGCTATCGCCGAGCCCCGCTCGACCAACCTGATGAACTCGTGGGACGGGTCGCCCGATACGCATGGCGAGACCACTACGGCGATCTTCGGGTCGCGCTCGAATCGATGGCGGCCGTTCTCGAGGCGGATGGATGGGCGGCTCGGGTTCACCTGGACGACAACAATCTGGTGGACCGCAACGTGGCCTACCGAGCGGGTCTCGGCTGGTATGGCAAGAATGCCAACCTGCTTCTTCCCGGCGAAGGCAGCTGGTTCGTTCTGGGATCCATTGTCACCGATGCGCCGCTCGTCAGGGCTCCCAACCCCCAGCCGGATGGTTGTGGACCGTGCCGACGCTGCCTCGACGATTGTCCGACTGGCGCCATCGTTGCTCCGGGAGTTGTGGACGCTCGACGATGTCTCGCGTGGCTGGTCCAGGGCCCGGGGGCCATCCCCGTCGAGTTTCGTCAACCACTCGGCGACCGGCTCTATGGCTGTGATGATTGCCAAGATGTCTGTCCTCCCAATCGCCGACTCGACAACCCGCCAGCAGATGCTGAGCCAGATTCAGATGGCTGGATCGAGCTGATGTGGCTGCTCGAGGCGAGTGACGACGACCTCCTGGCCCGAGTTGGGCGGTGGTACATCGCAGAACGAAACCCCGATATTGTTCGCCGAACAGCCTTGGTCGTGGCTGGAAACACAGGGGACCCGTCTGATCAGCGGCTGTATCGGTGCATCGAGAGTTTCGTGTTGTCGCCGAATCCTTTGCTTCGTCAACATGCGTTGTGGGCCGCTCGCCGTCTGGGATTCAATGACCTTGTCGTCCGGGCAACGAGTCGTGAGAAAGACAGTGAAATTCTTCTCGAGCTCGCCGTTCCGGTCGCGGCCCGCTGACCTGCGCCCGGCAGACTGATCTTTGTGCGACGCCACCTGCTCGTCACGAACGACTTCCCACCGAAACTCGGGGGCATCCAGAACTATCTCTGGGAATTGTGGCGACGTCTGCCTGCCGAGGATGTCGTGGTGATGACCACGCCGTATGCGGGAACGGCTGCCTTCGACGCCGCTGCACCGATCCGTATCGAGCGGTCCCCCGAACCTGTGTTGATTCCCTATCCGTGGTTGCGGAGCCGTATTCGCGAGCGGGCAGCCGAGACCGGAGCCGAAATTGTCGTTTTCGATCCGGCGGTTCCGCTCGGGGCGATAGGACCCTTCCTCGGAATGCCCTACGGCGTGGTGCTCCACGGGGCGGAGGTCACGATTCCCGCACGTCTTGTCGGATCTCGCTCCGTGCTTCGTCGAGTACTTGATGACGCCTCGCTCGTTATCTCTGCTGGTGGGTACGCCCTTGCGGAAGCAGAACGATGCGTCGGGCAATCGCTTCCTTCGGTGATCATTCCTCCTGGAGTCGATACCGACAGGTTTCATCCGCCTTCCCCATCCGAACGCGCCGAAGCCAGATTGCGATTCGGCCTTGACCACGATGACGTCGTCATTTCGTCGGTCAACCGATTGGTTCCCCGAAAAGGAATCGATGTCCTCGTCGAGGCAGTAAGCCGGCTTGCTCTAGCCCGTCCAAACGTGCGATTGGTCATCGGGGGAACAGGCCGTGAGGACCAGCGACTTCGGGAGCTGGCAACGAAATTGAACGCACCGGCGCAATTCCTAGGGCGTCTTGATGATGCGGAAGTGCCTCTTTTGTACGCAGCGTCGGACGTGATGGCCATGATGTGTCACGACCGTTGGTGGGGTCTGGAGCAAGAAGGCTTTGGAATCGTCTTTCTGGAAGCGGCTGCCTGCGGGATTCCACAGGTCGCCGGCGCGTCGGGCGGGGCCGCTGAAGCCGTGCTTCCAGGAGCTACAGGAATCGTGGTGGACGAGCCCCGCAACGTAAGTCACGTGATGCGATCGTTGGCACAACTGATCGATGATCCGTCGCTGCGGGCCCGTATGGGGCGCGCTGCTCGAGACCGAGTAGTGCGAGAATTCGGATATGAACAGCTGTCTCGGGAGCTCGAACAGGCAATCAACGGAGCGCGACTCAGATGACTCAAGAATCCGACGTTGGGGCGGTAGAGCCAGCACCTGCTGTGCTCCGTCGGCTTGCTGGCGGCGTCACGGTCTCTCACCTTGCGCTCACCGTTGTTGCCGTCGCCATTGGCGGAACATTGCGCGGGATCATCGGCGTGGTCTTCGTCGTCTACTTCCTGCTGGGGATCGTGCTCTTCGTTTCTGCGTTTCTGAGCGCGGCGAATCGCAGCCGCGTTGAGGAAGTCACGGTGGTCGGAGCGTTCTTTCTCGGTGATGGTGCGGTGAGTTCACGAGATCGCCTTGTGTTCACCGGCGGCGCAGTGATCCAAAGCATCGTGGGAATCGCTGGTTCGATCGCTCGTCCCTTCACCGCCGTCGCCTTCAGTATCCTCGTACCGCTCCTTGGGCTGGCGCTCATGGCCATGGTTGGGGCCAAATACGGACAGTTCGCTACCCGGAAGTAGCTTCCGCTCGTCGTTGGGGCGCTCGGAGGGTTAAGGTCGCGTGGTGACTCAGGTTTCGAAGACCGAAGAACGGACCGTCCAAGCCGTTGTCGCGGCCACGGCCGAACAGTGTTTCGCGGTAGCAATGGACCTTGAGTCCTACCCGGAGTGGGCGCATGGCATTACGGCTGCGACGATCACCGAACGTGATGACCAAGGCCGACCTCGTGTTGCAGTCTTCGAGGCCGAATCTTTTGGACGACGGACTCGATATTCCTTGGTCTATGACTTGTCGCAAGCCCCGCACCGGATTTCTTGGAACCTCGTTGAGGGGGACCTGATGCGTCGGATCGATGGCGTCTACAGCTTCGTTCCCTCAGCGGATGCTCCAGACGTCACCGAAGTTACCTATGAGTTGGCGATCGATCTGGCTGTTCCAATGCCGGGCTTCGTGAAACGTCGGGCAGAGGGGAAGATCGTCTCGGCTGCACTTTCGGAGTTCCGAGCACGCGTCGAAGGCTCCTAGATTCCGCTCCTGGAACGAGATCCAGGGGCCGTTGTCCGAGTTGCAGACAAACGACACCAGATTCTTTCTTGAGTCGTCCGAAGAACGGGCCGAAGAACTGGTATGCGACTCCTGCGTCTCGACCTCGGCAATGAGCTCGGAACGGTTGATCTTCATCCGTTCATGTCCATGATCCACGGCCTCTCGGCTCCTCAACGCGACGCGTTGATCGAAGCGGTGAGAGCGCTGACCACTGGATCCGGTGACTTGCCCTTCGGGCTTGTCGAAGTTGATGGACAGCTCACTGAGCTACGAGGCGCTGAGGAGACCGGGATCGGTCCGTTCACAACCGAAGATGTCGTTGTGGCGGTCGACGACGTGGTCGTTGGCGAGTTTGATCTTCCTGGACGGATCGCTGAGTTGGACCAGGTTCGCAAGCAAGCACAGATTGATGCGGTGTACGTCGAGGAAACTCGAGCAGACCTCGTGCCTTCGGCGCTGGCTGACCTGCAGCGTGTCAAGGACGCACTTGATGGTCGTTCTGATCGCCCACCTGAGGTCCTCGATCTCGAAGCGAAGATCCAGGCAGTGACTGGTGCCGTGGGTGCCATTCGTTCGGTCGCTCCAATCGTTCGTGAAATCCCACCAGAAGTCGCCGGCCTCGTCGGCCGCTGGGATGCATTCAAAGAATCACGAGCAGAAGCTCAGCCCCACATCGACACGCTGAATGATCGGCTCTATCGAGCAGAAGTCTCGCTGACCGAATCAATCGATTCACATGCTGAGGCAAAGGCGCTCGCCGTGCCGATCGTGCTCACCCAGGCCGAGGACACTCGACTCACCGAATTGAGCACCGAGTCCATCGACAAGCGCAAGCGGGGCCGCAAGAACTCTGACGAAGAGTCAGCGGAGGCAGAGGCGCTGTTGGCCAAGGTCGGGCAAGACACGTTCGCCGGATACGTCATGTATCGGATGAGTCCGCAGCCCTCACCGGCCCATGTGCAGGCAGTCCAGCTCGCGGCAGGAACCGTGGAGGCTGCTCGAGCTGAAGTGGAAGAAGCACGAGCAGCACTTGGTGTTGACCCTGTGCAGGTCGCACTGAACGATGAGTTTGCTGGCATCAAGGACGAAGCCCGGGGTCACCTCGGAATGATGCTTCCTGACGATCTGGGCGCGGCGCTGGAAGGCCTTGTCGAGGAACGGGAGAATCCCGAGTGGGTTTCGCTCGCTCGTGAGCTGGTGGATCACTTGCTCAACGTTGGACTCGACGGTGCCACAATCGAGTCAGTCGAGCCTTCGGAGCTCCCGGGGCTTGCTGACGGTTGGTTGCGCACAGCACAGATCGACCTCGAAGAGTTGACCGCAGAAAGCCCCGACCGCGACGAGCTCATCGGTGACGTGGAGCGAGCAGAGTCACGTTTCCAACGACACGCGAGGGCCATGTCTCGGATTGATCAGATGGAGGCTCGCGCTGCATCTTCTGCCGAGACCGTACGAGATCTTGAAGCTCTGATTGCACGGGCAGAAGCATCCGATGGGACGGGACCGACTGAAGATCTTGGCGCACGAGTTCGCCGTTTGGCCGACCGGGTTCGACACGATGCT
>CALHCB010000121.1 GCA_937930695.1 uncultured Acidimicrobiales bacterium | reverse complement strand
GCGACATCAAACCAAGCAACGTCCTGTTTCGTACCGTCGCCAACCACGAACGGAATGCTGCCCAACGAGCTGGCCGCACCATTGGCGACGAGATGGTCGTGCTCGGCGATTTCGGTCTGGCCAAGGATCTCGCAGGTGCTTCGGGATTCACCCAGGCTGCAGGCACACCCGCCTACATGGCACCCGAGCAGTCACGCACGTCGTCGACGATCGACCATCGAGCCGACCTCTACTCGGTTTCTGCATTGCTGTACGAGCTCCTGGCGGGCCACACGCCATTCGCCGCCGACACCCTGAGCGATGTTCGCCGGGGCCGATCTACGAACCACGTCGACTCGTTGCTCGAGGCACGACCTGACCTCCCTCACTCGTTGGTCGAGTTGGTCGATCAGGGACTCTCGGTCGATCCCGATGATCGAGTGAGCACGACAGACGAGATGATCACGTTGCTGTCGGCAATTGGCCCAAGCGTTGCCCACGCTTGGAGCCCTGGCCACACCGGGGCAGCAGGACGAGTGCAAGACCTCATCGAGCGTGCTCGCGCGTCGCTCGTGGCGAGTGAGAATCTCGACGAAATGCTGGCCCTCGCCAATGCCTCACTCTCGGGCAGCGTCAGCATCTGCGGTCCAGACGCTGAAGCTCAACGGGCGGATGTTGTCATGACTTCAGAGGGATTTTCGACGCCGCCGGATCTTCTGAAAGGAACCGGACCCGTACTGGTGCTGGATCCCGAGGACTCCGACGTCGATCGCATTGTGCAGCTCCTCACGAAGGAACGAGCCGCCGCGATCCAATCCGGGCGGGCCATCTCCTATCTCCGTCACGGTGTGGAGCGAGCCGGGCCCGACGATCGACAGAACGCAAACGAAATGCTCGACCAGATCGATGAGCTCGAACGAGAACTTCCCGGCCTTCTCGAATTGGCAACACTGCGCCAGCTCACCTCGGGGCTCGTGAAGTTGCCGCGCCCGCTGGTGGCTGAGTTTCAACGAATCTTGCTCGAGGTCGAGCCAGCTCGCCGACTCGGTCTCGATCCCAACGCCGAACCCGAGGTCGTGAGTGCCGCAACGGTGGAGACGCTCGATCGTTGGCGGGGAAAACTCAACGAAGGTCGCGTCCCCTTCGCCGCCCGCCCGGCAGTCGAAGAGCTGATCGCATCACTCGAACGGTTGTGGACGAACACCGTCGAAGCATCGTGAACGTGTCCGATCAGGTCGCATCAAGAATGCGTTGGAGACGCTGTCGACCCTCATGAATTCGGGATTTGACCGTTCCACCCGGGACACCCAGCAACTCGGCAATGTCGGCATATTCCATGCCTTGCACATCTCGTAGTACGACGGGTTCTCCGAACTTCGCATCGACCTGCTCCAGTGCGTCGAGAAGGTCGATTCGAGTGCCAGCAATGATGCTGGTTCGCCGATCGTCGGTCAGCTCGGGCATCTCACCCGGATCCGTCGCCCGACGCTTGAGCTTGCGATAGGTGTCGAGCGCGGCGTTGGAACTCACCATGTACAACCACGTGCTGAACTTGGACCGGCCCTCGAACGAGCCGATCCGTCGAACAACCGCAAGCAGCGCATCTTGGGCTGCTTCTTCGGCATCGAGAGGATGCGGCAAGATACGCAGGCACCGCTGCTGGACATCAGGTTCGATGAGAGCCAGAAGCTCTGTCATGGCCCTTTCGTCGCCGTCGCGGGCGAGGGCCGCCAATTGCTCGATCTTGCGTTGGCGCGCTTCGGGATCCATTGCGCTCTTTCTGCGGCAGGTTCGCTGTTGGTCAGCGACTGGCTCGTGCACGTTCCACGGTAGGCCAACCAACCAACGCTGAAGATGACATCCTTGCGGGGCGTGTCCGAATCCATGAACACCTCGAACCTCGCGACCCAACTTTTAGGATCACCGCGCCCCCTCACCTTCGTGCTGTCCGGGGGCGGGGCCTATGGCGCGGTTCAGGTCGGGATGCTTCAAGCCCTTGCCGAAGCCGGGATCAAACCTGATCGTGTTGTGGGTTCATCGGTAGGGGCGCTCAATGGGGCATTCGTCGCTGCAGACCCAGATGGAGCCCCTGAACAACTCCGTGACATTTGGGGCTCCGTGGAGGCGGCGGATGTTTTCGGCACCCGCCGTCGCGGCACCCGCCGGCTCGGAATGATGCAGCACTTGGCCAAGAGCCGCTCAGCCTTGCTCAGTGCCGAAGCCATGACTGCCTTGATTGACCGCTACTCCCCGGCCGCGACCTTCGACGGGCTCGCACTCCCGTTCGCGTCGATCGCAACCGACCACCGGACGGGTGATCCGGTGATCCTCAACCAGGGACAATTGGCTCCCGCGTTGCGGGCCAGCGCGGCGATCCCCGGGGTCTTTCCCGCTCAAGAGCTCGACGGCAAACTCCTTGTAGATGGCGGTGTCGTCGCGATGTTCCCCACGGTCCTGGCCCGTGCCTTGGGAGCCGAAACCATCGTGTTGCTCGATGCCACCCCGTCAGACCCTCGTCCCGAAGAACCCCAAGGGCTCACCGACAGCCTGATTCACACGGTCGCGCTGATGATTCGCACACAGCGCAGAGCAGCGGTTGATCCCCAGGTCGTGGGTTGTCCGGTCTTCAGTCTCCGATCAGCAACGCCTCCCGACGCGACCGCCTTCGACTTCAGTCGTACGCTGCCCTTGATCAACGACGGCTATCAGCGAGCACGAGGACACCTACACGGATGACATCGGGACACGTTCGGATCGCACCGCACAACTTCTTCGGTCTGGGCTTCTTGGGTCTGGCACTACTTCTCGCCGGCTGCTCAGGAGGCGACGGCGCGATCAGCACGACGACCGTGACGGCGGCATCAACGGCGCTCTCCGTCGAGGATGACACGGCGAACGCTGGGACCGACGAGGAAACCACCAACACGCTCGGCAGTGCCGACGGTGGCCAGGGAGCAACGACCACCCTCGCACCCACGACTTCCTCGGTGACCACCTTGCCGGCAGACCCACAAGCGCCGAGAGCAGTTCGATTCGACCCTGGTGCGTCCGCAACTGTGGTGAGCGACGCTGTGGTTCGAGGCAATCGCCATACCTACACGATCGACGCGAGGGCGGGCCAAACCATGGAACTGTCCATCAGCTCCCTCGAGGACAACGCGGTGTACGACCTCCTCGACCCCGGCGGCAACCTGCTCGAGAGCGAAGTCACCGGGTCCCAAACTCTTCTGCTCCAAGACGGGGTGCACTCCGTGGTCATCGGCGGCACTCGTGGCAACGCCAGCTACGAGCTAATCATCGTGATCCCACCGGAGACAACGGATCCCACGATCGAGGATTCCGACGACGAGGACGGGGCCGACGATCCAACGGGAGTCGAAGCAATTCGCTTCGAATCAGGAGCCTCGGCCGCAACAGTGTCGAACTCCGTCGTTCGAGCCGAAGTCCAGATCTACACGATCGATGTCTCGGCTGGTCAGTTCATGTCGCTGAGCATCACATCACTGGAAGACAACGCTCAGTTCGCCGTGATCGCCCCCGGAGGCGGTTTGATCGTGTCGGAGTCGACGTCTTATGAATTCGACCTCGCCGAGAGCGGCAACTATCAACTCATCGTGAGCAGCTGGCGTGGCAACGCCACCTACGACCTGATGGTCACCGTTCTCTGACCGTCGAGGGAAGGAACGACGCCGCGCTGGTGTTTCCTCTCATGTGACTGAGAACGCAACGATTCAGATGTACGGCGCCGACTGGTGCGGAGATTGCCGTCGAGCGAAAACATGGTTCGAAGACAACGGCGTCGCCTACGACTACATCGACCTCATCGAAAAGCCCGATGAAGTTGAGACGGTGCTGGAGCGCAACAACGGGCGCAAGTCGATTCCCGTCATCGTGTTCCCCGACGGATCACATCTAACCGAGCCTTCGAACGGAGATCTCGAATTGAAGATGTCCCAACTCGCGTCGAGCACTCCAGAACAAATCTCGGCATCGTCGGAGGCCCCAAGGGTGGTCGACAACACCGATGCACACCGTTTCGAGTTGCGAGACAGCTCGGGTGAGGTACTCAGCTTCGCCGACTACCAAACGCGAGGAGCCGCACTGGTTGTTCCTCACGTCGAGACCGCTCTGGCCCACCGAGGCCAAGGCAACGCCGATCGTCTCATGGCAGGAATCGTCGAAGACCTTCGATCCACGGGGCGAACGATCACGCCTCTGTGTCCGTTCGCGGCGCAGTTTCTGCGAGACCGTCCCGAGACCCACGACCTGCTTGCCTAGCAACCCACCTACTTGCATGGTCGTCGTACAATCGGCACCGTGACCGATACTTCATCTGCTGAGTTTTCGCTGACTCCACTCGACCCGGCTCCCCCTACCGCTGGACCGCTGCTCCTCGTCATCGCTGATGGCGTTGGCATCGCTCCAGAGGGGCCTGCCAACGCGGTCACCGAAGCCTCAACTCCAACGCTCGACGCTCTCACGGAATCCCGTCTTGCCACCGCGCTCGCTGCGCACGGTCAGGCTGTCGGGCTTCCCAGCGATGACGACATGGGAAACTCAGAGGTCGGCCACAACGCACTCGGAGCGGGACGAATCTTCGCTCAGGGCGCAAAGCTTGTGAACATTGCGTTGGAGACCGGCGCCATGTTCGAGTCAGCAGGCTGGAATCGAGTCTTGGACGAAGCCCGAGACCATTGCCTCCATCTGCTCGGGCTGCATTCTGACGGCAACGTTCATTCCCACACTGATCATCTCTACCAAATGCTCGAGAACGCAGCCGCTGATGGCGTCATGAAGGCCCGAGTCCACATCCTCTTGGACGGTCGCGACGTCGATGCGAGATCGGCGTTGAACTACATCGCTCAGACCGAACAGGTGCTGACCAAGCTCAACGATCATCACCCTGGCCTCGACTACCAAATTGCATCCGGTGGTGGTCGAATGACGATCACCATGGATCGTTACGGGGCGGACTGGGACATGGTGGAGCGGGGGTACGCATGCCATGCGCTTGGCATCGGGAGAGGCTTTGCGTCCGCAACCGAAGCCGTTGAAACGATGTATGGCGAGACGGACAAGGGCGACCAGTATCTCCCTGCCTTCGTCATCGTCGATCCGAGTGGCGAACCGGTCGGCGCAATGGCCGACGGCGACGCCGTTGTGATGTTCAACTTCCGCGGCGACCGAGCTATCGAGATCAGCCAGGCCTTCGAGGACCCCGGCTTTGCAGTCTTCGATCGCGGCACCCATCCAAAGGTCACCTACACCGGGATGCTCGAATACGACGGCGATGCGAAGGTCCCGACCCGCTACCTCGTCGAACCTCCGGCCATCGATCGGACAATCAGCGAGTACCTGTGCGCCGAAGGCGTGACGAGTTTTGCAATCAGCGAGACGCAGAAGTTCGGCCACGTCACGTTCTTCTGGAACGGAAATCGGTCGGGCTACCTCAATGAGGCACTCGAGACCTACGTCGAAATTCCGTCAGACAACGTCGAGTTCAACACCACTCCTGCCATGAAGGTGCGTGAGATCACCGACCGGACCATCGAGCTTCTGCGCTCTGGTCAGTACCAGTTCGGACGACTGAACTTCCCGAGCGGAGACATGGTCGGCCACACAGGTGATCTCGATGCCACGATCGAAGCCATGGTCGTCATCGACGAGTGCATGGCGGAGCTCATCGCCGTCATCGAGGAGCTTGATGGAACCCTGGTGTACACCGCCGACCACGGCAACGCCGACATCATGTACACCGAGACCGACGGCGTTCGCAGCCCGAAAACCTCCCACACGCTGAGCCCCGTTCCCTTCGCAATCCACGCTCCTCAGAAGGGTCGAACACTCGAACTCGCCCCCGTCGACAACCCTGGTCTGGCCAACGTGGCCGCAACGTTGCTGAACCTCTTGGGGTACCAGGCTCCCAATGACTGGGAGCCGAGTCTCATCACCGGCTAGCGACGCTCAAGCGGCGCGACCGCTCCGGTCGAATTCGACGACCCCACCGACCACCGTTGCTTCAACAATCGTGGCCGAAATCTCTTCTGGATCGATGGAGACAATGTCCCGATCGAGAACGGTGAAATCGGCAAGTTTGCCGACGGTGATCGAACCTTTGCGCTCTTCGTCAAAGGCGGCATAGGCCGACGAAAGGGTGAAGGCTTCGAGAGCCTCGGCTGCGGTCAACGCCTCGTGGGGGTTGAACGCCACTCCCGAGCCGGTGCGCTGGTTGACAAGATCATGGATTCCGAGGAGCGGAGCCCCCTGGACGACAGGCCTGTCCGAACTCCCCGGGACCACGATGCCCGCGTCAAGGAACGACTTCTGCCGGTAGCAATCGGGAGTCCGTCCTCCAATCGCCCGGAGCATCCCGTCGCCAAGCTCGTTGACGAAGCGCCCCTGGGGCACTGGGATCACCCCGAGCTTGGCAATGCGATCCACTTCGACAGCCCGAGTCATCCCACAATGCTCGATTCGATGACGGCAGTCGTCTCTCGGGATCTCGTCCATCGCCCGCTCGTAGGCATCAACGACAGAAGCGACCGCTCGGTCGCCAATCGCATGGGTGGCCACTTGCCACCCAGCCCGATGGGCCCGAAAAATCAACGAATGCAGACGCTCCTCGTCCATTTGGAAGTAGCCGTTGTTCCCCGGATCGCCCTCGAAGTCATCGAACATCGCCGCGGTCCGACCGATGAGCGAACCATCGGCGAAAATCTTGGTCGGTCCGAATCGGAGCCAGTCGTCACCAAAGCCCGTATGCACCCCGAGGTCGAGGGCAAAAGGCTCATCGTCGCTCGGATGGTGATCGATCGCATGCAGCGTCTCAACTGAGGGCATGAGGGTGACCCGCACCCGCAGACGACCGGCCCGCCTCGCCGCCTGGTAGGCCGCGACCTCAACGGGTTCGACCGTGCCAAGAATGCCACCCACGCCAGCTTCCTGGCAGCTCGTGATTCCCTCGGAGAGGTAGTGGTCCGAAGCCGCTCCGAGATTTACGACAAGATCCCCCGTCGGACGTGGATGAAGCAGGGATCGGGCGAGCGTTTGTGCCTGTTCTTCAAGCAACCCGTTTGGTGTTCCGTCCTCGCCAAGAGCGACAACACCGCCCTCGGGAACAGCAACTTCGCCAACGCGAGCCAGACGCATGGCGGCGGTGTTCACCACACAGAAGTGGCCAGACGTGTGGTTGAGCAAGACCGGGTTGTCGGGGCTCACACGATCAAGTTCTTGACGCGTCGGGTGACGACGCTCGTCGAGCTTGTTGTCGTCATAACCCGTTCCGATGACCCACACGCCTGCCTCGGTGGCATCAACCCGACGTCCGATCGCATTCACGATCTCTTCGACCGACCGCACCACCGTCGGCTGCAGCGCGACTTCGTTCAGCGCCGCCCCGAACGCCTGCATGTGATTGTGGGCATCGTTGAACCCAGGAACAATCGTCGCCCCCTCGAGGTCGACGCGGCGCTTCGCCGAGATACCGGACAGGTCATCGCCCACCGCGGCAATCCGGTCGCCCACGACGGCAACAGCCGATGCCCGAGGGAGCGTGGCATCGACCGTGCGAATGATGGCGTTTTCGAAAATCACATCGGCCTGCATCAGAACAGACCTCCAATCAGAAACATGAGGAGTCCAACGATGAAGACAGCGGCAGCCCACAGACATGCCACTCCCCCCGCCGCAAGACCAGCGGGATGAAGAGGAAGTGCGCCCACCACGACAGAGCCGATGCGGGTTTCATTCAGGGCGTCGAGCGCACCTTTCGTGGCACGAATCGACGCGACGAAGGCTCGTGGCGACTTCGGCGCCACCTTGGCCTCGGCCAACGATGCAGCGACTGCGGAAAAGTCATCGCCCAAACCAGCGGTGTCGACGGGAAGCGATCGAATTTTCGCCGGCAGATCAAGAGCAGGCTCCATGGCAGCACGAAGGCGCCACAGCCCGAATGCCGGTATCGCAAAGACGACGAACGGCAGGATGCCGAGCCACCAAGGCGCACCCATTCGCAGCAACCCAATCCAGAACAACACAGCTCCCAGGAGCGATGCAACAGCAAAGGTGAGCGCCGTACCTCGGAGTCCCCGAACGACAAGTGAAAGGCGATCCAGGATCCTCAGAAGTCGCTCGACGTCGGGTGCCACCCCGTCGATCGTAGATCAGCGCTCAGACGGACCGAACTTCGCTGGCCCCGGGCCCAGCAATGCCGAGCTCGACAGCACGCATCACTGCCTGTGCCCGCGAGTTGATTCCCAACTTCCGGTAGACCCGCTTGAGATACGTCTTCACGCTCGACTCTGCCAAGTGCATCGCTTGGGAGATCTCTGAGTTCGTGAGACCAGATGCGACCAGGGCAAGCAGTTCGAGTTCGCGAGCCGTGAGGCTTGCGTCACCCGTCTCCACCCACGTGGGCGACCAAACATGCACCGGGAAATCATGCACAACTCGCTCGCCTTGCGCGATGCGCAGGAGTCCATCGACGAGCTCAGTGGCCGAGGCAGATTTGGACAGCACGCCCGAAGCACCGTGGTCGATTGCTTCCACCGCCATCGCCGGAGACAACTTCCAGGTGTACAGCACCACGTGCTCAAAACACCCAACCGCCACGGCTTCGTCGACCCGATCCACGCCAGCATTCGGGTGTCCGAAGGCATCGACCAGCGCCACCTGTGCAGCAACCGGAGAGATCTCCCCGATACAACTGCCCACGATGTCAATGCTCTCGTGGGGGGCGATCATCGCTCTGAGGCCTTCCACCACGAGTTGCACATCGTTGATCACGACAAGGGAAATCGGCGCACGGTGCTCATGCGTTCCACGGTGCTGATGCGTTCCACGGTGCTGATGCGTTCGTGCGACTTCGCTCACGTGACCATCCAACCAAAACCCAGGGATTGCTAAGAACCCCCTCACGGTTGCAAATCTGGCGCCATCGTGAGAAACCAGGCGAGTAATTCTTGACGGTTGCCTATCCCGTCACAGCAGGTCGGCCAACCCAGAGGGCCCGAGGCGTTACGCAGAAGCGTCAGCGCTTGGATCATCTGCCGATGGTGGAAAGCCGAACGTCTCCGCAATCTCATCGCGTACGCCATGGTCGCTCAGTTTGGAGGTGAGCAGCACACTTCGCTTGAAGTCTTGCAACACTGCTTGATCATCCTCACTCCACAACGCCATCTCGACGGCTGCTCTCGACATGTGAATGAGCAGCTCAATGCGGCGAACGTTGACTTCTTGGGTGCCGGCAAGATGTTCCGACATCGCCTGGTAGAGCTTCTCAGCCAGCTCGTGTGCGGTCGTCGCCATGAGACGCTGAACATCAGGAGCGTTTCGCCCCGTGATCCAAATTTGGCGCATGGCGGGCCGGTCGCGCATCAACTCAAAGAACTGATCGATCACCGCGTCGATCGCCACAATCGCCGACTCCAGAGAGTCGATCGACCGAATCGTCGTGTCGAGGTGTGCCTCTAGCTCAGCGAGGTAGCGAATCGCGAGCTCGTAGACAACGGCTGATCGATCTGGAAAGTAGCGGTAGATCGCTGCCTTCGAGATGCCAGCTCTTTGGCCGATTGCCGACATTGTGACGTCGCCGCTTTCTCCTTCGGCAAGCAACTCAGCAGTTGCTTGGAGAATCGCGTCGACAGACTTACGAGCCCGATCTTGCTTCGGAACCCGGCGCACATCTTGTGCCATTCGTTTGTTTTCCCCACGTTGATGAGTGCCGCCCATCAAGTGCCATCCCACAGAGGAGGCTATGGCCCAAAGGACATCGTCGCCTACTCGTGTGTTAGAAATCGACAGTTGTCCCCAAAATTCGGGGTGTCGACGACCGTAGCCGTAAACGTGCCGTGAACTGGTCGTGAACCAGCCGGAGGTCGAAAAGGTGTCCTCAGTCGAGCGTGGCTGCGATGGTCACGGGTGTCTCATCGCCTGGCCGTTCTACCACTATCTCGACGAGCTCGCCGGAGAAGTGACTCTGGATGAGTCCCGCGAGCTCGTCGAAAGACGACACCGGAGCACCATTGACCGTCAGGATGCGATCGCCGCTCTGTAAGCCAGCGGCTTGGGCTGCTCCACCGGTCGTGACATCGCTGATGAGCACGCCGACCTGACCATCCTGGGTCGCACCCGAGACACCGAGCACACCAGGTTCGAGCGTTTCGCCGTCCAGTATTCGCTCAGCGACATTGAGCGCTGTTTCGATCGGAACGGCAAAGCCGATACCAACGTTGCTGTTGCTCGTGCCATCGGTGCGGATCGACGTGTTGATCCCGATGACTCGACCGGAGCGGTCAGCAAGGGCGCCGCCCGAATTCCCGGGGTTGATGGCCGTGTCGGTCTGAAGCATGGCGTTGTAGCCGCCAGCCTGATTCGGCACGGGGCGATTGAGTGCCGACACGATCCCTGCGGTCACCGTTTGCTGGAGTTGGAACGGACTGCCGATCGCAACCGTGAACTGCCCGACAACCGGAGCGTCGCTCGAAAGTTCAGCGACTGGCAGGCCGGCACCATCGCTCACCGACAGCACTGCGATGTCGTTGCGTGAATCAGACCCAACGAGAGTTGATTCAAAGGTGCGGCCATCTGAGGTTCGAATTTGGATCTGGCTTGCCCCATCGATCACGTGATGGTTCGTCATGACCAATCCGTCGTCGAATACCACCCCAGAACCGAGCCCGATGTTGGTTTCAATCTGTACGACCGATGGGCCAAGAACCTGAGCCACGAACGCTGCGGGATCGAGCTCGCCGTCGGCCGGAGGTATGACCAACGGCGAGCTCTCTGCGGCACCCAATTCATCGGACTGGGCTTGGCCCGATGCGGCGGAGGGTGCGCTGACCTCGATAACCGGTGGCGTTGCTGCATCGTCATCAGTCGACAGCTGCGCCACACCGAACCCACCGGCGACCAATCCAGCGCCGGCCACGAAGGCAACGCCGACTCTGGCCATGCGGCCGCCACGGCCTTCCCGGTTGGAGGACCGTGGAGATGATGGAGACGGGACCGGGGCAGGAGCCTGAAGCAACACTGGCTCATCAACTGCGGCGAAGGCCGTTCCCACGTCGGGGCGGCCGGCAATCGATGGCGGCCGAGTTGGGGGCTCGATGGTGGGGAGTGTCTCGTTCATGACTGCTCACTGGTCGGGGGTGGATGTATCGGTAGGAATCACCCAGAAGCTGAGGGCTCACGCATGAGCCTGTGCAACGGAGATTGGATTCCCACCGTACGTAGGACCGCGAAAAGCGTCCGTAAGTTCGAGACTTATCCCGGTTTTCGATCGAGCGGTGTCAGTCAGCTCTCGACCATCTCGGCTTCTTCGGCCACTGCTCTCAGGACGATGTTGGTCTCACCCGAGGTGCCATCAAGGTGCAGCGATGGCAAGGGGGCGCCACTCAGACTGGCGAGCAATCGATCGGATTCACGTTGATTGTCTCCGGTGACCATCTCGGGTCGGGCGCCTGCGTCGAGTCGTTCCACAATCTCCGGTGTGAATCCAGTTGCGGCCCGGACCGCAACGGCGGATGCCACACCCGCTCCCTCGATGCCCGTTCGCTCACTCGTCGAGAACACGTTCGCCCGACCGACGATCGGAGCCAGTGTCGAAACCACGGCCGTGGCGAGTTCCACCCGATCGGTCAGGACGAGCACGGTGCTGATGCCAAGGGCATCCGCAGCCTCCTCGACACTCTCATGATCAAGGTCTCCACTAAAGACCAATAGCGCTCGATCTTGGGCACGGCGTCGCTCGAAAGCCCGGTCGGTAAATACCAGCACTGAAACGCCAGCATCTTGAAGTTGTTCCGCGAACGAAAGGTGCCATAGGTCTGCACCGATGATGGCGACGGCTCGCTGCGGGGGCCGGGCTACCCGAAGGAATCGAGCTGCAGGCACCGCCGTAAAGCCATAGAACAACACGGTCAACACGATCACGGAGAACACAACGGCGACGAGCGGGCCGGGATCAAGACCTGCGTCCTCGATCTCCAACGCAAACACGGCGGAAACGGCGGCGGCGACGATGCCACGCGGTGCCACGAAGGCGAGAAAGGATCGTTCTCGCGTGGTCAACGATGACCCGATGGTGGAGGCGACAACAGCCAACGGACGTGCGATGAAGATGAGAATCAGTGTGAGCACCACGGCCTGAGGCAGGACGTCTGCGACCTCCTCGAGATCGACTCTGGCCCCCAACAAGAGGAACAGGCCGCCGAGAACCAGAAGACCGAGCTCTTCCTCGAATTCTCGGATGTGTCTCGAGGGTGCTCGTTGCTGATTGGCCAGCGTCAATCCGAGAGCTGTTGTGGCCATGAGTCCGGCCTCGGGCTGCACTTGATCAGCGAGAGCGAACGCCCCGATTGCTGTTGCGAGCGCCACCGGGTTGTGGAGATGATCGGGAACCCAGTGGCGGCCGAGCGCAAATGCGAGTCCTACGCCCAGCCCGCCGCCGATCGCCCCGCCGGCGAGCAACGTGATGGCAATCCGAACTGCAGCGCGCCCCGGCTGAGAACCTTCGAGCACGGCGTCCAAGACGACGACGCCAAGCGTGGCCCCAATGGGGTCGATGACGATTCCCTCCCACCGCAGAACCTCGGCCACCGATTGACGCGGTTTCGCCAAGCGAAGAAGAGGTTGCACGACGGTGGGACCAGACACGACGAGTACCGCGCCGATCAGCGCCGCAATAGCCCTCCGCACATCCAATAGGAAGTAGACGGAGACACTGGCGATGATCCAAACAATGAAGGCGCCGACCGTGACAAGACGGCCGACGACTGAGCGAACAGAGCCAACCCGATCGAGCCGAAGACCGAGTCCTCCCTCGAAAAGGAGAATTCCGACGCCGAGCGAAACCACGGGAAACAGAATTTCGCCGAATTGCTCATCGGGGTTGACGATTCCCAGACCGGGTCCAGCGAGCACGCCAGCGGGCAGCAGCAGCAGAATCGACGGGATCCTCAGCTTCGATGCCAGCCACAAACAACTGATGCCAGCAACGACTATGACCGCGATCGCCGTCGTCACCGAACTGGAAGCGAACAGGAGGGGGCTGGAGGCAAGGGCGGTCAAGGCCCATCAGAATAGTCGCCACCGACCGCCACGACGGACCCGGTGCCCAAGCGGGGGTTTTAGGTCTCCATTCGCCCAGAAAAGTGGGCCCTCGCCTGTGCGCCGCGCCCGGCTTGCTCCCAGAACGAGGTCGTACCTTCCTCCAACAACTCGCGCGCCGCGTCGGCGAGACCTCCCATGGCGGCGAGCATGAACCCACCGCCGACGGAAACTCGAGCGACTCCCAGTTCGGCCAAGACCGAAACCGCCGGTGCGCCTGGCATGGCCAAGACATTTACGGGTACATCAACAGACTCCACAATGGTCCCGATCGTTTCCGGACTTGTCGGCCCAGGGGCATACAGCACGTCGGCACCCACTGCGGCGAATCGCTGGAGACGATCAATCGTGTCGCCGAGGTCATCTACACCCCGCAGATGATTCTCCGCCCGCGCCGTCACAACAACTGTTCTGCCGCAGGAACGTGCCGCTTGGACCGCAGCCGCGACCCGATCTACGGCCAACGCGGAGTCATAGAGAAAGCCAGCGGGGTCGTAGTCCTCGATCGAGAATCCGGCGACGCCGGAATCCAACAATCGGCCGACGTTCTCCGCCACTGCGCCGGGGTCGGCGGCAAAACCGTTCTCGAAATCGCATGAGATCGGTACGTCGACCACGGAGACAAGATCACCTGCGTGGACAATTGACTCATCGAGGGTGATTGCTCCATCGAGACGACCCAGTGTTCCGGCGAACCCACTGCTCGTCGTGGCCAGAGCCGCGAACCCTGCGCCCTGGAGCGCCAGCGCTGATCCTCGATCCCATGGATTCGGCAGCAGGAGCGGGCTACCCGGTTGGTGAAGTTCGAGAAAGGACCGGCCAAGATCTGAATCCGTCATCTGTCGATTGTCGATCATGCATCCATCGGTGCGCGCCGAAACGTGCCACTTCTTTTCAACTACAGATGCCCTTCACTAGCGACGCGAACCGACTCAGGCCGATCCACCGCTGCTAGCCGTCGCTGCGAGGCCCACTGGGCTTCGACGATGACTTGGCTCCGCCACCCGAGCGTCGAGCCTTTGGCCGTGGTTTCCCGGACCGCTTCGAGGCGTTCGCCTTCCCACCGCGCTTTCCCGGACCGCCCTTGGAACCCGGCTTGGAACCTGAGGGGCGAGTTCGCCCGCCATTGCCCGAACCGTTGGACCGCGCCGGGCGATCGTCGCCAGACGTTTCCTGAGAACCGCCCTCGTGGGAGCTGGCCCCTGCCGAACCGCGGTCCTGACGAGTCTGTCCGGCACGCTTGTTCGCCCGCTGCTTGGACCCATTCGAGCGCTTCTGACCGCTGCCGTTGCGAGGGCGACGGCTGTCTCCGCGACCCTGATCTTCTTTTTCGACCCACTTTGGTGTTTCGCGTTCACGAAGTTCCGGCATTGCCTCGAAGTCGGTCGGAGGAAGGCCGACCATCTTGATCAACTTGCCAACTGCCTTGCGCTGCTCGTTGTCGACAAAGGACACAACGGAGCCACCGGCACCGGCTCTGGCCGTCCGACCGGAGCGGTGAATGTAATCCTTGTGGTCTGCGGGCGGATCGTAATGGATGACCCGAGCGACCCCATCGACGTGAATGCCGCGGGCTGCGACGTCTGTTGCCACCAGCGCTTGCACCTTGTTGTTCGTGAAGGCAACCAGCGCTGCGTCTCGCTGGTTTTGGGATCGGCCGCCATGGATCCATCCAGCCTTGACTCCGGCGCGTTTGAGTTGGCGAGCGACTCTGTCAACGCCGTGCCGGGTACGGCAGAAAATCATCGTGGGACCGGCATCGTCGATCAGGTCTGCCGCCAGCCGCAGCTTGTCGGTCTTCTCCGCAAGAATGAACCGATGCTCAACGGTGCTGAGGTCAGGTTCGACGTCGCCGACCTGATGGGTCACCGGCTTGTGCTGATAGTTGTCGATCAGGACCTTGACTTCTTTGTCCAGTGTCGCGGAGAACAACACGGTCTGACGCTTCTTTGCGGTCAGATCGAGGATGCGGCGCACGGCAGGAAGGAACCCCATGTCGGCCATGCGGTCGGCCTCGTCGACAACGACCGAATCGACTTCGCTGAGCGAGACTTCGCCCTGACTGATCAAATCTTCGAGCCGTCCAGGACAGGCCACGAGCAGGTCAACGCCAGCCCGGAGGCCCTTGAGTTGGTTGCCGAAACCCACGCCGCCGTAAATCGTCAGGATCGAACGACCACGCGATGCAGCCAGCGGCTGTAGTTCGCGTCGAATCTGCTCGGCGAGCTCGCGAGTCGGCGAGAGGATCAAGCCCCGTGGGTATTTGCGCCGACCTTCTTGCAGACCGGCGAGCATCGGAATGCCGAATGCCAGCGTTTTGCCCGACCCGGTGGGGGCGCGGCCAAGGACGTCTCGACCGTCCAAAGCATCGGGAATCGTGGCGACCTGGATTTCGAACGGAGAGGTGATTCCCTCTCGATCGAGGGCCGCGACCATTGGGGCGGGAACGCCAAGCGACGCAAAGGTTTCGTCGGAAACCGACGAGGAGGGGACTGACATTTTGAGAACTTCCGTTCGGGCCCAGACCCCGGATTGGGCACGAGCAAGCTTTCAACGTAGGGCGACGAACGGCAAAACCCTCGTTTTCGTCACGGTCAGCGGTCACGCGGTGACCTTTTGCATCAATCGCGAGGGGTGCTCGTCACTCGCCCGTGAGGCCGCGTTCCCATGCCTCGAACAGTGCCGCGTACCGTCCACCCTGCGCGACAAGTTCATCGTGAGGACCGATCTCGGCGATCCCACCGTCAGCAATGACGGCCACACGATCGCAGCGCTCCGAGGTCGACAAACGGTGGGCGATGGCAATCACGGTTCGTCCTTGCATCAGTTGTTCGAGCGCATCCTCGACGATGAGTTCGGTTCCAGGATCGAGGCTGGACGTTGCCTCGTCGAGAACGAGCACCGCCGGGTCGGCCAGCGCGGCGCGAGCCAACGAGACCAACTGTCGTTCGCCGGCCGACAAGCGGCTACCCCCTTCGCGGACCTCTGTCTGCAAGCCATCTTCAAAGTTCTCGATTCGATCGAGCACACCGATCCGGTCCAACGCCGCGCGAATGTGTGAATCACTCGCCTCCGGGCGAGCGATTCGAATGTTGTCGGCAATGGTCCCAGCGAACAGGTGACCCTCTTGAGGCACGACGAGGACCCGATTGCGAATGTCACGCGTGCGTCCGTCTCGCAGATCGATGCCGCCGAAACGGATCGATCCCCCCGATGGGTCATAGAGCCGTGCGATCAACTTGGCCAACGTCGACTTGCCTGCACCCGTCGGTCCAACGAACGCAATACGCTCGCCTTCCGCAATTTCGAGATCGACATCACTCAAGATCATCGGACCGTCTCGGTAGCCGAAGGCAAGTTTCTCGACTGCGATCGAACCCGTGGATGGAAAGTCCACCGGCTGATCCGCGTCGGACACGTCAATTGGTTCATCGATCAAACTGAAGAGCTTGGCCAGCGACGCGGTTGCTGACTGCACCAGGTTGAACAACTGGCTGAGCTGTTGCACCGGTTCGAAAAGCCCCTGCAGGAGCAGGATGAATGCAACGACCGTTCCGATCGACATCTGCCCGTCTCGCACAAGCCACCCACCGACGCCAATAGCTACCGCGGTGGTGACCGTGCCTGCAATATCAATGATGGGCAGATACCAGGCCGCGACCTTCACCGATTGCATGTGCGAGCGGTACAGCTCGCGATTGGTGCGGGCGAACCGCTCGGCCTCGAGATCCTCACGGGCAAAGGCCTGCACGATACGGACACCCGCGATGCCCTCTTGCAACGCCGAAAGGGTGAGCCCGATTCGATCGCGTACGTCGAGGTAGGCGCGATTCGAGTCACGTTGAAACTTGATCGAAGCCACGGCAACCACCGGCACCGAGACGAGGCAGATCAACAACAATCGCCCGCTGAGCAGACCGAGCGCCACCATCGATCCCAACAACTGCAGTGCTGCACCGGTGAACATCAGCAGACCGAACTGCACCAGCTCGGAGAGCGAATCGACATCGGAGGTCATGCGAGAAACGAGAACGCCCGACTTCTCCCGGTCATAGAAGCCAAGCGACTGATCGAGCATTCGACCAAACACACGACGCCGCAGGTCTCGCAAGAAGTTCTCCCCAACCGCAGCCAGGGTCACGATGGCGAACCGGTAGAGGAAGTAGCCAAGGCAGGCCGCGACGAAGTAGGCAACGACCGAGCTGTAGAGGGCTCCTCGATCGCCGGCCCGGATGCCGCCGTCGATGGCCCGACCGACAAAGAACGGACCAGCGAGAATCGTCCCGGTCCAGGCAACCAACAGCAGGAACGCCCCAAAGGCCCGACGTCGGTACGGACCGAGAAGCCGCAGCGTTCGAGAGAGCACCTCTCCCGTGGCGGTGAGGTCAAGCCGGTCTTCTTCGGTGACGCCGCCCTGAAGCCAACCCATTAGACGGCCGCCGTTTCGTCGGCGTCGGAGTCTTCTTCAGGAACCGCAGCCAAAACTTCTCGATAGCGACCGTTCGAGGCCAAGAGTTCCTCGTGTGTTCCATTCGCCACAATCACGCCTTCGTCCATCAACACAACTCGATCAGCGAGCGCAATCGTCGCGGGGCGGTGCGCAATCACGATGGTCGTCCGACCGTCCATGACTTCTGCCATGGCATCACGGATCTCGTGTTCCTTCGTTGGATCAACAGCCGACGTCGCGTCGTCGAGAATCAGCACCCGCGGATCGGCAACCAGAGACCGAGCAATGGCCAGACGTTGACGCTGCCCGCCGGACAGCGAAAAGCCTCGCTCCCCCAGCTCGGTGTCAAAGCCTTCGGGAAGCGAGTCGATGAACTCCGCTGCTCCCGCGAGTTCCGCAGCTTTGCGGACTGCCGCATCATCTGCATCGGGATCGGCGAACGCAATGTTGTCGCGCACTGAACCGCTGAACAGGAAGGTGTCTTCGAAGACGAGCGATACCGCCTGGCGCAACTCATGGCGGGTCAAATGCCGAACGTCAATGCCATCAAGCAGCACCGCACCATCGGTGACGTCATAGAACCTCGGCAGAAGGCGGGCGATGGTGCTCTTGCCGCAACCCGTTGAGCCAACGATTGCCACGGTCTCACCGGACTCGATCTTGAGATCCAGGGCCCGCAGCACCGGCACCTCAGCCCGTAGACGATCCTCATGCAGCTCAGATCGATACCCGAACGTCACGCTCCGGAACTCGACCGAGCCGCCACCCGCCGAGCTCGGAAGATGTTTCGGATGGACCGGATCGACGATCTTCGGGGCGGTCGACAGCACCTCGGCGATACGTTCGCCCGCTGCGGCGGCCCGTTGGCCTTGGGCCACCACCATTCCCAGCATGCGCAGCGGCTGGATGAGCATGAGGACATACAGGTTGAATCCGACGAGCTCCCCTACGGTGAGATCGCCTTCGATGACGAGATGTCCGCCGTAGCCCAGAACCATGACGAGTCCGAGGTTCGGCATCAGCTCGATCGCCGGCAGATAGCGAGACCGTATGCGGGAGACATCCATGGCCTCGCGGTACACGTCGTCAGCCTCGACGTGCAGCTTCTCGGCCTGCACCGGCTCGGCCCCAAAGCCCTTGACCACGCGAATTCCCGCAACCGTTTCCTCGACGACGCCGGCCAACTGCGCAGACTCTCGCTGGACCGCAAGCACTGCCGGGTGCAGCTTCTGAGAGAAGCGCCGACCAAGGACGTTCACGAACGGCAGGCCAATCAAGGCCAGGAGCGCAAGCACGGGATTGATGATCAGCATGACGACCACCACGGCGATCACGATCAAGAAGTTTCCCGTCGTGATGGGAACCATCGTGACCACGTTCTGAAACTGCTGGAGGTCGGTGTTGGCCCGACTCATGAGCTCGCCCGTCGCGGTTACGTCGTGGTAGGCGATGTGAAGACGTTGAATGTGGGCGAAGAGTCGGTCGCGATATCGAGCTTCGACTCGACGGGCGTTCCGAAACGCTACGTAGCGACGCAATCCCAAGAAGATCCCGCTCAGGGAACCAACCGCAATGATGATCGCCGACCATCGCCAAAGTGGATCGTCGCCCTGAACACCTCGATCAATTCCCAACCGGATGAGACTGGGGACCGAGACCCGGACCGCCGTCCAACACAATGCGACCACCATGCCGACGAACAAGCCCCGTCGCTGCTCACGCAATGCTTGGATGAGCAATTGCCATCCTGGCGAGCGCGTCGAAGGAGCGGGAGCCTCATCCTCTTCCACGTCGTCTTTGGCTCCCCGTGCCACCCGTCCTTCATAGCCGGGTTGCACCGAAACCCCCAGATGGATTACGGGGATGACGACGACTGACGCTCAGGAATCTCTGAGGTACTGCCAGCCTGCATCGTCCATCACCAAGCGGTGACGGGGGCCTTCGGCATCCCGATCGCCTGACGTATAGCCAGCGTCGCCGTGCCAGCTGACCACCATGGGTTTGCCGGGCATGGGTCGGGTCTCGAACTTCTCTGACGCCCGGCCTGCCGACCAGGCAAGCGCGCTGTCGACGGAGTCGTGGGCGGCGAGTTCATGGAGCGTCACCCATGTTGGCGGCACCAATTCGATATCGCCACTGTTGCGCTTCGCCATCGCCTCCTGCGGGGACATCCACGCGTGGTCCTTGATCTCGCCGTCATCGATCAGAATGTCATCCGAGGGCGAACGAATGGCAAAGAACCAGGTCGAAAACCGGCGGCGAGGACCCTTCGTGGTCATGGCCGCCATCTGGGGCGGAATCCAATAGGACCACGGCACGAGATCCTCGACTCCCACGTAGAGCCCGGTTTCTTCTTCAACTTCGCGGGCTGCGGCAACGCGAGCAGATCCTTCGACGTCGTCGGGATTTCGCTCGTGCTCGTCAACTTTGCCCCCGGGGAAAACCCACATTCCACCGAAGGCGATCTTGGAGTTTCTTCGCAGCATCGCCGTTTCGAGACCGGTCGGCCCATCTCGCAACAACAGCACGGTCGCCGCTGGGATGAGGTCAGAGTCTGTTTCGGGCGGTGGGTCAACGGTCACTCGATCAACATAGACACCACTCGTGAACGCAGCCGCATTGATCCGGACGGACTTTCACTTCCAAATGCCCAGCTCGAGCGGTCGATCAGAGGAGACTGGGCCCCATGGCGGAACGCGGCCTCGAATTGATTTTGGCGCTGATCATCGGCGCATTGTTGGTGATTGGCGCGTTCGTCGTGTTCGGTCAATCCACCGCCAGCGATTCGGACCTTGGGCCCGCAACGTCACAAGGGGAAACGCCAGAGACAACTGCGATCCCAACGATCCGAGACACCCTCGTGCCATCCTCGCCCGGCGACCCAGATCAATTCGTGCAGGCATGGAGAACCCACCTCAGCACTGATCACGCGCTCGACGGGTTCCTCGAGATCTACGAGGTCGCGCCCGGCGCAGCGGTGGACATCCGATCCCCCATTGGCATTCCCTTTTCTTCGATCTCGGTCCGCCGGGCCATTCTCGATGATCGGGAGCTCGATCAGGTCGGGACCTCTGCCCTGTCGATTGGTCCATCGGGACAGCGATCGTGCGAACGGCAACAGTCCGGTGTCTATCTGTGCACGGATCCCGCGGCGAGTCCATCGCTGAGCGCCCGACTCGCCCTCATCGAGCGCCGAATCGACGGCGACGACTCTGAGTATGAGCTGTGGGAGGACGAGGGGTGTTGGGTCGTCTCAGCTCGGGAACCAACAACCTCGGGGACCTGGGGACAGCTCTCACGATGGTGCTTCGACGAAACCGTCGGTGTGCTGATCGAACGAACTACCTGGCGAGGCAGTCGGCTCGAACGCTTCTTCGCCGAGGACCTCCGGACCAAGGTGACCGAAACCGATCTTGCGCCGGGCTAGCGGATAGCTCTTGACGCCAGCAGCCAACCAAGGAGAGCAAAGGGCGAGCGGAGGGCACCTGCGTCCAGTACCCGAAGGCACTGGTGGCGATGCGTGTGGAGGGAGTGGTGTCCCCCGCTCATTGCCCCATGAAACCGGTGAGGGCGATGACCACCGGTGTTATGACTAGCATCGGCGCCGCTCGCGTTTCACTTGAGCGAGAACTTTGGGATTTCTTCGGGCAAGCTCACCCACGCCCATCAAAACGGCCCATCAGCGACAGAGATAGATGACCGACACAAAGACAGCGATACAGGCAGAGGAACCGACAACATGGTCTTTCTAGGTGACGATCTCTTGCCGTGGCTGACTCTGGCAATTGGCGCCGCCCTGGTCGTTGGCAATGGGCTCGCCTTGATCCGGCCTCCGCAGGAACATCAGGAGGGAAGTCTGGAACGAGCTCCGCTTACTCGCAGCCTTGTCCAGATCGCCATCGGACTCATTGCGAGCATCTGGGCCATCGCGTCGCTCCTCAGTTGACGGGGGTCGATTTGCCCATGGGCTCAAGGTCCATGCTCCTCCCGCCGATTCCCTCTCTAGGCACAAGCAGGAATGAGCTCCCATGGCCGTTATCGAAGAACAGAAGTCAACAACGAACACGGTGGTCACTCCTCAGGGCGAGACCAAACAAGCGCGTCCCGCAGCGAAACGGCGTCCTCATCTGAGCCCGGAGTCCATCAGTCTGACCTCGGGTCTCCCGTCGACCGACCGCAGTGCCCTTAAGAACAGCACCGATTCCAATCCCAAGCTGCTCGGATTGATCTACACCGTGCTGCTGGGCGGCGCCGCCTGCCTGGCTCTCGCCGGTGTAGTCAGCCAAAGCCAAACCACCGACGCTGGGTCTCCTGATTCGCCGCCGCCGGCAGTCCTGATTCAGGGCGACTGACATCAAGAACGTTCGAAAATCTAGAACTCTTCAGCAGGCCCGCCGCCTGCACCAGGCGGCGCACCCGGAGGTGCAACCCGTCGACTCATGTTCTCGAACCTCGTGAAGTGACCGAGGAAGGCCAGCTTCACGGTTGCGGTTGGGCCATTTCGGTGTTTGGCCACGATGACCTCAGCAACGCCCTTGGCTTCTGAGTCGTTGTTGTAGATCTCGTCGCGGTACAAGAACATCACGACGTCCGCATCCTGTTCGAGGGCGCCGGACTCACGGAGGTCAGACAGCATTGGGCGCTTGTCGGTTCGCTGCTCGAGACCACGGTTGAGCTGAGCAAGGGCAATCACTGGAGTCTCGAGTTCACGAGCCAGAATCTTCAAGTTTCGACTGATCTCAGAGACTTCAACCTGGCGGCTCTCAGCGTTGGAACGGCCGGTCATGAGCTGGATGTAGTCAACGACGATGACGCCGATGGTGCCAACCCGACTCTTCAGGCGGCGAGCCTTGGCTCGGATTTCCATGACCGTTGTGTGCGGATTGTCGTCGATATAGATCGGGGCTTCGGCCAGTCGGCCGACGCTGTGGCTGATCCGATTCCAGTCGTTCTCGTCGAGCCGGCCTGTCTTGACCCTCGTGGCATCGACACGCGCATCAGAGCACAGGATTCGCTGGGAGAGCTCCAGCTGGCTCATTTCCAAGCTGAACACCAACGAAGGCTCACCGGAGTTCATCGCCGCATTTGCTGCGAGCCCGAGCGCGAACGCGGTCTTGCCCATGGCGGGGCGAGCCCCAACAACATAAAAGGCGTTGCGCTGAAGGCCCGAAAGGAGCTCGTCGAGGTCGTGGTAACCGGATGGGATGCCCGTAATCGCATCCCCCTGCTCATAGAGCATCTCGAGGCGATCCAGGTTGGCCGACAGAAGATCCTTGATCTCTGCGGTGGAGTTCGTGACCCGGCGCTGTGCCACGTCAAACATCCGAGCCTCTGCGTCGTCAATGGCCTTGACGACATCATCAGGCATTGCGTACGCGTCTTCCGCGATCTCGTTACTGACCGAAATGACGCGACGCAAAAGTGCCATCTCTTCGACGATCTTGGCGTAGTAGGTGGCGTTGCTGACCGCAGGCGTGTTGGCCTGAAGCTCAATGAGGATGGCATTTCCGCCAACGGCTTCGAGCAGATTGGCTCGTTCGAGCTCGTTCGCCACAGTGATGGCATCGACGGGCTCTCCTCCGCCGTACAGACCTGTGACGGCTTCAAAAATGTGCCCGTGGGCAGGCTTGTAGAAGTTGTCGCTGTCGAGCACCTCGACAACGTCGGCGATGGCCTCCCGGCTCAGGAGCATCGCGCCGAGGACGGCTTCTTCTGCCCGAAGGTTGTTCGGCGGGACCCTCTGGGGTCGGGGCGACGAAGACGGGCGGGTCGGGCCGGACGAGTCCGTCAGATCGAGGACAGGCCGATCGAATCCGCCAGAAGGTTCGCTCGGTCCAGGATCGTCCGGATCCGGCGGCGGTGCGGCGAAGGGAGATGGCTCGGTCGAAGTCGACGCATCGTCGGCGGGAGGGGGGCCGTCTTGCATGTCCTGATCTTGACCCGCCATGCCTGTGGACTCCTAGACCCTTCAGGCTGTGAATTTCTTCTCCAACCTGTGGATAACGCTGTCCGAGGGTTCGCCGAAGCAAAAACCGTGGACAAGTCGGTGGATAACTGCCACCAACTGTGGATTTCGGGCACCCTATGTGAGGGATGCAACCGCTCCAGTGGTCATCTGACGGCCAGCCCCAGGGCCGGCCGTCAGACAATCACAAGACTCACTGATCAGGACCCGACGACCTCGACGGTGATCGGGAACTGCACCTCATTGTGAGGCTTGGCAGTGACAGTGTGGGTACCCGTTGTTCGGATGCCCTCATCGAGCTCGATCATCTTGCGATCGAGTTCCACGCCCGTTTGTTCGAGCGTCGCGGTCGCAATATCGGCTGCGGTAATGGATCCGAAGAGCTTTCCTTCGTTTCCAGCCCGGGCTTCAAGCCTGATCGGCTTGGCAACCAGAACCTTGGCCACCTCTTCGGCTGCCTCACGGTCCTTGGTGTTCTTCGCTTGCCACGACTTGCGCATGGTCTCGGCCTGGGCCTCGACTCCTGCGTTGGCGCGCTGACCAAGATTCTTTGGAATCAAGAAGTTCCGGGCGTATCCGTCTGCAACATCAACGACGTCGCCACGGTTTCCCAAACCCTTGACACTCTCATGAAGGACGATGCGCATCAGGCCTCTCCCTCGACTGCAGCAACAACCTCGGGGGCTTCGCTGGTTGCGGTTGCTTCTTCGGCACCAGGTGAGTTCTCAGAACCGGAGTTCTCCGGTCCTGAACTCTCGTCGCGATCTTCGCGAGGACGACGATCACCGCGATCACCGCGATCGCCACGATCAGGACGATCGCCACGAGAACGACGCTGGGTCGTGACACGGCTGGCGTACGGGAGGAGTCCCATCTCACGAGCATTCTTGATGGCTCGAGCGACAACGCGCTGCTGCTGAGAATCGTTGCCGGACACTCGACGTGAACGGATCTTGGCCCGGTCGGACATGAAACGACGAAGCGTGTCGATGTCTTTGTAGTCCAGGTATTCGATCTCATCCGACGTCAGCGGACTGATCTTCTTCTTGGAGCGGCGGTTCGCGTCTTTGGGCTTACCGCGCCGGGTGTTACGTGACTTTGCCATTAGAAGGGCTCCTCATCGGGTGAGTAGGCGGGCGGTTCTTGACGACCGCCTCCAGAAGGTCCGAACGACCGGCCTCCGCCGTCGCCACCACTGTTGTTACCGCCGCTCTGGCCGCCTCCGCCTTGGAAGCCACCTTCGCTGCGTTCATTTCGTTGCACGGACGCAGTGGCCCAGCGCAGACTGATTGCGACATCGTCAGCGACGATCTCGACTTTGGATCGCTTCTCGCCCTCTTGGTTTTCCCAGCTTCGCTGGTCAAGACGGCCAGTCACGGTGACTCGCGTGCCGCGTGCCACTGTTTCAGAGACATTCTCAGCGAGTTGTCCCCAGCAGGTCACATCAAACCATGACGTCTGCTCTTCCCACTCCTGTGTCTGGCGGTTCTGCCAGCGGCGGTTCACAGCGATGCCAAAATTGGCAACCGCTTGCCCAGAGGGGGTGAATCTCAGTTCTGGTTCACGTCCAGCATTTCCCGTGACGTGAACGGCGTTGTCAACAGCCATCCGACGCTCCGATCACGCTGATGCTGCCGCGAGACCACGCTTGTGGGCTTCTTTGAGCGGCAGACGGAGGAACTTATGGCGGATGACATCGTCAGCCAGACGCAGGGTCCGGTCGATCTCATCAAGGGCGCCGGGAGCAAGGAACTCCAAGACGACGTAGAAGCCTTCGTGACGCTTCTTGATTTCGAAAGCAAAGCGACGAACGCCCCACTTGTCGATCTTTTCGAGCGATCCGCCAACAGCCTCTGCGAGTTCGCTGAGCTTGTTGATCTGGACCTGTACAGCGGACTCATCAGTGTCCGCTGTAAAAATGATCATCAATTCGTACGCACGCATGTGCGTCACCTCCCTGTGGACCCGACCGGAGCCGGAGCCCTCGACGGTCGAGGGCAGGGTGTCGTCGCGACCCGAGGGCCACGAAGGACCTCGCGATGCTAGCGGTGCATTGTGGGAAACCGAGCCGAACGGCCAGACTGAGCCCATGAGTCTTGAACGGGATCACGCCCACCTCGGTGACTGCGACAGCTGCGGGACCGACGATGTCACGGTCACCGAAGTGCGCCGGGTCTATGTGACTCCGGGGAGTTGGGATACCGAGGCCAAGGTCTCCCCTGCGGCAGACACCGAACGCTGGTGTGAAACCTGCCAGCTCCACTATCCGCACCAGCCGCCTGAGGGCGAATCAGCCGCCTGACTCAGTTGGTGCCGTCGTTGACTCAGCGACCGTCGTCTCCGTCGTCTCCGTCGTTGCCGGCTCCTGAGACGCAGTCGACGCTCCAGGCTCGGTCGGCACGGGTGCACCATCCGGCGTTGTCGGGACCGGCTGCCCGTTTTCATCGAGTGGGACCAGGGGCGGCAACTGACATGGTTCGGTGGTTGCCACCTCGGCTGGAGCCGCACCGTCGGCAGCCGTCGTCACAGCTCCTGGAACCGTCGTCGACCCGTCTGGAACAACAGCCACCGGCGCGCACGTCGGGAGTGTCGTCGTTGACAGATTGGTGTTGAGAACCAGCCCGGGAAAGTCGGCCTGGGTCGCGAGCGCTTCGCAGGGCGATCCGCCTCGAGCTGCCCGGATCTCAGCGGCTCGAGTGTTGAACGCGCTCCAGATCTCAGCCGGGAAGTCGCCGCCGTGCACCTCAATGCCACGGAAATTCTCCATGGTGGTGAACGTCTCTCCTGGACCACCGGGATATCCCATCCATACCGCCGTGGTGAGGTCACACGTGAACCCGACGAACCATGCGTCACGAGCATCCTGGGTGGTACCCGTCTTGCCCGCTGCGGGCTGACCGAATTGCGCAGACCTTCCGGTCCCGGAAACGACCACCTGTTCCAGCGCAAAGGTCACCTGGCGGGCAATGGAGCCATCGAGGGCCGGCTGGCCCTCACGACCCTCGGCTCGCTCGCACCGGCCATTGACGGGGTACCAGCAGATCACGTTGCCATCCGCGTCTTCGATCCGTTCGATCAGAATCGGGTCATAGCGGACGCCCTGATTCGCGATTGTGGAATAGGAGGCCGCCATGTCGAGCACAGAGACTTCGCCCGAACCGAGGACCAGAGCATTGACCTCCGGGAGCTCGGCAGAGACGCCGAGGTCATTTGCCATCTGGACGACGGTCTGCGGGCTGAGATCGACCATGAGCTGTGCGTACACAACGTTGGAGGAGACCCGGAGTGCATCGAGGAGATCCCGATACCCATCCTCACTTCCGCCACCGCCGACCTTCCAGTCGGCACCATCATTCGCCTCAGGAATCTCGATGGTGAACGGCGCGGCATACAACGACTGCGCGGAGAAACCCTGCTCGATTGCTTCTGCGAGGGCGAACGTCTTGAAGGACGAGCCCGGTTGCCGGCCTGATCCCCCGCCGTCTCGACCCGTGGCCAAATTCACCTGGGAGGTCTCGAAGTCGTAGCCACCCATCATGGCGACAACCCGACCGCGCTCATCGACAGCCACGAGCGACCCCGATGGCGGTTCATCAGCGTCGAATCGTGGATCGACAACCTCAGTGACCGACACGAACGCGGCCCGCTGCATCTCGGGATCCAGCGTTGTATAGACCCGCAAACCACTGCTGAAAACTTCGCCGATCTCCGGCTCCAGCTCGACCAGCTGCTGCCGCACAGCCTCCATGAAGTATTCCGATCCGCTGTCGCCCCCGAGCACCGGGGCGAGACCTGTGCGGTCCGTCGGCGGCAACACTGTCTCGATCACGGGAACCGCTGAGATGTCGTCGGCTTCGACCTGGCTGATGTATCCGTCGGTGACCATTCGAGCCAGCGACACATCGCGACGGCGATTTGCTTCGTCGGGATCACGGAAGGGTTCGGCGCTCGACGGTGCTCGGATCAAACCTGCAAGGAACGCCGACTCGGCCAGGCCGAGATCCTCGACATTCACTCCGTAGTACGCCTGGGCCGCGGCCTGGACGCCATAGGCCCCTCGCCCGAAGTAGATCCGATTCAGGTAGCGGCCCAGGATCTCTTCTCGGGAAAGCCGTCGCGTCAGTTTCACCGCAAGCGCCGCTTCCTTGAGCTTGGTCACGATGTTGCGATCGGCATCGATGTCATAGGTGTTCTTGACGTACTGCTGAGTGATCGTCGAGCCGCCCTGGGCGGCCCGACCTTCGCGAGTGTTTTGGTAAAGGGCCCGAGCGATTCCCAGCGGATCGATCCCGAGACGATCGTCGAAGTAGTTCTTGTCCTCTACCGCAACGATGGCATCGATCGTGACCTGGGGAATCGTGTTGTAAGGAACGATGACCCGGTCCTCGCCGGCAGACAACGCCATCGCCGCGACGTCGGCATCGCACACAGTGACGACGTCTGCGGCGCAGACATAACTCGTCTGCGCAAGTTGTGAAAAGTCGTCCTCTGGGAGCTCTTCTTGGGCCAGAAGTGCAAACCCACCAAGCAGCAATCCGATGCCGAACAAGAACCCCAACAACAAAAATCGTCGGAAGCGCCAGAGAGGATTTCGCCGACGATTTCGCGGTCGACCTGGACCTCCCAAGAGGCCGCGTTGAAGCGGACCGGAAGGCGCCTTAGGAGCGGATGGGCGTGCGGGTTTGGAGGAAGGTGCCATGGAAACGGCTGAAGAAGGGCGCTGAACTCAGGGAGCGGTCTGGGCTACTGGGCTACTCGTCAATTCGAATGACTCCCGAAGATGGTTCCACCAACATTGGCGGCAGACCTCTACTCGATAGCACGACGTTGGCTTGGCGCGACGTCGCAGGCGACTCAACTCCGACTGATCAGCGACACAGCGGCCGGCCTTGGGGAGTCCTGGCCCGAATGCGAACGTGACCATGACGAGGTCGTCTCCCTCACACAAGGGACACGGATCAGAAAGCGGCGTTGCATGATGAAGAGCGACTCGACGCAGCTCAGGCTGTGCATCGCAGACCTCGTGCTGCTGGCGATGGCCGGCCGCGACAGCATCGATCGTGCGCTGACGGGCAAGGCGATAGCTCACCACGCCTTCCCGGTCGGATTTCCGCCAACGAGGCATCTCGTCAGACTATCGGTCGACGATCGATCAGTCGCCTCGGGTCGGATCTTGAATCGACTCAAACCACTCTCGAAGGAGTTGCAACGCTTTGTCGTCCTCAAGAGGACCGCGGTCCAAGCGCGCCTGGGTCAGCATCTGCATCGCCTCGCCGACCAATGGTCCTGGTTCGATACCAAGCGCCTCGACTACGGCCCCGCCGCCGAGTGGCGAACGCAGGTTGGAGAGATCTTCGTGCTTGCCGAGATGGTCAACCCGACGCATCCACACCTCGAGATCGTGCCCGAGGGCACCTGCAGCGTCGAAGACCAAGGGCAGATCGGCGAACCCAACCGTCGCGGCAAGCTGACGGACCGACCGGTCCTCGACCAGGCGCATCCCGTCCTCGTCTTCTGATCGCGCAACGTCAGCGATGAGCTCAATCCCGGCGACAAGACGCAACGTCGCCTGTCGATCTGCCGTGGAGTATCTCAGGTGGTGCAGCCAGTCTCCCGCATCGGGAAGCTGTGCTGCGAACACCGCGCGGCGAGCCACCGGCGCGGTCGCCCGAGCCACAGAACGACCGATGGTGGAGGCCTTCATGGGATCGATGTCAGGAGCGATTTTGGCGAGCAGGCCAGCCTCGATCAAGAATTCAAACCCCGCCTCGGGGGCGCGCCCGCTGAGCAGGCGTTCGAACTCATCATGGACGCGTTCGCGCGACACGATCGACAGTCGATCGCGGTGCGCAACGGCCGCTTCGCGCAACGCCGGATCAACGGCGAGCGCAAATCGCGGGATGAATCGAGCAGCCCGCAGGATTCGCAACGGGTCGTCGGTGAAGGAGATGCTCGGATCAAGCGGCGTTCGCAGAAGGCGATTCTCGAGGTCTTCGGCCCCACGGAACGGGTCAATCAGCTCGCCGTTTGAGGTATCGATGGCCATCGCGTTGATCGTGAAGTCTCGGCGGGAAAGATCAGTGGTGAGATCAGTTCCGAACACGACCTCGGGCTTGCGGGAATCGGTCGAGTAGGACTCACCGCGGTGGGTCGTGATCTCACACGCCCAGCCGTCAACTACAGCCCCAATCGTTCCGAACCGCTCGCCTTGGGTCCACAGTTCTTGGGCGAGCGGAACCAACAGGCGTCGAATGGTTTCCGGAGGAGCGTCGGTCGTCAGATCAAGATCGACGACCGTGCCATCAGCACCCTGTGAAAGATCTCGAACGACGCCACCCACCAGGTAAAGCGTGTGGCCCGCTTCACGGAAGGAGCCGGCGATGGGGCGAACAGCGGCGAGGATGTTCTGAGCCCGCGGATGATCGAGCCAGGCGGGGCGTTCGTCAGCCATAGATGGAGTCGATACCGATCATGACGCCAAATGAATGGCATGGCTCAGGTCAACCATGTCATCGCCGGGCCCGCCTGTCGTCGTATCTTCGGGCCGCACCGAGATGCCAGCCGTTGCCCCGACAACGCTCGCTGCTGAATCGCTGAGTGCCCGAAGGTCATAGCCACCCTCGAGAAACAGCAGTCGGCGTCCAGCCGGCGCCAGTTCGAGCAGCGCTGAGACCATGTCGCCGTAGTCGGTTGACGTGAGCCCAAGGTCGGTAATGGGGTCGGCGCGATGGCCGTCGAATCCCGCCGAGATGAGCAGCCAGGAGATCTTGTGTCGGAGCAGCACAGGAGCAACGACACGATCGATGGCTCGTCGATACACATCCCCGGTGGCACCTGCTGGCATGGCGATGTTGACCGTTGTGCCCAACCCATCGCCTTCACCTACTTCGTCAGGGCGACCGGTGTAGGGATACCACGGGTATTGGTGGAGTGAAACGAACAACACATCAGGATCCGAATAGAAGATCTCTTGCGTTCCGTTGCCGTGATGGGCATCGATGTCAACGATGGCAACTCGTTCACCTCGGTCGGCCAAAAAACGAGCTGCGACGGCGACGTTGTTGATCAGACAGAACCCCATCTGGGTCACAGACATCGCGTGATGCCCCGGAGGACGAACCACCGACCAACCAGCGTCCGCTTCACCCGCATCGAGTCGGTGAATCAGATCAAGACCGGCTCCCGCTGCCCGCAACGCGGCAGCAGAACTATCCGCCGACACGATGGTGTCCTGATCGATCTCTCCACCACCCGATGCCGACATGTCGGACAACCGATCGAGCAGAGCGGATGGATGGACCGCGACGAGCGCCTCTCGTGGAGCGTCGGGCGCTTCGACCCACATAACAGCTTCACCGGCGGGTGACTCGTCGATTCCCCGCTTCACGGCCGTGAGACGGTCGGGGCGTTCCGGATGATGGCGACCCGTGTCGTGGAGCCAGCACATGTCGTGGGTCGACACCAAAACAGTCACGTTCTCATCGTAGTGGCGCGAGAGGTCGTCGGTCAGGGCCGATCAACTCTCAAGATGCCCGTCACGATTCGGTGTCGTTGATGCAGTCCCAGATGACCTCGTCGGCAGAAACAGCGCCAGGCAGGGCTGGACGCAATAGTGTGTTGCTCTGGTGGACCACGCCCCAACGACCCCTCTCGGACCCGGCTTGCATCGAAGCTGGGCCCCCGCTCACGGCGGTAGCCGTTTGCGTGTCGTCCCTTGGCAGGGAGATCGCTACACCGCGCTCGTCGGGCCCGGTCGAATGGGGCGGGCCCCGACGACCCTCGACGTACAGCGCTGCGTCGACGCTCTTGCTCGGCGAGGCGTCGAGGCTGCCGTCACTCCAGCTCTCTCCCCGCTCGATGCTCGAGCATTTGCGACCGCTGGATTTCAGGTTCTCGAACACCTGCACTTGCTGGCCTATCGATTCGACGCCCGCCGAGACCACGCCTTCTTGCAACCCGATCCGGTGACCCGAACCCTACGAACGGGTCGTCCGTGGCATCGTCGCGCGGTGCTTGACATCGACCGACGTGCATTCGAACCGTTTTGGCAGTTCGACACGAACTCGCTTTCCGAAGCACGAAAGGCGACCCCGACGAGCCGCTATCGAGTGTCGCTCGATGGCCGGTCCCCCGTTGGATACGCCGTCACAGGACGAGCCGGAGACCGCGGCTACCTCCAACGACTCGCCGTGGACCCGCAGCGCCAAGGGGCAGGCCTCGGACGAGCGCTGGTTCACGACTGCCTTCGCTGGCTCAACGATCGCGGCGCCAATCAGGCGATGGTCAACACCCAGGAGCGCAACGCAAGGGCGCTCGCGCTCTATGAACATCTCGGATTCAAACAGCAGGCCGAAGGGCTACTCGTGTTGCGGTGGACCGCGTCTTCATGATCACTCGCCGGCCAAACCGCCGCATCGTGCATCGAAGTCTCGCGACCATCGTGTGTGCCGGGCTCGCGCTGTTCGGATTGATCGGACTGCCCGGATTCAGCGCGACATCCGGGCCGCTGGCTCTTGGTAGCCAACCCGTCGAGGCCCAGAGCAGCCAGCTACGGCTGATCGCCCAGACTCCCTATGTTCCTGCGGATGGGTCCCTGGGGCTCGTGCTCGGATGGGCGGGGCCGGTCGGCCCGGACATCATCGTCTCCGCGCAGATCTTTGGGGCCATCACCGACGAAGCATCTATCTCCGCCGCCCCGACAACGGACACGCTCAACCGATACCCGAGCCCCCAAGCTGAACCGCTCAGCATCAGCACCTTGATCGGCGACGACGGTTTGGTCCGATTCGACATCCCGGTTCGAAGCTTCAGCGCGGCCGACGACCGAGTGCTGATCTCTGAGCCTGGCGTCTACCCGGTGGTCGTCGAGGTTCGTACGCTCGACGGGCCAATCTCTTCAGTCCGAACACACCTCATTCGACTCCCGACGGAGACCGCAGAGATCGTGTCGTTGCCGACCAACGTCGTCCTCAACGTGTCCTCCGCCGATGGTCTTGAACTTCGCGAAGTCATCCCGATCCTCGAGCGGCATCCATCGATGCCGGTCCTCGTGGTTCTTGAAGAAGGCGTCATCCCCCAGCTCGAGACCGATCCGGAGCTCAGTGAAGCATTCCGAATTGCGCTCGCGGGGCGAACGACAACCGCGGTCCCTGATCTCGATCTCGACCCTTCCGCCTTGGCGGAAATCGGCCAGGGTCAGCTGTACCAAGCGGCGCTCGACAACACGAAGAATCGTCTCATCGAACTTGGCTTCGCCGTTGATGAGACGATCCTGCCTCTCGACACCGGTCTCACCCGCACGGGTGCCCGAATGCTCAGCGACCTCGGCATCGAGATCGTGATCGAATTCGCGGTGTCCTCTACTTCAGGTGGCTCCGTCGAAGTCGGCGAGGGTCTTCGCGTGCTCACGATCGATCAGCGGCGCACCTTGCAGATGCGAAGCAGCGACGACAACGACGCAGTCCTTCGAGCCCATCAATTGTTGGCCGCCCTGGCGGTTCGCCAACAGAACGACCGGTCCCCGATCGTCATTGGCGGCGACGAACTGCGTTCTGTCGACATCGATGCACTTGAAGTGTTGCTCGGCGCACTCGAACAACCAGGACTTGTCGAGGCTGTCGATGTCAACACCGCCACCGGTTCCGGATCGGCTATTCCGCTCCGGGTCGTCGAACGCCCGGAACAAGATCTGGGATTCGTCGAAGAAGACCTCGATGAGTTGTTGGCCGCCATGGACACCTACCGAGACTTCTATGTTGCGGGCGGCATCAGCCCTGACCTGTTTGACGACGGCGTCATCGCAAGTCTCACCCGGGCACTCAACCAAGACGAACGAGCCCGCGAAATCGGCCGACTCCAGGCCCTTGTCGATGAGCAACTCAACGTCATCTCGATGCCAGACGGGCAGTCGATCACCTTGGCCGCTCGCACCGCCTCGGTGCCGCTCGCAGTGAGCAACGATGGCCTGGGCACTCGGCAGGTTCTCCTTCGCTTCGAGAGCGACCGAATCGGCGTCGAGGGCGGTGACCGAATCGTGCAACTCGCCACGGGTCAGTCGACCATCGAGGTCGAAGTCGAGGCCAAGTCACTCGGCCTCTCCCCACTCGCGGTAGAGGTGTGGACCGCTGACGGCACTCGCCAACTCGCCGAGACGCAGTATCGAGTACGAAGCACCGCCATCCCTGGGCTCGGATACTTGCTGTCCGGAACAGCATTGGTCTTCTTGATCGCATGGTGGCTGCTGTCGATCAGCCGCTCACGGTCCGCACGCCACGACACGGCGGCACAGCAAGCAAGCCAGGACCGCCGCGAAGACGAGAATCCCGAGGCCGATTCGGCTCATCGGACATCCGGATGACGATGGCGGCAGCCGGACAACGGTTGGCTGACCGCTACGAGCTTCTCGAACCCATCGCAACCGGCGGGATGGCTCAGGTGTGGCGAGCCAAGGACTCAGTCCTCGGTCGCGATGTTGCGGTCAAAATTCTGCACCCTCATCTCGCAACAGACGTCGGGTTTCTGTTGCGTTTCCGGCGCGAGGCAATCGCAGCCGCTCGTCTGTCCCACCCTTCCATCGTTGCGATCTACGACACCATCTCCGACAATGGGATCGAAGCCATCGTGATGGAACTGATTCACGGCCGGACACTCCGCGAGATCCTGGACGAGGTCAGCATCCTCTCCGAGGCCGACGTCATCGACCTTGGTTCCCAGATTTCTGAGGCGCTCGGCGCTGCGCATCGGGCCGGAGTCGTTCACCGGGACATCAAGCCCTCGAACATCTTGCTGTGCACCGACCGGCGGGTCATGGTGACCGACTTCGGCATCGCCAAGGCGGGCGAAGATACCGATCTCACCGTCACCGGCACGCTGCTCGGAACGGCCAAATACCTCTCACCCGAACAGGTGAACGGTGACGAAGTTGATGCCAGAGCAGATCTATACGCGCTTGGCATCGTCATGTACGAAGCGGTCGCTGGTCGGGCCCCGTTCAAGGCCGATACCGATGCTGCAACGGCTCTCGCCCGGCTGCATCAGCAACCACCCCGAGCCCAGCTCCTTCGCCCCGACCTGCGGCCAGAGCTGGACGCCATCATCTATCGCTTGATGAGTCGGAGTCCTGACGGGCGCTTCTCATCCGCCATGGATCTCCGAGCCGCCCTTTCGGGCGTCCGGCCCGGACCCAATACCCAAGACCCGACACTGGTGGTGTCAGAACATCCGATCGCGTCGCAATGGGACGGCAGAGACGATGAGGAATTCGACATTGATCCTGACGATCCCGACAACGACGACGATCCGGGCTTCCTCAGATCCGAACGATCCTGGATGCTGCCGGCGCTCGCGTTATTGCTCGCAGCAACGGCCCTTGTCGTCGCCGTGCAGCTCTTCGCTCGCTCACCGCTCGCCTCTTCGGTCGCAAACGACGACAACGACGAAGCAGTTGAAGAGACAACGGTGCAAGACGGCACAACAGCAACCACCTTCGCAACAATCACCGAACTGGTCGAACCGTCGATTGCCGGTGCGATCGCCCTCGACGATCCAAGCCTTGGCGGCGACGGTGAAGAGAATGACGATCTGGTCGCTTTCGGATTCGATGGCGATCCCGACACGAATTGGCGAACCGACACCTACCGCAGTCCCCTCTATGGGCGTTTGAAACCGGCCGTCGGCTACATGATCGACCTCGGCGGACGAGCGGAGGTGAGCGAGGTGGAACTCGAAACGAACTCAGATGACTGGACCATCGAGTTCTACATCGGTGACTCGTTCGGTCCCGACCCAACAAGTTGGGGCGACCCCGTCGCCGTCATCATCGACGGAGATGGTGGTGAGCGTGTCGACATCGGAGCGACCGGGCAACGATTGCTGTTGTGGATCACCGACCACGGAGTATCAGAGGACGGCGGCGATCCCGACGACGAAGATGACCATCGCTTCGAGCTGGCTGAGATCATCGTTCGCTGAACGGCCCCGGCGCGCTTGTCGTCGATGCGATGGTCATCAGGTCGACCGTGCCCCATCCCGATCCGTGCCGGTCGTAAGATCTCGCCATCGAGATCGCTGACGAGGAACTTGTCGCCCAAGCCCAGGGCGGAGACCGCGACGCAATGAACGCGCTCCTCGAGCGTCACTACGACCGGATTTTCGCGGTCTGCCGTCGGGTTGCCGGCAATGCCGCCGACGCCGACGATGCATGCCAGGACGCGCTCATCGCGATCGTCAAGGGTCTGCATCGATTCGACGGGCGATCCTCCTTTCGCACGTGGAGCTACCGCGTTGCCACCAACGCCTGTCTCGATGAGCTTCGGCGCCGCAAGCGTCGGCCGCTCACGACCATCGAAGAGCCTGAGCAACTCTCTGACGAACCCGAGCTGGCCCAGCGGGTGACTGATCGCCTCGCACTCGATGCGGCATTCCCGCTCATTCCAGAAGAGTTTCGGGCGCCGGTCGTTCTGCGCGACGTCATCGGGATGGACTACGCCGAGATCGCGGAGACACTCGAACTCGCTCCCGGTACGGTTCGATCCCGCATCGCTCGGGGCAGACGCCATTTGGCTGACGTTCTCGCCGCCCAGGGAGAAGTTTCACCCAACGGGGAACCAGAATCCCCCCCGACCCGTCCAAGTCCACGTCATGAGTGATCCGTCCAATCTCGAGCACCTCGATGAGGTCCTGTCGGCGTACGTCGATGGCGAAGCCACAGCGGCTGAAGTGCAGCTGGTCGAGTCCGACGCGTCCCTGATGGCCCAAGCACAGTCCCTGCGAGATCTCGGTGCTGCGATACGGAGCGGACCGCCACCGAATCCGGAGCGCAAGCGGGCCCACCTCGAGGCTGCCATGGGGGCCTTCCAGCCCACGCCTCTCGTCTCCCCTATCCCAGCCGAGCAAACAGCACCTGTTGTCGACCTCGCGTCACGCCGTAGAGGTCCCGCCGGAATGCCACGCTGGCTCACTGCCGTTGCAGCGAGCGTCGTCGTCGTTGGCGGGATTGGCTTTGTGGCAACCCAGAACTCCGAGGATTCCCTTGATACGGCCGCCGACTCCGGGGCCGCCACCAGCGAGCCCATGGCGTCTCCATCTCGCGGAGCTGACGACGCGGAATCAGCCGACATGGAAGATGACGCCAGTTCTGCCTCAATGGCCGACGATGCGATGGCCGACGATGCGATGGCCGACGATG
>CALHCB010000120.1 GCA_937930695.1 uncultured Acidimicrobiales bacterium | reverse complement strand
GCCGCATTGGCCTAAGAGCGAAGGGGCGTGGCGACAAGCTGCTGAACGGGCTGGGGACGGCCGAGCAGGTAGCCCTGGGCAAGATCGACGCCCAGCTCGGCGAGGTGATCGAGTTGTGGCTGTGTCTCAACCCCTTCGGCAACGGTGTGGATTCCCAGACTCTTGGCCACCCCGACAATCAGGCTGACCAGTTCGGTGTCGACCGACGGGCTGATGAAGGCCCGATCGATCTTCACACCATCGACCGGGAAGCGTCGGAGTTGGCTGAGCGATGAGTAGCCAGTGCCAAAATCATCCAAATAGATCTTCATTCCTGCTCGTCGGAACGTTCGGAGGTTCTCGAGCACCGTTGACCCGTGCGCCAGCGATGCCTCTGTGAGTTCGACGACGATTCGGCTTGGATCGGTTCCGGTCTCGGTGAGACCGTCGATCAGCTTCGCTGCTGTGTTGTTCTGTCGAAGTTGGGAGGGCGACATGTTGATGGCGACAAATCCATGGAGCGAGGATGACCAGGAGTCGAGGTCGCTGCAGGCAAGCCGCAACAGCTCCGCACCCAATGACTCCATCAAACCTGACTCTTCTGCCACCGGGATGAAGAGCGACGCATCGATCATTCCTCGGTCTGGGTGACGCCACCTTGCGAGGCCTTCGAAACCAGCTTGTAGGCCGGGGGTTGCCCCCGTCGGGATGATCGGTTGGTAGTGGAGAAGCAGCTCTCGTCGGTTGATCGACTCGACCAGATCTGCTTGGACTCGCAGTCTGTCCCGCAACCCATCGCCCATGCCTGGGGTGAAGAGCTCGAAGCGGCCGCGGCCGCCGCGCTTGGCCTCGTACATCGCGATGTCTGCATGCTTCATCAGCTCACCGGCATCGGTCATCGTGGGCGACGATATGGCCACCCCCATACTGAGGTTGATCTCGACGTCGACACCGTTGCAGGTTGCTCGTCCGCACGCAGCCGCAAAGACCCGCTCCGCCAGTGCAACTGCCTCATTCTGATTCGTGATTCCCGGAGCAACGATGACGAACTCGTCTCCGCCAAAGCGCCCGACGAGGTCAACGCTCCTCACGGCCGATCGAAGCCGGGCAGCCACTTCTGCTAGCACGAGGTCGCCCACGTCGTGGCCGACGCTGTCGTTCACGAGCTTGAAGTTGTCGACATCGCAGAAAACGACCGCTGTCTCATGTTCATTGGTTTCCAGGGCCTCAGCGAGATGGCGCTGAATCGCCGCTCGCTCGGGGAGGGCCGTGAGTTCGTCATGAGAAGCTCGAAACTCGAGGTCGATCTCCGCGATGTGTCGTTCGTGAACATCCCGGAGCGTCCAGACCACGCCCTGGATGTTTGCGTCATCGAGCAAGTTCGTGACGACACCTTGGTGCCACCGGCCCTCGTCGGGACTTCCCGGCGTGAGGATTCTGGCGAAGATGGATTCGGTGTGAGTGGGTTCTGACTGCACTCGCAAGAAGGCGTTCGAGATCGAGATCCGGTCATCCGGGTGCAGGAATGCAAAGACGTCGTTGGCTCGGCGAGGAGCCTCCTCAGTTCCCAGCAATCGGGGGACTGACGAGCTCGCGTAGCGACGTTCGCCATCAGCATCGAAGACGAGCACCAACTCCTCGGAGTGCGTGTCGAGCGCCTCGAGCAATCGGTTGGAGGCCTTCACTGCTTGTTCAGCGACGGCGAGATCGGTCATGTCTTCCACGAGGATGACGATGGTGGAGGCTGCCGAAGGTGCAATCGAGAAACGCAGCCACCGTTCTGGGTCCGCGGGTGACTGAACCGTGACGTGGCTCGGAGCGCCGCTGACGGCAGTGGCGAACGCGGCATTGAATGCCTCGAGATGTTCGGCCGACAGGCCACTCAACAGACAATCGGTCTCACTGTCTGCGAGAAGCGAGAGGCCGGCGCGAGCATCGATCAGATCCCATGCGACCGCGTTGCGGTGCAGAATTTTGCCGCTGTGGCTCGCCATGATCACGCCGAGTGGCATGTGATCGGACACTGCGGTTCCGGCGAACGATCCAGTTGACTCAGAGGTCGTCATGACGTCGTCCTCGAGCCTGCTGCGAACCAAAACTCCGCGAATGTCAGGGTCGTGGACGGCCGATTCGACCGTGTCGATGATCGAGTAGGTCCGATCCGCATTGAGCCGGTGGCGGACGACACGGGTGAGATTGGGGTCAGCGCCAACTTCTGCGATGGCGGTTCCCAGCACCTGCATGTCATCGGGATCCATCAGTTCAACCCATTTCATTGGGTCATCCCCAGGGAAGACCGAGGCCAAGGCGTTCGAGGTCATCGACCATTCGAGTTCGATCGATGGACGAAGGACCATATGGCCGTAGTCGCTGCGGCGAAGGAGCGACTCGAGCCGATATTCATGGGCGAGGCTTCGTACTTCGATCACCACCCCCTCATTCGTCGAACCGAGCATGCGAAGGCGAATCGGAACGTCCCGCAGGGCCACGCTGAGTCGAACGCGCATGATGTCGTCGCCCGACACCAGCCGCTCGAATTGCGTGTCGTCGAGCGGGCGCCCGATGTCTGCAAGGGCAACGCCGAGTATCGAACTCATGTCGTGTCCGAGTTCGTCGTCGAGCGCTGGGCTCGTTGCGACCACGAAACGGTCGCGAACAACGAAGTGCGGAATGTTCCGAAGTAGGTCCATCGCGAACGAATCGCGTGGTGGCTCAATCATGAGTTGTGACGTCCCGAGCGGCATTAGGGAAGGCTTGCAACACCTTTCTCATCGGCACACCCGTGCCACTTTGAAGTTCGCGTCGACAAGAGCGCCGCTCATCGTCGCTCAACCGAGCGCAATTCAGCGACGATGCACAGCAGGTGGAACTCATCGCCCGTCCTGGAAACGATCGTGCTGAAGCACGAACCGATTCGAACGCCTCGGTCCCTCGGCCGTCGGTTCGCACCATCCTTGCGATCGAGGATCCGTGCCTCCGCAACCTCTGGATCACCCAGACCTATGCAGATCTTGGCCGACGGCTCTCGTTGCAGTTGGGGGTTGACCACAGCTGGTGCAGCTTTGCGGTTTGGGCCTCGAACACGGCGGGCGTTTCGATCCGCAGTGAGGAACTTCCCGCACCGCTCACCGCGGTTCTGCGGGATGCTGGCTCGCACGTGAACGCCCTCGCCGCTGAGTCGGTGGAGCAAGTTTCGACTCACATCGCTCACGGCAACACGCTGGTCTTTGCCGAACTCGCGCCGATCTTCGTCCGATTCATCGAACGGTTCGAACTCGATACCCCGGCGCGTGAAACGCTGGAGGAGGTACTCGACGAGATCGGCGTACCGATTGAGCCAGTGGAGCCACTCGTCCGCCGGGCATTCCGGCTCTACTACCTAGCCATTCTTGAAACGGACCTCAAGATTCGGGCGGAGCTCGTTCTGGCGGCCAACATCTCGGCGGTGCTGCATGAGCAGCAGAAGCTGCAACAGGACATAGCGCTCAGCTTGGATGCGTGCGTGATCGATGTCGCCGAGCGCGTTGAGGCCGAATGTGAACGCCACCTCCCTGCCTCGTTCGTTCATCGGATCGTGGATGCCGCGGTCGAGCACTCGCTCTGTCATGCGGAGCTTGTCTGGGAGCATCTGGCCACGCGGTTGTTGATGACGCTGGACGTCCCGGGCGAGACGCTGAAGCTTGCTCGTGATGTGCCTCGGCTTCCGGATGGTCGACGGTTCCCTGATGCACTCGTCGAGGTGTCCCAACCCGAACTCGCCGAACTCCTCGTCGCATGGGATCCGACAAACGGAACCGCCGTTGAATCGGGCGCAGCCGATTGGGCTGACCTGCATCAACGCATGGGCTACATCGTGAATCTCTTTCGGAGTCGCCAACAGTGCGCGACCCTCGGCGATGCGCCGTTCTCGGACGATCAACTCCGAGCGATGGCGGGCGGACGGGTTCCCGATTCGGTCTAATCGGCTCGTCGGTCCTGGTCGCCCAGCTCGGGGGCAAGTTCGGCCGCCAAGTGGGTGGGGATGGCAAACGACGGTCGGTCCCCGCCGCGCATATGGGCGAGCACGGCATTCAGCATCCAGCGACCAAAGTGCTCGGAGAACCACTGGTGTGCCTCGTGTGATTGCTTTCCCTGCGTTGTGAATCGGGTAAGTCGTGCCAGGGGTTCGAGAAGCTCGACGGTTCGATTCGACGGAGGAATCTCGATCATGTCGGCGATTTCGTCGCCCAGGAAGTAACGGAACGCCGCTGGAATCAGCGGCCAAGCTTCGTGGGGAACATGTTCGTGAGCCTGATCGAGAAGCGCTGTTGTCATGGCGACCCCCGCAGCACTTGGCGCGTGTTGGCGTCGCCAAATGAGGTCACGGAGATCCGCTGACTGTGGTCGGGTACGCGGCGTAATCTCGTGATGGATACCGAGATGGTGGGCGATGACTCTCCAGAGGTGGAGATGATCTTCGATTTGTTCGGTCGTGTAGTCGACACCGCTGCGGTCGAACACGTCGTACACCGCGACGGTGAAGGTGAGGAGCGTTCCGGCAAGATCTTCCTGGTTCGCGGGTAGACCCCACGAATCACTCCAGACGAAGGTGTCGGAGCGCTCCCTGGGCGGCTTGGCATCTTCAGTGTGTTCAATAGTCGGATCATTGGCGATGAGCCAACGAACGGCTGCGTGCATCAAACGGATGTGGAGAATCCGATCGATGGCCACGCCGCCGGGGGCGAACGAGCCCGGGGCGGAAACGTCCATGAGAAACTGGGCGGTTTCGTTCAACCGCCGTTCAGTGTCGGTTCGTAGCCGAGCAGTGAGGTGGAGAACCTGCACACCCTTGGCCGCGGCGTACGCGCTGGGGAGCGATGAGAGGTACATCGCGGAGAAATGATGTGAGGCCCACAGGTTGAAGAAGTCTTGTCCCCGTTCCAGTTTGGCTTCGTCGAGGAACGCTGGGGGTTGGGCCGCGGTGGACAGGAAGTCCCGGATGGCAGGGACCTGTTCTTCGGGTGGCAGGGAGGTGTGGCGTGCGAGTTGCCCAAAGAGCGAGCCAGGATCGACGGTTTCTGCCTCGCCGAAGTACTGCGCGACGGCGTCATCGGCAAGAGGATCAGCGATCTGGCGAAGGCGATCGAGGCCCTCGCTGGTGGGCATGACGAACGTGGCTTCTTGGGTGAGCATGGCTCTACTCCTGATGCGGCGGCCCTCCCATCGGCCGTCTCGTCAGTGCACTGAGCGCGAAGGATCAGAGCGAAGAGAGTTCGTTGCGCAACGCGACCTTTTGGTCGGCGCTGGCGAACGACGCCGAGATCGCATCGCGTTGCATCGCAACGTGATCCTCGAACGAGACGCCCAGCAGCTCGGTCGCGATCGCGAGTTCGGTCGTGAGATCGGTGTCGAACCATCCCGGATCGTCGGTGTTGATGCACACGCGAAGACCGGCGTCGACGAGTTGAGGCAGAGGATGATTCTCGAGTGTCTCAATCACCTGCAACAGATCATTTGACGTTGGACAAACCTCGAGCATGATCCCCCGGTCGACGAGTTCGCGAACGAGGTCGGGATCCTCCAAGCAACGGACACCGTGCCCGACCCGTTCGGCCCCGAGATCGTCCATGGCCGACCGAACGCTCTGCGCCCCTTCGGTCTCGCCAGCGTGGGGGACCGAGTGGAGTCCGATGGCCTGCGCACGTTGAAAGTGCGGGGCATAGGGCAGGGCGGGAAAGCCAACTTCATAGCCGCCCAGACCGATGGCCACGAGTCCGTCCGGTGTTTGACCGCTTTCGAGGTAATCGATCGTGACGGTGCTGTCGGGTGTCTCGATATCTCGCGGAATGTCGATGACCCAGTTCATATCGACGCCATGGGACGCGGCTCGTCGTCGCCCTTCGTTCAGACCGTCTCGATACTCGTGAGGGGACATACCGGGGCGGTCGTCGCGCGCCATGAAGTGCGTGAAGGCGGTTGTCGTGACCTCGGCGTACCGAACGTTCTGAGAAGCCATCGATCGGGCCAGATCCTCGGCGACCGTGACCAGATCCTCTCCCGAACGCAGCAACGACAAACCGTAGAAGAACTGGGCTGCGAAATCAGGAAAGCCATCGAACGAAAAGTGCGTGGGAAAACCACCGGGCCAGACCGAGCTCGGGTCGGCGTCGTGCTTTGCGGTGAGGGCTTGCACGGTGGCGACTGACATCGAACCTTCGAGGTGAACGTGGAGCTCGATCTTTGGCATCTTGACGATCTCGGGAGGTGCCACGTAGGGGTCGGCCATGAACGCAGTATGCCGATGTGGTCAGCTGATGTCGTTTGCCAGCTGAACGAACCGTTGGGCAAGTTCGTGATCAGGGTTTCGGTTGATGAGCACGCCTTCGCTTGCAAGCTCCATGATGTCATCCTCGTGAGAAAACACGGCGAGCACTTCGAGGCCGTATGCCTCGGCAACTTGGTTGCCCAGCTTGTTTGAGTCGAGCGATCGCGGGGCCTTGTTCACGAGCAGTCGTAGATCTGGAACGTCGAGCTGACGAGCAATCTCGACAGCGATGCCCGTGCCCTCGAAGTCTTGCTGGTCGGGACGAAGCACGATGATCACCAACTCGGAGATGATCAGCGCAAGAAGTGTCTCCTCGTTGAGACCCGGATGAGTATCGATGAGCAGGATGTCGAGTTCGAGATCGATGCAGAGAGATCGCAGCCCCTCGACGAGCCGTTGCGGGTCATAGCCGTCCCGAAGTGCATCGGTGATGTCGGACGCTCTACTGGAGGCGGGCACGAGGAAAACTACTCCCGACGGATTGTCCGCGTCGTTGTGGGCCTGAGGTGACGTCGGCGGCGTCACGTCGATTGCCGCATCGCGCAGCTCAGCGTCTCCCCACACGAAATCGTTCAGCGACAGGCCTTCTCGATCGCCGGAGAGACCGAACAAGATGTGCACGCCAGGTGACTGGATATCGGTGTCGACAATGGCTACCCGCTTGCCAGAGTGGGCCAGCGTGGTCGCGAGGTTTGCGGTAATCGTCGATTTGCCGGTGCCGCCTCGAAACGAGTGAATCGAGATCATCTTGGTCACTCGATTTCGTCCTTCCCGGTTGGTGGTCTTTGGCTCGTCGAGCCGTCCTCAAACCGAGCGAGCGTGTACGGTACCACCGGTCGTGTGGCCGACTAGGGGCCGACCTTTACTGGGGGAAAGATGGCGTCGGGCGAACAGCCGCAAGATCGGTCGACTTCGTCGAACAAGCGCGATCCTCAAGAACACTCGGGTCTGCGCGATCAGCTCCTCGGCGGGGAAATGGGCGGCCGACGATCCGCCATGACGTTGTTGGCGATCGAGCGGCGAGTCCGTGGCTTGTTGCGAGCATCGAGGGAGGCAGGAGCGGGCGCCGAAACCTCAGCTGTCGGCTATGGAACCCACAGCGGTGGGTACCTCGCTGCGCTGTCGGATCGTGAAACAGAAGAAGACCGGCAAAACCCAAGTTCGACGGTCACGGGACCCCAGATCGAGCAACACGCCAATGGTTGGGCGGAGCTTGTTCCTCGGAACATCACGACTCGGGCGGCCCTGTTCGAGCTTCTCACCGAGAAATACGACCTTCCGTTTGGGAAGGTTCCCGGGATTCGTTCGGCGTTCGATGTCGACGACGAGAGGTTCGGCGCTGAGGTTTTGCGGCGAACGGGTCGGTCTCCCCGCGACTCCTTGACGGGAACACTCAACCGATCGACCAGAGTTCAGTGGCTGTGGAGCGGACTCGCCGGACGGTTTGAGCGGCTGTCGCCGACCTTGTTGTCGTTCTGCATTGTGCTCACCGGTGTGCTTGGTGCTGGGCTCCTTGCCGCTCCGGTCGCGCTGGCTCGGTTCGACCCATGGGCAGTCGTCGTTCTTCTTGGTGTTCCGTGCGTTGCCACGTACTTCGCCATGAGTCTGATGGTCGATGCATTGGTGAGGACCTCGGCCCGAGCGAATTCGAGCGGCACGCTGAGCGGACTCGCGGGTGAATACCTCGGCCCGACGGCGGCAAGGGCGGTTGGTGGGTCGATGGTCGGCGTGATGGCGACCTTCCTGATCGCCTACACCTATGGCTTCGGATCGGTGCTGGGTGCCGTCACGCCTGTGCCGGGGTGGCTTTGGGGATGTCTGTTGATCGTGCTGATCGGCTGGCTGATGCGCCGCCCTTCGCTCGATGCCACGGTCGCGGTGAGCGTTGCCATCGGTGGGGTGAACATCCTGTTGGTTCTCGGACTGATCGGGATCGGCTTGCTCTACGCGAACACCGAGAATGTCAGCGGCGGTGATTCCATCTTCAGCGACGGGCGCTTCCAAGATGATCTTGGCGTGATGTTCGGATTCGGCGTGGCGGTGTTCTCTGGTTTGGTTGGACTGCTCAACGCGTCGAAGTACGTCTTGCCCCGCGAACCAACCGGGCGATCGCTCCGGCGCGGCGCGGGGTTGGCGTTGGTCGCCGTGTTGGTGTTGAGCATCGGATTCTCTGTAGTGGTATCGGGAGCGGCCGGTCGTCCCGCGTTGCTCGAGGCGCAAGGCACTGGCATTGGTCCGCTGGCGACCGTGGCGGGGTTGTCTGTCCAGATCTTGGCGAGCGTGTACGCCGTTCTGGCGTTGGGAATGGCGGCGGCCCAGCACGCCATTGGCACACGAAATCAATTCGGTCAGTGGTTCGGACGTTCGGGCCTTCAGCGTCTCGCTCCTGGTCCGAGCTTGATCTGTCTTGGTCTCGGCGTGACCTTTCTCGCCGTCGAGTTCGATGCACTGACCGAGTTGTTCGGTCTGGTCGGGGCGCTTTTGGACCCGATAGCGGCCTTCCTCGTACCCGCCTTGGCTGCGCTCGCCGCCCGGCGACGAGGATCGCGCTCATCGACCCGAGCGCAACCGTCCGCGCGGAGCAAGCTGTTGTCGGTCATCGTCGGGGCGTGGTGCTTTGTCGGCCTCACGCTTCATGCGCTGATGATCTTTGACGGGCCGCTGCTTCGGGGCGCCGCACTCGTTGCGCTCTCCTTCAGCATTGTGATCTCGGTTCGGGCATGGCAGACCGGTCGCTTCCATTCGGTCCGGCATGTGGAGATCGAACCGTCGGCCTCTGAGAATGGTCTTGCCGAGCTCCATCTGCTGGAAGGCGAGCGTCGACTCACCTTGCAAGGTGTGCTCACAAAGGCCGGCCGGAATGCCCCGGTAGAGCTGGCTGACGGCGCCACGATCGACCTCGGCGGCGTCACTTCCATGGTCATGGATTTGGGAACGTCGGAGCGTCTGCGGCTTCATCGTCCACCATCCACACCAGACGGACGCTCACTCCGGGAGGTGTCGATTGTGCGACCCGGTGGGCAGCCGATGGTTGTTGAATTTGCGGAGTCCGCGGAGGTTTTGATCGATCTGGGTTCAGAACCCGAAGAGCTCCGGATCGAGTGGGAACCAGCGCGGGCTGGCCGTCGGGCCTTCCCTGGTTCGAGCTGAACTGGGCTACAACCTCGTCATG